>WFQE01000130.1 GCA_015487165.1 Paracoccaceae bacterium | reverse complement strand
CCGCTGTTCGTGGCGCTGACGGTCTTGCTGGGTTTCCTGATGAGCCTCGGCTCGGCGGCGGTGTTCAAGCATATCCCGGTCTATTATCCCAATCATGTGGGCGCCGTCGGGGGCCTGGTCGGAATGATCGGGGGGCTGGGGGGATTTTTCCTGCCCGTCGCGTTTGGCCTGCTGCTGGACGCCACCGGCATCTGGACCGTGCCCTTTCTGCTGATGCTGGCACTGGTCACGGCAACGCTTGCCTGGATGCACAGATCGGTGCGCAATCTCGACCGGAATCCACGCGCCACTGGCCGCGACGTCGCGCGCGCCTGAGCCGCTGACCGCTTGCCGCCGAAAGGAGGCCATTGTAGGAATCACATCACCCCCTGCCCTTCAGGAAACCGTGATGACCAGCCCCTTCAACCCAGCCATTCGCGCCACATTTGCCCCGCCCGTCATGGAGGCTCGGCGCTGGCTGGAAACGCTGGACATTCCCGCCGACAAGCCGCTGATCAATGTCAGCCAGGCCGCGCCGGTCGACCCCCCGCCCCTGCCCCTGCGCCAGGAAATCGCCCGCATTGCCATCGAGGAACCTGCCGCCCATATATACGGGCCGGTCCTTGGCCTGCCCGAGCTGCGCGACGAAATCGCCCGCGAATGGAGCCGCGCCTATAACGGCGAAATCCGCCCTGAACAGGTTGCCATCACCAGCGGCTGCAACCAGGCATTCACCGCCGCGATTGCCACGCTTGCCGGGGCGGGTGATGCGGTGATCCTGCCGACCCCTTGGTATTTCAATCACAAGATGGCGCTGGACATGGCGGGCATCGAATGCCGGCCACTGCCCGTTGCAAGCGACATGCTGCCCGACCCCAAGCAGGCCGAGGCACTGCTGGATTCGCGCGTCAAGGCAATCGTTCTGGTCACCCCGAACAACCCCACGGGCGCCGAATACCCCGCGGAAACGGTGCAGGCGTTCTTTGATCTTGCGCGCCGCCACGGCATCGCCCTGATCGTCGACGAAACCTATCGCGATTTCGACAGCCGCGATCGTGCGCCCCACCACCTGTTCGAACAGCCCGATTGGGACCGGACCCTGATCCAGCTATATTCGTTTTCCAAGGCCTATCGCCTGACCGGCCACCGTGTCGGCGCGCTGCTGACCTCGGTTGCGCGCATGCGGCAGGTCGAGAAATATCTTGATACCGTCACGATCTGTGCCAACCAGATCGGCCAGCGCGCCGCCCTGTTCGGGATGCGCAATCTTGGTGACTGGCGCCGCGAACAGCGGCGCGAGATCCTTGACCGTCGCGCCGCTGTTGAACGCGAGCTGGCGCGCGCAAAGGGCTGGCGATTGCTTGGGGCCGGCGCATATTTCGCCTATCTGGAACACCCCTTTGACATGGCTTCGGATGAACTTGCCCGGCGAATCCTTGGCGATACCGGCATCCTGATGCTGCCCGGCACGATGTTTGCCCCCACCGGCGCCGAAGGTGGCAGCGGGTCGGCAGAAACCCAGATGCGCGTGGCTTTTGCCAATGTCGATGCCCAAGGCATCGGGGAAATGTTCGACAGGCTTGCGGCATTTTCTGTGTGAACGGGCGCATTATGGGCGCGGCCGCGCTTGTATCCCGTTGCGAAGGCCCCTAATACATGCGCCAGGTCTGATCTCAGGAAAGCACGAAAATGAACGCTCCTCTGCGCCCCAAGAAAAAAGGCAACATGATCGTCTGGGCCATCCTCGGCCTGCTGGCGCTCAGTCTTACAGGTTTCGGTGTCCGCTCGGTCGGCAGAGGCGGCGTTCAGGCCGTCGCTTTGGTCGGGGATCAGAAAATCACCGCAAACGAATATGCCCGCGCGCTGAATTCGCGCCTGCAGGCATTGTCGCGCCAGACCGGCACCAATTTTACCCTGCAACAGGCGATCAGCTTTGGACTGGACCGGCAGGTTCTGGGGCAGCTTCTGGCATCGGCTGCGATTGACGGCGAGAATGCACGCATCGGCCTTTCCATCGGTGACAAGCGGGTGCGCGATGCCGTGATCGGCAACCGCGCATTCCAGAACCTGCCCGGCAAGTTCGACGAGGAAACCTATAAATCGACCCTGCGCCGGGTGAACCTGAAGCCGGCGGAATACGAGGAAATCCTGCGCAAGGAAACCGCCCGCGCGATCCTGCAATCGGCTGTGACGGCGGGGATCCGTGGCTCGGAAAGCTATGCGCTTGCGCTTCTGCGCTATGTCGGCGAAGAGCGCAGCTTTATCTGGACAAAGGTGACACGGGCAATGCTGGACGGCCCGACGCGAGAGCCGACAGATGCGGAAATCAAGGCCTGGTATGACGCCCATCCCGACCTGTATACCGCACCGGAAACGCGGCGCATCACCTATATCCGCCTGTCCCCGGACATGATGACCGACAAGGTGAAAATCGATGAGGCGGCACTGCGCGACGCTTATGAAAAACAGAGGGACCGCTTCAACATCCCTGCCCGGCGCATCGTTGACCGCATCGTCTTTCCCACGGCCGAACAAGCCGCCGCCGCGCGTGCCGAGATCGATTCCGGCAAGAAAAGCTTTGACGATATCGTCAAGGAACGCGGGATCGACCCCAAGGATGCCGCGCTTGGCGAGGTCCAGCGCAGTGACCTGTCCAAGGCAGCGGCGGACAAGCTGTTTGCCGCCGACAAGCCCGGCATCATCGGCCCCGTCGATTCCGCCCTTGGCCCGGCATTGTTCCGGATCAAGGCGGTGCTGCCCGGCAAGAAGACCAGCTTTGAACAGGCCCGCCCGACATTGGCGGCCGAATATGTGGTGACAAGGGCGCGCAGCCTCGTTGAAAAGGAAATGGGCAAGATCGACGACCTGCTTGCCGGGGGTGCCGAGCTGGAAGATGCTGCCAAGGAAACCCCGGCCGAGCTGGGCAAGATCGACTTTACCGCCGACAGCAAGGACGGCATCGCCCGTTACGACAGCTTTCGCAAAGAGGCGCTGAAGGTCGCAAAGGACGATTATCCCAGCGTCAAGATGGCCGACGATGGCACCATCTTTGCCCTGCGGCTTGACAAGATCATTCCGCCGACGCTGATCCCGCTGGACAAGCTGCGCGTCAGAGTGATTGCCGACTGGAAGGCCGAGGAAACCCGCAAGCGCCTGCGCAAGCTGGCCGAGCAGATGAAGGATCGGATCAAGGGCGGCGAAGCCTTTGCACAGCAGGGGCTGCTGGATCTGACCAAGGAAACCCTCACCCGCGATGCAGCCGTCAAGGATGCCCCCAAGACCCTGGTGAGCGAGATCTTCAAGGCCGCCAAGGGGGATGTCATTGTCGTCTCGCAAGGCGATGACGTCGTGATCGCACGTCTGGACAATATCAAGCCCTTTGACGAAAAAAGCGAAAAGAACAAGCAGACCATCGCCTCGGTCAGCCAGCGTTACGGGCAGCAACTGGCCGGAGATGTTTTTCAGGGCTTTGCCAATGCCGTTGAAACCAAATCCGGTGTCGTGATCAACCAGGCCGTCATCAACGCCGTGCACAGCAGCTTCAGGTAACATGGCCATTACACCGTCATTTCAGGATTTCGCGCGCGGCTTTGATGCGGGTGAAAACCAGGTGGTCTATACGCGTCTGGCCGCCGATCTGGATACGCCGGTCTCACTGATGCTGAAGCTGGCACAGGCGCGCGCCAATTCCTTCATGCTGGAAAGCGTGACCGGTGGCGAGGTGCGCGGGCGCTATTCGGTAATCGGCATGAAACCCGATCTGATCTGGGAATGTCGCGGCACCAAAAGCCGCGTCAACCGCTCGGCCCGTTTCGACCCGGAAGCATTCGAAGACATCCCCGGCGACGACCCCCTGGCCGCCCTGCGCGCCCTGCTGGCCGAAAGCCGTATCGACCTGCCCGACGATCTGCCTCCCATCTCGGCCGGGCTGTTCGGCTATCTGGGCTATGACATGATCCGGCTGGTCGAACATCTGCCCAATGTGAACCCCGATCCGCTCGGCCTGCCCGATGCGGTGATGCTGCGCCCGTCAGTGGTGGTGGTGCTGGACGGCGTCAAGGGCGAGGTCACTGTGGTGGCGCCGGCCTGGGCCAATTCGGGCCTGTCGGCGCGCGCTGCCTATGCCCAGGCGGCCGAGCGCGTGATGGACGCGGTGCGCGACCTCGACCGCCCTGCCCCGTTCGAGACCCGCGACCTTGGTG
>WFQE01000129.1 GCA_015487165.1 Paracoccaceae bacterium | reverse complement strand
GGCCGACCGTGATCCAGCCATTGGCAAACAGCCCGATACGCAGGGAATCGGCGCTGTCCAGGCTGATCCGAACGGTGCCCAGGCGTGTGCGTGGATCGATGCGCGGCGAGATGCGGCGCACCTTGCCGCTGCGTTTTCCCAGCCCCGAAATATGCAGGCTGACCGGATCACGCGGTTTGATGCGGCCGATATCGGATTCGATCACATCCGCCTGCACCTCGACCTCGCCGTCACGGATGATGTGGAACATGGGTTGCGGGCCTGCAACGGCGACGGCGCCCAACCGGGCGGATCGGGTCGAGATGATGCCCGCCACGGGGGCGCGAATTTCGGTGAAGGAAAGGTTGAGCTTGGCACTGCGGACGCGGGTTTCGGCGGATTGCAGCTGTGCCTGCGCGATGCCAAGGCCTGCCTCGGCGGCGGCAACCGAGGCGCGTGCCTGATCCAGGGCCGAGCTGCTCTGGTCAAAGACTGCCTGCGAGATGGTGCCGCTTTGGCGCAGGCGCAGGTTGCGGTCGTAATTCGTCTGCGCCTGTTTGAGGCGCGCCTTGGCCAGCGTGATCTGGTCCTTTGCCTGCTGAACGGCAGCCCTGGCGCGCGGCAGGTCCGCCTCGGCCTGCGCCAGCTGGACTTCGATCTGGCGCTTGTCCAGAACGGCCAGCAGCTGCCCCTTTTCGACACGGTCGCCGACATCGACCAGCAGTTTCTCGATCACCTGTCCGTTGATGCGGGTGTTGACGAAGACCTCTTCGCGCGCGACCAGCGTGCCGCTGACCGGGATGCGATCAACGAATTCTGCCGGGGCTGGGTTGATGACCGTGACGTGGGGGGCGTTCTGCGCCTGGGCCTGGGGGGCGATCAAGGTCGCGAGAAACAGCGCGAAGGTCGTCAGGAAATGGCGAAGGCGGATCATGTATCTTCCCGTTCGGTTGCGCCTGGGCGTGGCGTTTGACAGTTGTTGATATTGCGTGCTATGCAAAATTTGCACGATATGCAAGTGAATTCATCGTCACATGTCGGGCGCTGCCGCGGGTCCGGGGTGGCCTGCTCGCACACTGGAAAGCTGAAGGATCATGGAGCGGCAGGAACGCATGACGGAATGTTCTGGTGATTTGCGCGCGCGCCGGCGCATGCGCACGGCCGATACCATCCGCAAGGCGGCGCTGAGGCTTGTCGTGACGCGGGGCATCGACAATGTGACAACCGAAATGATCGCCCATGAGGCAGGGATCAGCCTGCGCACCTTCTTCAACTATTTCGCCTTCAAGGAAGAGGCGCTGATGCCTCCGCCGATCGATTTCGACGAAGGCGCGATCGCCTGTTTCAACGAGGGCAAGGGCAGCCTGCTGAATGATGTCGCAACCCTGCTGCTGACCCAGTTCGAGGATGTCGACGAGGACCGCGCGCAGCTGCGAGTTCTGTTCGAACTGTCCCAGACACATCCCAAGCTGGTCCTGGTGCGCGACAAGGCGTTCCAGCAATATGAAGAGATCATCTGCAAACTGATCGCTGGCCGCCTGAAGGTTGCGCCGGATGCGCTCAGGCCCCGGCTGATGGCCGCCTGTATCGCGGGTGCCATCAAGGTGGCCATGTCGGGTTGGGTTCGCTCCAGCGAGGGAACCGCCGCCGACCATGTGCGCCGCGCCCTGGCCGCGCTCGAGACATTGTTTTCCGAAAACTGAGCGCTGGTTGCGGCGTTTTGCAGGCGTTCCGCGCCCCCGGTTTGCGCCGGTCTGTCGACTCAATCCTGATCCGGGCGCATCACCAGCCAGATCAGCGCCGCGCCCGCAAGCGCCAGAAACGGGATCATCGCCAGGTTCACCGCATTCCAGCCCGCAATGACCGAACTGCCCGAACAGTTCATCAGCCCGCCCGAGGCGATCGACGCCACTGTGACCATGCCGAAAACGATCATGTCGTTCATGCCCTGCACACGCCCGCGTTCCTCGGGGGCATGGGCGGCTGCCAGCATGGTGGATGCGCCGATAAAGCCGAAATTCCAGCCGATCCCCAGCAGCACCAGCGCGATATAGAAATTCTCCAGCTGCACGCCCGACAGCCCGACCAGCCCGGCGCCGGCCAGCAGCACCAGCCCCGTGGCGATGATCTTTTCCACGCCGAAGCGCGCGATCAGATGACCGGTAAAGAAGGACGGCACGAACATGGCCAGCACATGGCCCATGACAACATCGGCCGCATTGGCCTTGCTGTAGCCGCAGCCCACCACCGCGAGCGGGGTCGAGGTCATCATCAGGTTCATCAGCGCATATGACACCATGGCCGAGATGATCGCGACCACGATGCGCGGCGATTTCAGCAGCTCCAGCCGGCTGCGCCCGCCATCGGCACCTTCGGCCAGCGGCTCGGGCTTGGGGATGCGCAGAAACAGGAACAGAAGCGAGCCGACGATATTGATGGCGATCACGCTCAGATAGGTGCCAAGAAACGGTACCGCCATCGCATCGGCGGTAAACTTGGTCAGCTGCGGGCCGATCACGGCCGAAACCAGCCCGCCCGCCATCACATAGGACATGGCCTTGGGGCGGAAATCGTCAGACGCGGTGTCAACAGCGGCAAAGCGGTAGAAACCCTGCGCCGACATGTAGATGCCGGTGAAATACGACCCCAGCAGAAACAGCGGAAAAGACGACTGGATCAGCCCCCATGCCCCGATGGTCGCCCCCAGCGCGCCGCCCAGCGTGCCGACAAAGAACCCGGCCTTGCGCCCGTATCTCTGCATGAGCTGGCTCATCCAGGGCGCGGTGGTCATGGACCCGAACACGATCAGCG
>WFQE01000128.1 GCA_015487165.1 Paracoccaceae bacterium | reverse complement strand
GCCTTTATCAGCGGAATTGGCGAGAAGAATATTGCTGTCGCGGAGAGGGTCTTTACTGCTATCTTGAACATGATCTTACTTCCTCATTTTTGAGCGTCGAAACGCACGTTCCGCCCGGGCAAGGCCGCGCTCGTATCGTGAAGTTCTGCGCGCTCTGTGTCTGACGGCTCGATCATTTCGGCGGCTCCACGACATGCCATTTTCCGTGCTTGTAATAGCACTCTCCAGCCTTGCGCTTGCGCTGTAGGAGGCGGTCTGCAGCGCGCGATAGGAAATCACCCTCACGATAGCCAAGCTCTATAAATGCGTCACGAAGGGAACGATACGACAGCCCATTTTCGCAGGACATTTCCCACGCGCGCTCAAGGATTGGCTCTGAAAATTCGACATCATGAACTTTCATTTCTTACCCTCCGGCGGCTCGGGCAGCGGCATCCAGTGAGTAGCGCTGCTGGTAACAGGATTACCAAACGGCAGCCCGTTTTCGTCCCGCCAAGACCCATTAATAAAGCAGTGATTTTCGAGCCTGTATCCGCCACGACCAGACTCGATCCACAGGTCAACAGACGTCCCATCCCTCGGCGCGGTCTCAATCGGCTGCCATGGCGAGGCGCGACGGTTCCAATCTGAGCCACAATTGTATCCATTTGGCCCACTCGCGCCACAATCATCACACCATACACCAACGTATTTATCATCACCGCCAGAGAGAATGTTCACACCGCCACAAAACGGGCACGGTTTCAGGTCGGTCATTTGAAAGCCTCCTTAACACCACCGCCAATATAGATGCCTACGGTAATGTGATTTATCTCGTAGCATCTTCCGATTACGACGTGGCCTCCATCGGCGGTTTCAAGATCAATCCAATGTTGAGAGCCCACACGGATTTCTTCAATATCACTTGCGACAATATCGCAGAGGTGAGCGATGAATGAATTGCTGTAACGTATCGGCTTTACCTTTATCATTCCAAACACTCCCTTACGCGCCGCTCGAAGTCGGCTTGGGCGGCGGCTTTGGCTTCTTCGAGGGTATCAAATGGGCCGTGATCTGATGGTGCCATGTCGAGATAAATGTCCCACTTCTGATCTGATCTGCCTCCCACAACCGAGTAGCAATCAACATTTGTGAATGAGAATTGGCCTCCATAAGCAGGGTCGCCGGAGTGCCACACCAGCCGCTTCACGCGCGGCTTAGCGAGGTCGGCGCGGATGTATTCGACCGCTTCATCTCGTGAGAAGAACTTTCCCACATCGTCATTCAGGACATCCCTCATGTCCTCGACCGGGCAGCATCCGTCCTCCCATTCGAAATTCACTGCAATCCGCTCTGGCGCAGCCGCTTCAATATCAGGGTCCACGCCAATCAGGTCGGCATCCTCTTCCATGAGGTCATCGAGGGCTTTCTCGCGGTCGGTCATTTCATGGCCTCCATACAGTTGATAAACCCAGCCTCCCTGATTTCTTCCGGCCCAAGCGGACTCTCGAAAACCTCGCGCACGATCCGGTAGCTGAACTGCGGTGCCGCATCGAACAGGCCGCCGCGCAGGAGCGCGTTCAGCACCGTTGCTTCGTCATAGCCTGCGTCTCTGGCCTTCGCGATGCCCTTGCCCAATTCTGCATAGCTGAGGCAGAATGATACGTCTGGATCCGGTTTGCTGTGTGCGAAGGCCGGGGCAGCAATTGAGGATACGAGGGCTGCTGCGAGTGTCACGTGCTTCATGTCACCTTCTCCTGTTCTTTGATTTCAGTAGTCCCATGATCTTGCCCGGCAGTAGGCGCACAGCCTGTGGTGCGGTCCTTCCGAGATGATCTTGCGCCCGCATGTCAGGCACGGCCTTACCTGGCCCCTCAGTTTCGCGACCGCGGCCTTTGCGTCGCGCCTTGATGCGATCATCTTTCCGGCATTCTTGCCGTTGATCTTGACGATGAACCCGCCACGATACGGGACATAGCATATGACGGGCTCATCTTCACTTTTCGGCCATCTCGGCATGTCTCAGCCTTCGCCGGAAAACCCGACCCGGGCGGCCTCGATCTCCTTCATCACCCGCTCATAGGCGGCCGGGGCGATACCCTCCATCTGGATGATCTGATCTTCATAGAGCTCGAACACGTCATTGGGGTCGGCGGCATCGAGAAGATCATTGATGATTGTATCGGCGAGATCCTCGAACCGTGCCGGATCAGGTCCGCTTGCGTCCTGTGTGGCCCCCTGCGGCTGCGGAGCGTCATGTCCGGCGCCCTCTGGGCCTGCTGCGTTCTGATCGGGCTCGCCTGCCGTCTCAGGCGCGGCCTTGACCGCCTTTTCCTTCTTCGCCGCCTTCCGGCGCGGCTTGCTCGTGATCGATCCGTCCTCGGGCCGGTCGTCGTCATCACGGCCCGCCGAGGTTGCCATCAGTTCTTCCACAGTCGTTTCCTCGGAGCGCAGGGCATTATACATGCCCGTGAGCAGCGAGATGTGTTCGAGCGTGATGTCACGGCGGCCACCCACGCCGACGAGACGGAATACATCTTCCTCGGCCAGCCCGAAGGCCGCCATTGCCTTCATCGCGCCATCGATGCGTTCAGGCAGCGTCTTGGCGTCACCACGGATGGTTTTCTGAGCATATTCATAGGCGTCATGCCAGATTGCCTTCGGGACACCGGACAGGATTGCATTGCGCTTGGCGATGGCACAGGCAGCGTTGCCGGTGACGATGATCATGTCGTCGTTGAACAGCTTTCCGTTCCGGTCAGAGATCCGCCGGCGCACCCTGGCCGTGACCGCCGTGTTGGTTTCCAGATCATGAAAAACACCTTCGGCTTCCACATACTTTTCCACACGGTCAACATGCACGACTCGCGCCCCGACGCGGCAGTTACCCCATTGGTTGACCACGATCTCGGCCAGCCTGATAGATGGGCCGGTGATCGGCTTGTTGCCGCGGGGCAGCGCATAGCTGCATTCCTCGGCCGCCTGCTTTGAGATGCTGACCAGCGACAAGATGTTCTGGTGGACCTGCGTCATCTTGCGCGGGTATCGGTGAGCGGTCGCGATCTGCTGGTCGATCTGTGCGGACTCAAGCGCCTGCACCATGGAATTAGGGGTTTCGATGATTTCCTTCATGTCGCCCTCCTAAACGGCTACGGTTCTGGTCTTGATCTCGATGCCCGGGATCTTGGTTTCGTCAACATCCTTGTTCCTGATATCGGCGTTCGCCAGCCTCAGCAGGACATCAGCCACTTCCCGCTTGTCCTGGTAGTGCAGGAACAGGGCGCGAATGTTCGTGATCCTTGCTTCCCGTATCGTGCGCGTCGAGATCGTGCGGCCGGCACCAGATGCGGAACGCGCCTGTGCCTTGACGGGCTTTGCAGCCTGTCTTGCCGCCTTCTCAGCCGCCTTCATGGCTTCCTCAGCCTCGACACGGCGGGCGATGTCCTGCTGTTCCTCGGCCTGCTGGGCCAGTCTCTGCGCTTCTGCCGCCTCCCTTGCGGCCTGCTCCTGCGCCTTGCGCCGCTCATCCTCGATCCGGCGCTGCTTTTCGGTCAGATACGCGGCCAGCTTCGGCTTCAAGGCCTCGATGGAAGCCTCGATCTTCCTGATGATCGGAACATAGGCGGCCTGCACGGCCTTCGCGGCATCGTCATACGGCTTCTTGTCGGCGATCCGCGCTTCATCAACGATCTTTTTCAGCTTGCGCAGGCCGGTGATCTGATCGGTGATCAGGGCTTCGTCCTTTTCGTCGCGGACTCCATGCTTGGCCCATGCGCTGGACACTGACGTGAATTTCTCCGCCTGCTTCGCCAGTGCATCACGCTTTTCGACGTCGAAAACCGGGCCGAGGTTGTGACCGATACCGGCCGCCGCAGGCTCCGTGCTTTCAACCCTCTCGTCAGGGCCAACGGGCTTGATCTGTTCGTTCTCCATTTCCTATCCTTTCGGTGGTGTGGGGGCCGCGGAAAGGTCAACCGCGGACGTTGCCGGTCTCGCCTGTCTCTGCCGCTCCCGATCTGCAACGAGTCCGTCATATTCTTCCTTTGAGATCGGGGTCAGCCACAGCCAGATATCGGCCGGGTCTCTTGTGTCGGTCCTGTCATCGACGACCAGTCTCATTTCTTCCGGTGCATCCAGTTGACCGTTTTCATCGATGCTCTGCCAGCACCAGATCAGCACCGGAACCCACGGGCCCGACTTGACCATGCGGGTTTTATACCACCCGCACTGAGGTTCGCCCTCATGGCGTTCGGGGTTTTCGCCGGCCATGAACGAGGTGTGCCACGCCAAGAGATCGGTTTCGTCAGACGGGATGCGCATTACTCGACATGCCTCCACCCCTTCTTTTCGTAGCCGTCATATCGCTTGATGTTCTTTGCCGCCCATTCTGCAGCCATCCGTTTCGCGCCGATCGCGGTTCTGGCCCTGAAAATCATCGGAACCCGCGTGATGAGGGCGATATACATGTCGCCTTCGCGCATCGGCTTGTAGACCTTGATGCGGCGACCACCCATCCAGTCTTCCGGGCTGTTGTGTTGGGCGCTCAGATCATTTATCTTTTCCGACATCTGGGAATCTCAGTTTCCTGTCTGAGGTCGGGCGTGCCGTGTTGGGTGGGCGCCCGGCCTCTTTTCCAATCATATCACGTTCAGCGGCGGTCGCCAAAGACTTCTCTAGGGCCTCGACACGATAGAGAAGGACGATCACCGCATCTTCAAGATCTTCAAGCGCCTTTATCCTGTTCATAGATCGCATCCAGAACGCCTTGCTTCATCAGCTTATCGATTCGCTTGCGCACAAGAGGCAGGAGCCGGGCAGCCGAGCACTTCTTTTCCTCTGCCAGACGTACCGCGATATCCTCGGCGCCATAGCCGTCGCACAGCATGTAGGTGATGGTGCTGAGTGCGGAGTCATCAAGGCGGTCAGTCATCTACAGGTCTCGGCACATAAGCATCGTGCGCAGGCTTACCGCTGCCAGCCTTCATCGGGCACTTGCCAGCCGCCGCATGGTCGATCACCCACTTGATGACCCTGACCGCGGTTCCTCCGATTCCAGAACAGCGCAGCCAGTGGGTGGGGCCAAGATCTGCAATCTCGCCAAGCGTTAGGTCTGCCCATGCGCCAGCAGAAAACCGAGAAAGTGGACCAGTTCCCTGGTCGAACCTGTCGCTGCACATCGTGATTACCTTGTATCCAGCCCTCTCACTGATAGGATTGGCGGCCCAGTCAATTTCGACTGCAGGGATTTCACGCCAGTCTGTCACTTCTCCTCCTCCACATGCTTGATCATCTCCGAAACGGCCTCCTTCGCGCAGGCGATCAGGTCTTCAACCCACTCAGGCTCGCCGTCTTCGAACTCCCACGGGCCTGGCTCTCCGATCTGGTGGCTAGCTTCGTGCTCAAAGCCGCGCGCGAGGGCCTTCAAGAGGTCTCTGCTGTCTTTGATTGCGCGAAGGACTTGCCGCATGGAAATTCTTTTCCCATCCTCATATCCGACCATGTATGCGGTCGTGAGGTCGCAGTCGTCTCCGAGCGGGCACTTGGTCATCGCATTCCCCTTTGCGCTTTCAGCCTAGCCTTTCCAGCGCGCATGACCGGTTGGAGGTCATTGAACGATTGTGTGTTGAGGCTGCGTGCAATCTTGCGCCTGCGCTTGTAGAGGTCGCGGCAATCGAATTCTCTGCAAATGGCCGGTGCCCTGTCCCAGATCGTGCAGCCCTGCTCTCCGAGATAGATGCAGTCGCCGTTCGCGTTATGATCTAGCGCGTATCCTGCATGACCGGTGACCGGATTGATAGCTGGGTGACAGCGGTAGTCTTGTAAGTTGTCACCCATCTCTGGATGCAGGAATAGCAACTCACGTTTGCAGCAAGCCTTGCATGTTCCACATGGAACAATAGTCCGAGATGTGGGCCGCCGTTCGCTCACGCCTTGCCTCCCTGAATCTTGCTGCGTTCAGCATCTTCATGTCGGGCTGCGTCCAGCGCCTCGATCTCGGCCTGCGCTTCGAGCTGTTCAGGATCACGCTTCGACTGGTAGAAGATCGTCGGCCAGCGGTAGTTGGTAAAGTCCCACTCACTGATCATCTCGTCCAGGATTTCTTCGGTCACGTCGCGCGCCTTGTCGCCGTCGATCTCGGTGACGCGGATCTCAGTTACGAACTGACTGTCGTCGCAGTGATTGAGGATTTCCTTGATTACCTCGTCACGCGAGGTCGGCAGAGCGTTCTCGAAAACAGTGAACGGGTAAGGCTTCGGGTTTATGCCAGCGCCTTCGATTCCCTTATATTCGATCAGGTATCTCATTTCTCATTCCTCGATCAGTTTGGATGGCCATAGATCGCCAAGCTCAACCCATGCGGTTCGGCACTGCTCAAGGGTGAACATCCCGACATGTGTCTCGCTGCGCGGCAGGCCCATCGATTTCGAAAGGTGCTGATACACATCTTCGCGCGTGTATCCGTGCTTCCGCCAGAGTGGGTCGAGGCGGAGATTGTGTAGCATTATCCGGGCGCGGCGAGTTTCGCAGTTTGCCGGATAGCCAAGCGGCTTTTTCGTTTCTCCATGGCAACCGCAGCGCGCATTGCATGGATCGCATACCCACACCCATTTCTTTGCAAGATCTTGCCTATGCGGCCACACAGCGCTTCCCTTGACCAGCTTTGCGGGATTTCCGCAATGGATACATGGAGGAGGGTTCACTTGCCTGTCGCCTTGCTGATTGCGGCCTCGATCTTGGCCGAGATGGTTGTGTCTTCATCAAACAGCAGTAGCGCCTCGCGCAGCGCGGCCAGCATGTCAGGCGCTGCGGCGATAAGGTGGGCGTTTGCTTCTCCATCAATGCTGTTAGAAAACGCGACGGCAATTGAACGCCCGCCCCGTGCGCAGATTTCGAAATCAGGCGCAACATTCGGCTTGATGATTGTCCATGGTCCCGGCGTGTGTGTCATTTCTCGTCCTCCAAAAAGCCCCGGCCGCCTAGCCTGCATCAGCGGCCGGGGAGTTCGTGCCAGGTTTCACGGCACGTCTCTTACCACCCGGCTGCGATGAACCGGCGGTGCATCTCTCTGGTCCTCATGACATCTTCACGACAGTATTCGGCGATCTCGTCGTGTCGCCCGTCCGCCCATGCCTGCGCAACCTCGGAGCCGTGCATGCCATCGCCCTTGCCCGGGATCCCGAAGATGTCGCACAGATCGTTCATGGAAACAGTTCCGCGCCCGCCGGCCCACATGATCATGGTGTCCTGACACGATTTCTCCCACGGCTTCGGATCGCGCGGCCATGACGAAGAGAATGGCAGCTTCACACCCAGCACGACCGCACGTTTGGTCAGGAACGGGATGTCGAAGCCGAGAATGTTGTGGCCGACAAGAACCGCTCTGGATTGCGACCTGACGGCATCGAAGAACATCGAGATCGCATAGGACTCGTTGTCGAGATCGTTGACATGGGCCGACATGATTTCGCCGTCCTCGATTGCCCACGCAATGGTGCAGACATGACCGCGACCACCGTCGAAACTGGTCTTGCCAAGCGCCTCGATTGCCGCGGCCTCGGCGTTCTCGTTCATCCATTTCTCGATGCTTTCCGGTTTCTTGATGTTGGCCGGCGGCTTCACGCCCGCATAGGCGCGTTCCAGTGCGGCATCATCCTGTGCCGGTATCGTTTCGATGTCGAAATACACGAAAGTCATTTCATCTCCCTTTCAGATCAGGCGTCGAGCGCCAATGTGATGTTGCTTATCGCATCGTGTTCAGTGTCCGGTTTCAGGTCACCGATTCCCCTGATGATTTCACCATCCGCGGTCTCGATGTCGTAGATCACGCACAGCCGGCCGTCCCGCACGCTCCTGACCCCGAGGGTGCGGGCGACCACACGACCGCGCTCAACCGGCAGCCCGGGCTCACGACGAAATGCTACCTGCGCACCGATCCGCAGTTCCATCTCAGATATCCTCGATCAAGTCGGAACACGCCATGTCATCGACAAGATCGAGCACGGTGTCGATCATGCCTTCACGGTTGATCACGATGACCCCGGCCCGCGAGCCGCCGTTCTTGAGGCCGATGAACGGGCTGCCTTTCTTGTCTTTGAGCGGCCACAGGATTTCGTCGTATTCGCGCTTGGCCAGCCACTGCCTCAATCCATTGAGGCTGGATTTGCCGCGCACCGCATAAAGTTCTGCCATGTCTTTTCCTTTCAAAACGGATGTTGAAGCCCCGAGACCATCAGGCCGATGGTAAAAACGATTGCCGGAACCGTTAAGGCGACGATGATTTCAGGTAGTTTCATGTTCATCCCCCGCCAGAATCCTCTACTTGCAGATCAGGACGCCCTTTTCACGCAGGCGTATCAACGTGTCCCCGAGCGCGCGAAGCACATCACGGTATTCGATTGCACCTCCATTCCTGCGATCAAGCACGTCATGGCAGGCTGAGCAGGCAAAGACCCCGAGAGGTTCGGGCGGCTTTTGCCCCATCCCGCCCCAGCCGAACATGCGCAGATGAGCATAGACAGTCGTTTCAGGATCGTGGTTGCAGCACCCCAGCCTGAGAGTGCATTGCTCGCCTCTCGCGCTGGTCATGATCTTCGCTGCCGTCTCAAAGCGTCTCATTGCCCACCTGTCGCATGATTAAGAATATCCCTCACATGAACCCAGTCCTCGTGCTCCTGGACCCAATCTCCGAATTCGGTCAGAACAAAGGCGATCGAGGCCTCGACAAACGCACCGAACTCCGCCTCGTCCATCGAGGCGAAAGAAACACTCTGCGGCTTCACCGCGATCTGCGCATTCCATTTCCGACGCATCGATGGTGAAAGCTCGATCATGTCGGCACGTCCTGTCGCGATCTTGAGGCGATCTGAAACCATTTCCTGCGTCCACCTGATATCTCCTGGACCACTGTTGAGCGCCTCTGAGAGATAGGTGCACAGCGCCCAGTATAGGCGATGGAACTTCATGTTCCGCCTTGCCGCAATGTCACCGTGAAGCGGAATGCCCTGCCTGATCTTCTCGGCCTCGACCTGCGCGGCCTTCGTAGCAGGAAAGAAACCGTTTCCCTGACGTATGAGAGCTATTTTAGCCAAAACCCTTCACCCAGTGCATGATCAGAACCTCAACGATGTCCTCGCGAGGGATATTCATGTCCTCGGCCATTTTGTCAGCAATGGCCTTGACGTCGCAGTGAGCGAGGCCGCCAGATTCCCGCTCGCGGCGCTCGTATTCCTCGATGATCTGATTCCTGTCCATCAGCAGGCCGGTGTCGGGCAGTATGGATGTGGAATCCCGGTAACCAGCAGGAACATGGCCGAAACCAGCGCCGAAACAGCGAAGACAACGAAAAGGATTTCGAGATACTGCATCAGAACAACTCCATCTGAATGATCGAGGGGTCGCGATCGCGCTCGCAGCCTGGAATCACGGCCTGCTCGCCGGAAGGTGTCAGCTCATACCGGAACCCGGCGGCGGCAAGCTCCATGCGGGTCTCGCGTCTTGCAGCCTGGCGGGCCGCTGCAATGGCTCCACGAACGAAAGTTTCACGATCGGACACGCATTCGTAACGGGTTTTCGCGGCGGCCCTGAATTCGCGGCCGTCCAGTCCGGGATTGTCGGAACCGAACACGTGGCCTTCAACAACTGGGTCAATCATCTGCTTTCTCCGTTTTTAGTGATGCCCGCCCCCGACCGGGAAGATGGTGGTCAGGGGCGGGCCCGTGGGTGGTGGTGACAGAAGCTTACAGAACGAGTGTTGTAAAAGCAACCATAAAGTTATAACATCATCAAAACACCATATATGGAGGCAAGAAATGGGGTATGATATCGGAGGTTACAAAAGGGCGGAGGCGATCAGGAACCGCACCGCCGTCTATCGGATGTTGATGGAAAATCCCGGGATCACGCGCAAGGAAATCGCCCAGGCGCTCGGACTCAGGCAGAAGGCGGTGGGTGATCATGTCCGTCTTATCCGTGACGGCTGGCGGCCAGAGAGCGAATAATGGGGTGGCGCTGCATTGTCAGGCCTGACCGCAAGAGTGTGGTCCTGATCGGAGGTGCATGGCGGGATGAATTTCCGGCATCGAAAATCGACTACTGGCTTGAATTTTATCGAAAGATGGCGCGTAAGCGTCCCGGGCAACCCACCTACGGGAAGGCTGTTGAGGCCCTTGAGGCGGCGAAGAAAAGGATTGGCGATGGCTGAGGTCGTCATTCCGTGGCCGTCACGAGATCTATCCCCCAATTCCCGCAAGCACTGGGCGAGACGGGCGAAAGCTGCAAAAGCATACCGGGCCACATCTCATTGGCTGTGCAGGGAGCGTGGTGTCGGAAAGATGAGCGGCGCACTTATGGTGTCCATCACCTTTCACCCTCCTGATGCGCGGCGCCGGGATATCGACAACATGCTGGCCTCGATCAAGTCAGGCCTAGACGGTATTTCAGATGCGGTTGGTGTTGATGATAGCAGCTGGGAAATCAGTATTTCGAAAGGAAAACCTGAGCACGGTGGTAAGGTCGTGGTCAGGCTAACGGAAAAGGCCGCCCCATGAGGGACGGCCTTGTTTTCGCCGGTGAGCGGCGATAGGGTGCGTTTTGTGAGAAGCGCGGGTTCTTGCTATCCCACAAGCCAATCAGATGCAAGACCCGCCCGACATGGAAGGGCAAAAAAATGAGTAAGACACCTTACATGCCGCTGTGGGTTTCTGATTTCCTTGGAGACACCCTTGATCTGGATGCCAAAGAGGTCGGATCCTACATACTTCTCCTCATGGCCATGTGGCAGCGTGGCGGCACCCTCCCGGATGATCAGGCGAAGCTGAAAAGGGTCGCCAGAATCGGTCGTGATTGGCCCCGAGTGTGGGCGTCGATCGAAAGATATTTCGAGGCCAAAAACGGGGTGATAACGAACAAAAGACTCTCACAAGAGTTGCACATCGTTAACACGAAACGTGAAGTTAACGCGCGCTCGGGAGCGCGCGGAGGTCGTGCTAAAGCATTGAAATCTAAAGAACGCACCCTAGCGAACGCTAGCAATTCGCTAAAGCACCCATACCCATACTCAGAAATAAAGAAAAAAGAGACTAACGTCTCTCAAAAAGAATTGGCTCTTTCTCCGACTGAAAAATACACCGGAAATGGCTTCGATGAGTTCTGGGCGGCCTGTCCTCGAAAGGTCGGAAAAGGTGAGGCTGAGAAGCGCTACAAGATGGCGCTGAAAGAAGCGACGCCCGCCGTCCTGATCAGCGCAATGCGACGGTATGCCAATGAGCGCGAGGGCAAGGACAAAAAATACACGGTTCATCCAGAGCGATGGCTGAGCCGAAAGCGATGGCTGGACGAATACGAGCCGCAGACAAACTTCCACGACAGGGTTGAGGAGATGATCAATGGACTACCGGGCCAGGATGAAGTTGGTAACGGCGGAGCTGAACAGATTTCTACGCCAGTTCGCGCCGCCCTCACATCTCAGAGACGAGGACAGGCTGGAAAGGCTGCGCCAGACCGCGGAGTCGATCAATCACAGGATCGAGGCGGAACTTGACGGGGAAGCGCTCAAGGAAAGGGTCCGCGGTATTTTCAGGACAATCATGGAAACCCACAGAGGCAAGGAATGGCCTGCCGTCGCCGTTTTCGTCTCGGCCGCCGGGAACGTCGCTCCGAAAAAACGGCAGGAAAGCGTTGATCTGGATTCCGCAGCGATCAATGCAAAGCGCATCCAGAGCGGCAAGTCGGTCGGCGAAAACTGGATCTATGGCGGCGGGGCTGCGGAAATGCTGCGCCGAGGTCTGATCGTCGAAGGCGATCTTGATGGATACCGCTCGTCCCTGTTCTTTGGTGATCGCAACACCTACGGCGAAGTCCGGGCCGCTGAATACGAGGCAGAGCGCAGAAAGAGACACCGGCAGGCCATGGAATCCTCACCGCGCAAGCCGCGAAAAGTGAATATCCCGGATACAAAAGGGATGGTGGTTGCCCCGTCACGCCACTGAGAGCCGCCGTAACAGGCGAAACGCGGTTTGATGCTGGGGTTGGTCATAAAAGCGCTTTTCACCCACTCACGGGCCATTATAGGGAGATTTTGAGGGTGTCGAAAAACGAGATATCGGGCCGTAAAGTGGCTTCATCAAGAAAACCGGTCTCCGCAAAAGGCCTGTTCAAGGCCACCGGCTGCGCGGCACTACCCTCAGAAGGTGCAGAACAAGAACCGCATATACCGGAGGCTCCAGAGAAGACTCCCACCGCCTCACGGTCACGGGATGAACGCCCATCATCCGAGCCAGCCCGGCCGAGGAGAGGCCCAGAGACTTCCGGGCCTCCTGAAATTCGCGCGAGGTCATTTCATTTCACCCATCATCTTCCTGAAATCCATGATCGCCTGCTCAAGGATGCACGCATAGCCTTGTCCTTGCCTGTCGCGTCGATCCACCTGATGGCGTTGGCGATATGGCGGCGGGCCTCTGCCCGCCTGCCTTCCGCGATGTAAGTGGTAGCGATCTGGAAACTCTCGAAGGCCGTCATTACTTCACCCACGAGTAGTCAGGATTGTTGAAGGTGAAAACACCATGATCGCCGGCGCATCCGGTCTGCGCGCTGACAATGCTCCTGATGCCGTTTGTAACTGCCTGCGCTTCCTTGCGAGACTTGTAGTAAAGCCGCACAGGAGCGGCGATGTCAGCGGGGCGGCCAAGCTGCCACTCGACATACGTTTCTGCAGCGCTTTTTGAAACCTTCACAAGCCACTTGTAGCGACTATTGGGGGTCTTGCGATGGTCTCCCCAAATGGCTTTTGCAATGATAGTCATTTCTTCCTCCATTCCTTGCTGTAACACTCAATATAGTAGCATTGTGCTACATTGTCAAGCGCCTGTTGTTAAATGCTTGAAGAAATCCCTGAATCGTTTAATATCAAGACCATGGCAAAGAGAGGCAGACCTACAAAATACAGGCAGGAGTTCTGCGAGACCGTCATCAAGGTTGGGGAAAATGGCGGTTGGTTGTCTGAAATGGCCGAAGCCTGTGATGTCCACCGCACGACCATGGACGAGTGGGCGAGAAATTTCCCTGAATTTTCCAAGGCCCTATCGCGCGCAAAGCAGAAATCTCAGGCCTGGTTCGAAGAGGTCGGGCGCAAGGGTTTGACGGCTGACAAGTTCAACTCAAACCTCTGGGCGCGGCAGGTCGCGGCGCGATTCAGAGATGAATACACCGAGCGAAGAGAGCTGACTGGCGCAGGCGGCGGAGCAATCAAGATCGAGGGTGCCGCGGCGAAGATATCATCTGCCCTCGACGAGATCGCAGCGCGCAAGGATGGCTGAGAGCGTCGCAGAGCGCCTTGCCTTACAAGACAAGAGGCAGCGCCAGAAGATCATCAAGAGACTGACCGATGCAGAGGCGCAGGCCCTGCTCTACGACTGGTCCTTCTGGGCGCGGCCGGAACAGATGGAGCCTGATGGTCAGTGGGACATATGGCTTCTGCTCGCAGGCCGGGGCTTCGGCAAGACTAGGACGGGCGCAGAGTGGGTTCGCAAGATCGTAGAGGAGGAGCGCGCGGGCAAGATCGCGCTTGTCGCAGAGACCGCAGCAGACGCCAGAGACGTGATGGTTGATTCCCTTCTGCGCTGCTTCCCGCCAGATCGTATGCCTGTATACACCAAGTCGGCGAGGCGGGTCGATTTCACGAATGGCGCAGTTGCCTTTACCTATAACGCTACTGAGCCTGATCAGCTTCGCGGGCCGGAGCACTCTGCTGCATGGTGTGACGAAATCGCCAAATGGCGCTACGGCCGCGAGACATGGGACCAGCTGCAATTCGGCCTGCGCCTCGGTCAGCCGCGTATCGTGGTCACGACGACCCCCCGGCCGATAGAATTGGTCAAGTCAATCGTCAGCGGCAAGGAGGGTAAAGTCCACGTCACGCGGGGCAGGACTTACGACAATCGCGCCAATCTCTCGCAGCGATTCCTAGAGCGTATAGAGGCGCGCTACGCTGGGACGAGGCTGGGCAGGCAGGAGCTTGACGCCGAGATCCTCGGGGATCTTCCGAATGCCCTTTGGTCTCAGGATATCATAGACGCCTACAGGGTGTCGTCGATCGAGGGGCTTGAGCGGATCGTGGTTGCCGTCGATCCTGCAGTCACATCAGGCGACGACAGTGATGAGCATGGTATTATCGTGGCTGGGATCAAAGACGGCGAGGGCTACGTCATCGAGGACGCATCGCTCAAGGGGTCTCCGCTGCAATGGTCGAGGCGCGCGGCGTCTCTTGTGGCTGGATATCAAGCCGATGGCGTGGTAATAGAGGTCAACCAGGGCGGCGACATGGTAGCTCATACGCTACGATCTGTGGCCCCTAATCTCAACATCATCGAGGTCCGCGCGAGCCGCGGAAAGCATGTGAGGGCAGAGCCCATCGCATCGCTGTATGAGCAGGGGCGAGTCAAGCATGTCGGATCATTCCCAGAGCTTGAGGGGCAGATGACGCAGATGACGACAGGCGGATATGAGGGCGCAGGGAGCCCTGACCGTGTTGATGCCCTCGTGTGGGCCTTGTCGGAGCTTTTCCCTGACATCGCGCAGCCGATCAAGGCCGATATCAAGCTCAGGATTCCAAGGAGCGTCGGATGGCTCGGGACATGAGCGATATCGTCAAGACCGCGGTAAAGCGCATGGAGAAGGCGGTCGAGGCTGATGCAGAAAATCGCGAGGAAGCCCTTGACGACCTTGAGAACATTGCCGGGCGGCAGTGGCCTGAAAGCATCAAATCAGAGCGCGAAGCCGCCGACAGGCCGGTTTTGACCGTCAACCGTCTGCCTCAATTCGTCCGCCAGGTCACGGGCGACGTGCGCCGTCTGAATCCTGCGGTCAAGGTGCTTCCCGGTGATGGTGAGGCCTCTGAAGAAGTCGCTGAAATCATATCTGGCATGATCCGTGGCATCGAGTATCGCTCGAACGCCTCAGACGTTTATGAGCGGGCTGCAGAGTCAGCGGCTCAATGCGGGATGGGGTTTTTCAGGGTCCGCTCTGACTACGAGAGCGACGAGAGCTTTGATCAGCACATCGTGATCGAGGGCATCGCCGATCCATTCTCCGTCCATTACGACCCAGACGCGAGGATGCCGACGCGAGAGGACGCGGACTGGTGCTTTATCACCCAGCGTGTCGAGTCAGACGATTTCAGGGAGATGTGGCCTGACGCGTCACCAGTTTCCCTTGATGACGATCTTCCGGCTTGGGTTGATGGCGACAAGATTGTCGTCGCCGAGTATTTCTGGAAGGAATACTACGACCGCGAGCTTGGCCTATTGGCTGATGGAACGGTTGTCGAAAACCCTGCACCACCGCTTAATTTCGTTAAAAAACGGACGGTTCGCGCTCACAAGGTGATGTGGGCGAAGATCAGCGGCAAAGACGTCCTTGAGGGCCCGAAGGAATTTCCGAGCAAGCATATCCCGGTCATCGCTGTTGTGGGTGAGGAGCTCATTCTTGGAGACGAGGTGGTGAGAACGTCTGTGATTCGCTACGCCAAGGATCCGCAGCGTCTTTACAATTTCTGGCGGTCTGCGCAAACCGAGGTTGTAGCCTTGCAGCCTATTGCGCCATTTGTTGTCACGCCAAAGCAGATTGCAGGATTCGAGGCTCATTGGGCGGCCGCGAACAAAACTCACAACCCATATCTTCCGTATAATCCGGACGAAAAGGCGCCCGGTTTACCCCAGCGCGCTTCCCCGCCTGTCGCATCGTCTGGCATGATGCAGGAGGTCCTGACCGCTGCGGAGGACATGAAGGCGACAACCGGCATCTACGATGCGGGCCTCGGAAACCGCTCAAACGAGACTTCAGGAGTCGCAATTGCCCGCAGGCAGGCCGAGAGCGAGCTTTCCAATTCGATCTACACTGACAATCTCGCCAAATCCATTGCCTACTGCGGGCGCGTGATTGTTGACATGATTCCAAGGGTTTACGACACGCGCAGGCTGGTCAAGATCATCGGATCTGATGATACAGAGAAAACGGTTGCCGTCAACGACGAGCAGATCATCGGCGGTCAGCCGGTTGTTATGAACGACTTGTCTCGCGGCAAATACGAGGTCAGGGTTTCGGTCGGGCCGAGTTTCACGACGCGCCGTCAGGAAGCCGCTGAAAGCATGATCGACTTCGTGCGCGCCTTTCCTGCGGCCGCGACGGTTGCCGGTGATATCGTGGCCAAGAACATGGACTGGCCGGGCTCAGAAGAACTTGCCGAGCGCCTGCAGAAGCTTCTTCCTCCCGGAATATCCGGCGAGCAACAGCAACCAGACCTGCAGGCGATGGAAATGCAGGCTCAGCAGGCCGCCATGCAGCAGAAGCAGGCCGAGATCGGCCTTGCCGAGGACGTGGCGAAGGCGAAGAAGGCAGAGGCAGATGCAGAGCGCGCCGAAGCAGACGCTGAAAAAGCCCGTTTGGGCGTTGCAGAGCAGTCTCTTGAGCTTGCAATCAAGAGCGGACAACTTGACGCGGCGATCAGGGATGCGGTCGCCCGTGCGTTGGCAAGCATCCAGATGGAGACAACATGACCGAAGAACAGATGACTGCCCCTGAACAGGAGGAGGTTACGGAAGCGGCTGAAAGCGAAGCCGTTTCTGACGAACAGGAGGTTGCACAAGATGGCGTGCAAGAAGAAAAAGCCGAAGAAAAAGAAGAAGAAAGGGTAAGCCCGGCCAAGGCGCGCCGCGAGCGCAGGAAGGCCGAAATGGAGCGCCTGCGCAAGGAAGCGCGCGAGGCCAGCGAGCGCCTGCAGAGGATGCAGGAACAGCTTGAGAAGGCCCGAGAGGCGGCGCAGAGCAAAGAGCCGCCCAAGGAAGACGATTTTGATGATTACAACCAATACCTGATTGCTCTCGGCGCCTACCAGAGCGCAAGGGCAATCACTGAATCGAAGGCTGAGGAGATCGAGGCAGAGGCCAAGGAAGTCGAACAGGAAGTCAAGGCTCTGAGCGAGCGCGAACAAATCGAGGCGGCCCGCAACTGGGCGGCCCAGATCGAGGATGCGAAATCCCGGTATGCAGATTTCGAGCAGGTCGCTCTTGCCCCAGACCTTCCGATCAACGACACAATGGCCCGCCTGATCGCCCAGTCTGACGTTGGCGCCGACATATCCTACTATCTCGGCACAAACAGAACAGAGGCGCAACAGATCGCGGCAATGGACGATATTTCGGCTGCCCTTGCAATTGGGCGGCTGGAGGCGCGTGTCGCGCGCCGAAGAACGGAAACCACATCCGCTCCAGAACCTATCAACCCTGTGAGGCCAAAGGCATCGGCCGGGAATGTCAACCCCGACAAGATGTCATACGAGGAATACAGGAAGGCGAGGATGGACGGAAAGATAAGGTAACAGAACCATGCCTAACACTATCGTAACCCCAAGCATGATCGCCAAGGAAGCGCTTATGCAGCTTGAAAACAATGTCGTGATGGCGCGGCAGGTCCACCGTGAATACAAGAAGGAGTTCACCGGCGGGCAGGGCGACACGGTATCGATCCGCAAGCCCGTGAAGTTCATCGCGGTCGATGGCGCCACGCGGTCGAACCAGGACGTCGAGGAAAAGACGACCACGATCACGGTCGATCAGCGCAAGAACGTGTCGTGGAATTTCTCGAGCGCCGACCTCACCCTGTCGATCGAGGAATACAGCGAGCGCTACATCAAGCCCGCTGCGATCACGATTGCCAACACCATCGACCGGGCCCTGCATGGCCTCTACAACAGGGTCTGGAACTCGGTCGGAACGCCCGGGACCACGCCTGCAAGCTTCGCGTCCATCGCGTCTGCGGCGCAGAGGCTCGATGAAATGGCGGTCGGATCCGACAATCGCTCGATGATCCTGAATCCGGACGCCGGGTATTCGGTGATCGGCGACAAGCTGACGCTGGACTCCATCGGCTCGACCGGCCGGACGGCCTACGAGGATGCCGCGATCAGCAGGATTGCGAAATTCGACGTGTTCGCGACCCAGAACGTGCAGAACCACACGGTCGGCACAAAGGCAGGCGCGCCCCTTGTCAACGGGGCAAATCAGAACGTCACCTACGCCAATGCGACTGGCGACAACACGCAGACACTGGTCACTGACAACTGGACGGCAAACTCTGCTGTCCTCAAGGCTGGCGACATCATTACGATTGCCGGGGTCTATGCCGTGAACCCGGTTCCTGGCGAGGGCTCTACCGGCAAGACCGTGATGAGCTATCTCCAGCAGTTCACGGTCATCAACGACGTGACGGCTGACGGAACCGGCAACGCAACGCTGACGATTTCGCCGGCGATCATCACGTCCGGTCCGTATCAGACGGTTTCTGCAGCACCCGGCGACAATGCGGCGATCACGGTTCTCGGCACGGCCTCGACGGACTATCCGCAGAACCTCGCATTCCACAAGAATGCCTTTGCGCTCGTGACGGTGCCGCTCGAGATGCCCGATGGCGCGTCCTTCAAGGCCCGTGAAAGCGCGAACGGCTTTTCGGTCAGGATCGTCAAGGACTACGATATCGACAACGACGTGGACATCATCCGCATGGACGTTCTCTACGGCGTCAAGGCGATCTATCCTGACCTTGCAGCGAGACTGTGGGGCTGATGACGGCAGGGCGGCCTTCGGGCCGCCCGCTACCACAAGGAGGATGACATGAGCGTATGGGGATACAGGCTTCGCGGCGACGAGGTTGAAGCACGTCTTTTCGAGGACGAAATTCCTGACGGATGGTCAGACAGCCCGACCACGGCAAAGCCGGCAAAGCGCGGCCGGCCGAAGAAAAAGAAGGTAGAGGATGGCGACGACAAGTGAGATCATCACGGCCGCTTACCGCAAGATCGGCGTAGCCGCAGAGGACGAGTCGCTTTCCGGCGACAGCATGGCAGCCGGTCTTGACGCGCTGAATCGAATGCTTGCGGCGTGGAAGCTGTCCGGTGTTGATACAAGCTGGACGAAGCTTTCGGCAACAGACACGTTCCCGCTTTCTGCAGAGTTCGAAGAAGGGGCGATCTACATGCTCGCCAGCAGGCTTTCGCCAGACTACGAGAGGCCGCAGGCTTTTGATGCAGACGACTTCTTCAGGAAGGTGCAGGCCGCTTACATCAGCATCACGGCAAGCTCGATGCCGCAAGCACTCAAGAAGATGCCGTCGCAATACTGGAGTAACCCGCGGGCACGTCCATGATACGGCAGCTTGTCATCCAGTCTTCGGTTGATGACGACAACAGGGCGGCGAACACGTCACGGCTGCTCAACTGCTACAAGCAGGCAGGCGACGAGAACGTGGTGATCAAGGCAGTTCCAGGGACAGAATCCCTTGCCGATCTCGGCGAGGTATTCCTGAAGGCTATTGAGCGCGTCGGGAACACGATCTACGCGGCTGCAAACGGGCGTCTTCTGGGGGTCGTTGGAACGACGGTTACAGACATTGGCGCCCTGTCGTTTGGCGAAACCTTCATGTCGAGCAACAACGGAATTTTGACGGTTGCTGCAAACGGTGTCTACTACACGTGGGACGGAACGACGCTCGCAAAACCGACAGGCGCAAACTTTTCTTCTGTCGGGTCAGTTGCCTACATCGGTCAATACACGATGCTGACAGAGCGGGGCGGCTCCCAGTTCGCGTGGTCTGACGTTGCAGATCCCAACACCCTTCCGGCGCTCAACTTCACGACCGCTGACGGACGCGACGACAAGATACTCAGGGGGCTCGCAATTGGCGGCAGGTTTGTCGTTTTCAAGGAAACGAGTCGGGAGGTCTGGTATCAGACCGGCCAGAGCGGGGCAGATGCGTTTGCGAGGATGGCCGGGGCCGTGATCGATACCGGGCTCAAATCATCAGGTCTTGTAACTCCGATCGACAGCGGCGCGTTTTTCGTTGGTGACGACAATATCGCGTATGTCACTGATGGAATTGGACAAAGGCCGGTTTCGAATGTCGCGGTAAACACGTCGATTTCGAAGTCTGACCCGACAAACTGCTTCTACTACGAAGCAGAGGGTCAGAAGATATGCGTGATCCGCTTTTCCGATCGGCCTTCATGGTGCCTCGATCTGTCAACGATGGAGTGGCACGAGCGCTCAGAGGATGTTGTCCACAAGCCGTGGAGCGCGGTTGCCTCAGTCAGGTTGAACAACGAATGGATCATCGGAACGACGCTTGGAAAGCTTTACAAGTTGAAACAGGTCAACACGGATGCAGACTTTCCCTTGAAGCGAACGATTGTCAGCCGGACGTTCGGAGACGGCGCGAACAGGTTTTCCCTGTCAAAGGTGGAAATATATGGGAGAATGGGCTATTCTGACCTTGGAAGAGATGCCCAAGCCGTTCTCAGGCTTTCAAGAGATGGCGGTCAGACGTGGACCCCTGAAAAGTGGCGATCCTTCGGAACTCTCGGAAATTATGGAAAGCGCGCGGTCTGGCGGGCGCAGGGTCAGGCAAGGAAGATAACCATGGAAATCAGCATTACCGATCCTGCTGAAATTCCGATTTACAACGATTTCGACATGGTGGTGTCATGATCGAACTCAAGGATCTTCTCGCCGGAACGCGGATTGCCGATGAAAAGGGAAACCCGACTGCCGAACTTCTCGAAATCATCCAGCGCCTTCTCGATGCCGTCAGGGATCATGAGGCGCGCATCAAAGCACTGGAGCCCTGAACATGGTCCTTCCCCTTATCGGAGCACTTGTCGGAGGCGCCGCGTCACTTGGCGCCGCTGCGATCCAGAACAAGGCGGCGCGCAGGCAGGAGGCCTTGCAGCGCCGTATCTACGAGCAGAACAGGAGAAACTTCCAGCCCTACCTCGAAGGCGGCCAGAACGCTCTTCTGGCGATGCTTGCCGAAATGGGGCTTGGGCAGGGGCCTGACGGGTATCAAGGATTCAGGGAAACACCTGGATACCAATTCAGGTTCATGGAGGGTCAGAGGGCCGTTGACGCCAGCAAGGCGGCGCAGGGCGGTTTCGTTAGCGGCTCGACGTTGCAGGCATTGCAGGAGCGTGGCCAGAATCTCGCTGCTCAGGAATACGCGAACTACTACAACAGGCTTGCCGGGCTTGCCGCAGGTGGTCAGGCAAGCGCAGGTCAGCAGGCTGCGGCCGGAAACGCCTACGCGGCAGGCGCCTCAAACGCCATTGCAGGTCAGGGGAACGCGCTTTCAGCCGGTCTCGTCGGGGTTGGCAATGCGGTCCAGAGCGGGATCGACAACTACCTTGGATACCAGCAGTTCAACAGGCTCCTGGATCTCTACAGATGAATGATTTCAATGCACTTCTCGGGATGGCTGAAAGCGGTGGCGACTATGGTATCGTCAACTCGCTTGGTTATGCCGGGAAGTATCAGTTTGGCGATGCCCGGCTCGAGGACTACAAGAGGGCGACTGGCGAGAAATTCACGAAACAGCAGTTTCTTTCCGACCCTGCGCTGCAGGAGCGTGTCCAGAAATGGCATGTTGCAGACATCGACAGGAACATAGACCGCTTCGGCCTTGACAGGTATTTCGGCCAGAAGGTTGGCGGCACCGTGATCGACAGGAACGCGCTGAGGGCTGTTGCCCACCTTGGCGGGATCGGCGGCATGAGGAAATTCGTTGAATCCGGTGGAGAATACAATCCAGCAGATGCATATGGAACGTCTCTGAGCGATTATGCCGCGAAATTCGGTGGCAAGCCTGATGATGCAAGGCGTTCTGTGGCGCCGAGGATTCCGATCAACATGCTTCTGCAGGCTCTTCCGCGCAGCAGGCGCATAGAACCAATCATGCTGGGGTATACGTGATGGCGCTTCAACCGAATATCATTCTCAGCGGAAGGTCTCCGAACTACCTCAACACGCTTGCGAATGCAGCAGGTGCGGCCGGGGCGGTCAACCAGGTTTCGAGGGGAAACGCGCTTGCCCGCCTCTATCGCCAGCAGGGGCCGCAGATCATGAAGGGGGACCAGCAGGCGCTGAACGCTCTTGCACGGTTTGACCCGACACAAGCCCTCGGGATAGCGCAGGAGCGCAGGAAAGTTGAATACACGCAGGCCCAGATCGACGCGCTTCGGGCCAAGGCGGCTGCTGACACGAAGAAATACGCCGCCAACCTCGATGAGGAGGAGCGCAAACGACAGGCAGAGATGGTAAAGAAGGGCCTTGCAGGCCTTGCGTTCTACTACCAGCAGGGCGACCGCGAGGGCTATGAGAGATTCGCGGCAGAAAACGGGATCGACACGTCACGATACAGGTTCGAGGATCTGCCCGCGAACATTGCCGCTCTAGAAGGCGCGTATGACGTTCTCGAAAACTTCTCGCCAAAGAAAAAGCCTTCCGCTGCGGAAGCCAAGATCGCGCGCATCATGGAAACCGGCGTGGATCGTGAGACGGCCATTCTCATTGCCGATGGCGTCATCAAGGTCTCTACCGATCCGGTGACGAAGCAGGTCAAGCTGATCGACGCGAGGACCGGCAGGGAGTGGAAGAGCGGAGAGCCTGCAGTTCCACGTGAAGTGAACATTCAAGAACCTGCGGTCTCTCCGGCCGGGGACATTCAGCAGGGGTTTGTTCCTGACGAAATCAGGCCGCCGCGCGTAGACGACAACCAGGGCATACAAGCCGCTGACCCTGACAAGGTTCTTCAAAGCATGGACGTTGAAGGGGCTCTTGGTGGCGAGGGCATGATCAACAACATCGCGAACACGATTGCAGATGCTGTGAATCTCGGCAGACCAAGCCCGGCGGCTGACAGGGCTGCGCAGTTTATCAACAACCTTTCTGTCGCGACAATGCTTGTCTTCTCAGGTGAATGGTCTGGTAAGCCGTCAAACCTTACCCGTGAGAAAATTGAGGAAATGACGGTCAAGCCGAACTCTATTTTCATGGGTGGGCAGCGCGCCCGTGATCGCTTCCAGCAGATGCAGGATCTCATTGCCACGGCGATCATGGGAGCAAGCGAAGTTCTGGAATCTACAGAAGGTTTTACACCAGACCAGAAGGCTGAGGCTCAGATGAAGCTGAACCAGCTTGTCCCGCTATGGGAAAGATATGAGGCGATCATCAACAAGCTCCAAAGCGAAGCTCCGAAAGTGCAGTGGAGGATCGTTGAATGAGCGAACACAAGGTCATCCTCGAGATCAATGGCCGCAAGGTCGAGGTTGACGACTCGTTCCTGTCGCTTCCTCCCGAAGTTCAGCAACAGACCGTCGAGCAAATCGCCTCTCAGCTCGAGGCAAGCGATGGCTTCATGGGGCAGGTCAACAAGGGTATAGCGCAGGTCGTAGGCGGAACAATAGACCTCGTAAATCCGTTTGATGATCCTGCATGGGAAGACATTGCTGGCGGCCGCCTGAAAATGGGGTCTGCAGAAAAAGGCCTTGAAGGTGCGATGAGGGCCATTGGTGCGAGAGTTGCGACACAGGAGCCAGAGGGGTTCGTCGAAGGAATGGGCCGCGGTATCGGCCAGGCTGCCGCGTCTTTCATTCCTGTTGCCGGGGCTCTCGGAAAGGCAAAGCAGGCTGGTGGTCTTACAGGTGCAGTTGCTGACGATGTTTATCGCGCTATGGTTTCAAGGGGCGGCGCGACAGCTGAGGTTGCTGCTGGCGGCGTCTCGGCAGGTGCCTCAGAGGCCGTCAGGCAGGCCGGAGGCGGTGAAGCAGCGCAGATGGCTGCAGGGGTAGTCGCGCCTGTCGCTGCACTCCCCGCAGTCGCCACGGTTGGGCGCAGGGCTGCAGTGGGAGTTGACCGGGCAATATCGAAAACACCGCTTGCAGGAATTGCTTATGACGCCACAAAGCGCGCTCTTATTCCGATGACCGATGCCGGCGCGCGTTCGGTCGTGAGAAAGCGCATGATTGAGCTTGCCGGCAGTAAGGAGCGCGCGGCGAGGCTTGCCGAGATGATCGACGAAAAGGATGCTCTGGGGCTTACGCCCGCCCAGCAGACCGGCGATCCGAACATGATCGGGCTTGAGAGGGCAGTTGCAGGTGAGGCTCCTGAAATCGGTGAACGTCTTGCGCTGAGGGCTCAGGAAAGCAGAAACCGTGCGATTGACACGATCCGCGAAATGGGGGGCGACGTAAGGGATGCAAGAAGCTACTTCAACAGGCGGCTGAGCAATTTCAGATCATCCATGAAGAAGCGCGTTGATCGCGTCGTCGGAAAGGCAGAAGGAGAACTCGACAGTTTGCGGCCCGGCGCTGACGAGCCGTCAATTTCCGCTGATGTCGTCGAAAAGATACGGGTCGAGCTTGGCGAAAATCTCGCCCGAGAACGAGAGCTTTGGGGTGCCGTTCCGAAGGATGAGATGGTTCCGGTCAGCAAGACGGCGAAAACCGTGAACAGCATCATCGACAGCACACCATGGGCGCAGCGGAACGATATTCCGGAGGATCTGAGACAGGCTTTTGGCCAAAACGGCGTGATCGGCGACGAAACGACTGTTCGCGAACTTTATGGCCTCTACTCGAAGATGCGCGAGGTCGCCCGCAACGCGATGGCCGGCGAAAACAGGAACGCAAACGCCGCACGTATTGCGGGTAAGGTTGCAGATGCAATTCTCGATGATCTTGGAGCCATTGATGCCTCGACCGAAGCGGGGCGGGCGATAAACGATGCACGAGCTTTCAGCAGGGCGTTGAAGGAGACATTCGACAGGGGTTCTGTCGGGCGCATTCTCCGGCGCAGGGTCACGGGTGGGCAGGACGTTCCGGCCGAGGCAGCCCTTCGCCGAACAGTAGGGAAAAGTGGACCAGAGGGGATGGTTGCGGCCCGCGAGATCACGGCAGCGGCACCAGAAGCAGGACAGGACATAGACCTTTTCCTGAGGCAGAAGTTTCTCGAAAACGCATTCGGTCCTGACGGAAAGTTCACGCAGAGGCGCGCAAAAACATGGCTTGCCGCGAACCGAGACCTTCTCAAGGATCGCCCTGAGACGAGGAAGGCGCTTTCACGCGCCCTGTCTAACAGGGAGGCCGCAGAGAGCTTCGCGGCCCGTGCAGAGGCACGCCTGAAATCGATAGAGGGAGGGCCAGTTGCAGGATTCGTCAAGGGACAGCCTTCAAAATCGGTCTTGTCGATCATCGGAGCAGATGACCCGGCCGCCGCCGCACGTTCCGTCGTCAGAGCGGCGCGAAAAGATCCTGGTGCTCTGGCAGGTGTTAAGGCTGCTTTTTCAGATTACCTGATTTCTCAGGCCGGTCCAGACATGAACGCGAAGCGGCTTTCAGCGCTTCTCAAGGATCGCGAGATCAGGAACGCGATGCAGGAGGTTTTCACGCCATCCGAAATGGGTAGGCTTGGTTACATCGCGAAATCATTGTCAAAGCTCGAAACGGCTGGGCGTGATGTTGGAGATGCAATGAACAGCCCGGCCAACAGGATCATTGATATTGCGGTCAGGATATTTGCAGCACGCCGCGGCGGTGATCTTGGTGGCGGGTCTCTCGGCGGGTCGATCCAGACTGCAAACATCATGACACAGAATGCCCAAAGGATATTGCGCAACATGACAAATGACAGGGCCAGAAAACTTGTCATGGATGCAGTTGAAGATCCTGAACTGTTCAAGACCCTGATGTCTCCTGTCAGTTCTGTCGTAACAGACGAGAAAGTTGCAAGAAGCCTTGCACCATATCTAGTTGGCGCCGCCTCAGCACAAAGGGAAGAATGATGGCCGAGCAGATCGTAGCCAATATCAACCGCGCCCTTGACGCAAACGACGATCCCGTGGCGGGCGCTAAGGCCTATTTCTACAAGACCGGAACGACGACGCCTGAAACGGTTTACAGCGATTCCGGACTGACAACGCCTCACCCGTCGCCGCTTGTTGCAGACGCAGACGGGATTTTCCCACTGATCTTCGTTTCGCCCGGAACGCAGGTCAAGCTTGACGTGAAGGACCCGGGAACCTCGGCGAGCCTGCCCGGTTACCCGATCGACCCAGCACAACTCGTTTCAACATCTGGTGCATCCGCAGCGAACGTGAGTTTCAGCCCTATAACCGGCAATTCAGGAACTGACGTTCAGGCGGCTATTGCGAACAACACGTCTGAAATCCTGACGTTTGACAACTTCTTTGACCTCGGCGTAACGGCGGGGACGAGTTCAGCATATACCGCGACGGCAAAGAACACGCTCACCGCCCTTGCATCTGGACAGATGTTCAACGTCAGGTTCCATGCTGCAAATACTGCCGGGCCGACGCTGAATATCGACGGGCAGGGCGCGGTTGCCTTGAAATACTACACGGGCGGGGCAAAAACAGCATTGCCCGCGAATTTCGTGAAGCAGGACACGGTTTGTTCTGTTCTCTACGATGGAACAGATTTCGTTGTCGTCCATGGCGTCGCCGAGGGCGCAAAAATCCTCGGGCCAAGTCTTGGATCTGCGTATCAGGTTCTTCGGGTTAACTCTGGCGCTACAGCCCCTGAATGGGGCGGTGCCGGCGCCCCTGACGTGGTGCTTCAGCATCAGGAGGCGAGCGGCACCGCTGGTGGGGCGGCAACTGCTGGATCGTGGGAAATTCGCAAGCTGACGACCATTGTCCGAGATGTCGCGAGTCTGATCACGCTCAACACGACGACGATGGAGTTTTCTTCCTCGGTTGACATGTGGATCGAGTGGCGGCTTTCGTGCATGTCGACGAGATGGACAAAGACGCGCCTTTACAACGTGACTGACGCTGTCGAGGCTGCTTTGGGGGACAGTTACTTTCTCAGCGATACCAACTACGACAATGTCTTCATTGCCGGCGAAGCAGCAATCGCGGCCGGAAAAAATTACCGCTTCGAAACTCGAGTATCGGCAAACAGGGCGACAGATGGTTACGGTTTTCCTGTGAGCTTCGGCACTGAAATCTACGCGACCGTCAAGATGTGGCGCCTGTAGGGCATCAAAGGGGGTGACACATGAAAATGCTTGATAGGGTAAGGGCAACGCGGCTATGGGGCAGGGTTTTCGGCCCGCAGCGCCGCAAGGGTGCGGTTCGTGGCAGGCTCTATCATGATGACGGTGGAGATGGCGTGCATCGGTCCAAGCGTCCCATAGGCGCACGCATTTCGAAAATTCGCGTGCTTCGCGCGAACGGCGATGTCGAGGAAATCAACGTGAAGGAGACTGACTGATGTTCACGAGCGTAGGCGAGCAGGTTACGGCCGACCTGTGGGACGGCACAATCACCGCTCCGACAAACTGGTATATCGGAAGTGGGACGGGCACCACAACCCCAGCCAAGGGCGACACGGCGCTGGTGTCAGAGGTTGAAAGCCGGGCTACCGCAACAATGAGCCAGCCGAGCGCGAACACAAATCGGCATGTGGCGACGATCAGCTATACCGCGGCGGCTACAATTACCGAGGTAGGGGTTTTCGATGCCTCGACCGCAGGGAATATGGTCATCCGCGACACCTTTGCGGGGATCGGCGTGAACAACGGCGACAAGATCGAGTTCACCATTGACCTGCAGACCACCTGACGGTGACGTGAATGGCCTTGGCGGTTGATAGCTCTGCGGTAGTCTACACCTACCTTGATGCGCTGACGCGCATTTCGTCCGCCACTGGGTCTTCCTTCACGATTTCTACCGGCAACCTTCTGCTGGTAGAAATTTCAGGGCTTTTAAACACACAGGCAGGCGCATCCAGCGTAACGCATAACGGCGTCTCCATGACGCGCGTTGCTGCGGCTACAGCCAATGGTACACATTGGGTTGAGCGGTGGTATCTGCTCAACCCGACAACCGGGCAGACGGTTGTTAATTTCAACGCCGGACAATATGGCGTGGTAATTACATGCGTCGAGATTTCAGGCGCGGACTCGACATCACCGATTGTTGGTGAAACTGCCGTAACGGGGACAAATACGACGCTATCCGCGTCCGTAACAACATCATATGATGGCGCCCTGCTAATCGGATCACTTGCCGCGAATAAAGGCGGGACGCCAGTCACCAGTGACGGAACGCTGTTGCAGAGCGGAGAGCTGACAGAAGTATATAATGTAGCCTTTTTGACCTATGGCACCGCATCAAAGGCAGTGCCGACAGCTGGGTCAGCATCTCTCGGATTTACGTGGCAAAATTCGGTTGCTGCGGTCGTTACTGTCGTTGAGATTAAGCCGGCCGCATCTGGTGGAACGACCTACACGCAGTCAACCTCGAACACTGCGACCCGCGCCTCATCTGCCCTGAAAACAACCTCAAAGGCAATTTCTGACGGGGCGACAAGATCTGCATCAACGCTCAAGAATACAGGGAAAACCCTTTCATACGGATCAACGCGCGCTGACTCGACGGCCAAGACAGTTGGCAAGTCGATCAGCGATACCACGACGCGCACATCATCATCGCAGGCTGTCGTGGTTTTCCTCAAGGCGCTTGCAAATACGGCGACAAGGGCCTCGACGGCAAGCCTTTCGACGACCTTTGCGCAGACGGTTTCGAACACGCGGACAAGATCTGCGTCGGTTCTCAAGGTTGTTGGCAAAACACTTTCAAACGCTGCATCAAGGGTTTCCGCGACAGCAAGGATGACCCTCAAGGCACTCGCTGAAGCAAGAACGCGCGCGTCATCCGGCGACCAGGCGCTGATCATGCCGCAGAATACAACGAACGCGCGCACAAGGTCAGTTACATCATCGCAGGTCTTCATAGCTGGTTCCGGCATTGTTGCGGCGGTAGTTGCTGGTTTGGCTTTGGCAATAAGTATAGGTTTGTTGTAGTGGGCAACATGCAGTGGACTGAGCCCTGAACGGAGCGCCTTATCGGGAAGGCCGTGGAATGGAAGATGAAGAAAAGGCCGAGGAAAAGCTGAAGATGCTCGGAGACGCAATGGCCCAGCACAAGGTTGGCGAGCACGGCGCCTACATGCTTGCCGGCACGGCTTCCGTTCTTGGCGCGTTCCGGGCGATAGGACTGGCAATCGGTCCAGTGGGCCGGTGGTTCGCCCGCATCGGGCTTTTCTTCGCGCCGCTGGCTTTCTGGTGGCCACAGATCAAGGCGTGGCTTTTGAGGGTTCTCGGAGGATGACCATGGGCAAGACAGATCTCATTCTGGCCGCTCTGGCCGCGGGCTCGATAGTGATCGGCTCACTTCTCGGCGTGAACAAGCCGGAAGAACCTGACCCGGTGCAGATGGAACAGCAGATCAAGGCGCTTCAACAGGAGGTCGAGGTGCTGCGATTGCAGGTGGAGGATGAGCGATGATCGACCGGGCCAAGCTGTTCGCGGCCCTGCGCAAGCGTGAGAGCGGCGTTTTCGGGACCAGCCTGACCAAGGGGCAGGTCGAGGGAATCGAGCGTATTCTGGATGAGGCCGGGGATATGGAGGTTGAGAAGCTCGCCTACATCCTCGCCACGGCATACCATGAGACAGGCCGGACGATGCAGCCGGTTCGCGAGGCGTTTGCGAAATCTGATGAACAGGCGATTGCGCGGCTTGAAAACGCATGGAAGAAGGGGAAGCTGAAATGGGTGAAAACGCCTTACTGGCGGCCCGATGCAGACGGCAAGGCGTGGTTCGGGCGCGGGTATGTCCAGATCACTCACAAGGCCAACTACCAGCGGCTGAGCCCTATTGCAGGGGTTGATCTGGTCGCCGATCCTGACATGGCACTTGATCCTCGAATTGCCGCGAAAATCCTTGTCTGCGGCATGGCGGGCGGGCTGTTTACCGGAAAGTCTCTGGCCGACTATCTGCCGGGCGATTACGTGGGTGCGCGGAAGATCGTGAACGGCACCGACAGGGCCAAGACGATTGCGGGCTATGCCCGGTCGTTCGAAAAGGCGCTGAGGGCCTCATACACGCCGGAACCGCTTGTTCTGGTGGAGCGGGCCGAAAAAGAGCCTTCCGCCGCTCCTGAGCCCGCTCCGCGACCCGTTACCACATCACCGAAGGGAATTGAGGCGATCATCAAGGCAATCATCGACTTGATCGTGAAGATCATCACATCCATGAAAGGAAAACGGAAATGAGCATCGAAAACATCATCGCAGTTATCGTCGTCGCAGCAATCGTCTGGTTCGCGATCATCCGCGCCCAGCCCGACGACTCGCCGATCAAGAAGGCGGTTCTGATGGGCGCCGCTGCGGTTGCGGCCGCGCTCTCGCAGGTCTGGGACTTCGTGCAGGGGCTGCTGCCGTGAAAACCTGGAAGCGTGAAACGGCAATCGGCCTCTTCGTGGGCCTGTTTGCCTTTGCGGGCTGGGGTGCGGCAGGGAACGAAAGTGCAATTGAGGTGGTCAGCGTTCTTGCCCTGCCCGTGATCCTGTTCGGGATGGGGGCGTTCGGCCTCGATGCCGTGAGCAAGCAGATCAACATCGACCGGAGGGAGTGATGGGTAACGTGAAGCCTCTGTTCGATGAGTCCTTGACCTATGAAAGGGCTCCTAACGATGCTGCCATCAAGGCCCTTGAGGCAGCGCTTGAAAAGGCGCGCTCAGGAGAGATTGTCGGGGTCAGTATCCAGATGCTACACCATGACGGGCTGGCAGCTTATCAAACAGCTGGACGCTGTGTCTCATATTCTGTTCTTGGCGCTGTGAGCATGACAATGGCAGCCCTGCAGGATGGGCTTCGGGGAACGGTGGAATGATGGGCTGGCTGCAAGACTTTCTCTCAAGCCTGCTTTCCGGCATCTGGGGCTACGTGGTTGCCGGGGCGGGTATCGTCGCCTCGGCACTCGGGCTTTACCTCAAGGGCCGCAGCGATGCCAAGCGAAAGGCTCTGCTGGACGACTACGAGACGGCCTCGGAAATCCGTGATCGCGTTCGCAAGCGCAAGGACGATACCGTTCGCAAGTATGACGATGCAGGGTGGCGCGAATGAAGATCGCACTTGCCTCTCTCGCCCTTCTCACAGGCTGTGCAAGCGTTGCCGGGCAAGCAACGATCGAGGAAGTGTGCTTCCAATGGGGGTCGAGTCTGCCGACCCGCTCACAAGCAGACACGGAACAGACGAAGGCGGAGATTCAAGAGGCGTATGCAGTGTTCGCGCTTCTCTGCCCGGAGCAGGTTGAGCTTATTCCGTAGCTGGCGGGCAGGGTGGGATTCGAACCCACGGGAGGCTTACCTCCGCCGGTTTTCAAGACCGGTGCTTTAAACCGCTCAGCCACCTGCCCTTTGGTGCCCCGCCCAGGATTCGAACCAGGAACCTTCGCCTTACAAGGGCGCTGCGCTGCCAGTTGTGCCAGCGGGGCTATTCGACGACTTCGCGAAACAGGACTGGCTTTCCTGGTTTATTTGAGAACCAAGAAAACGCACCTTCTTTTGTCGAAAATGCCCTGCCAAGCAAATATCCAGCAGAATTTTCCCACACCCATACCTCGCGCGGCTTGCTCTGCAGCGGAACGAGGTCGAATAGACTGCTCTTGGCGCCTGCGTCCTTGTCGCAGTAATGGCGGCCAGATGATGCGGCGAACTTGACGTTCCAGCGGTCTGCATCATCTTTGTAAGCATAGTGGACCATGCCGTTAATCTCGACTTCCAAGATAACCACTGGCTCGGTCGGGTTGCCTCTACGCGCCCAGCAGGTGTCGCCGGGCTTGAACTTGGTGTTAGTCATTCTCTACTTCCTGTGTTGCTGGCACAAATGGGCTTCTTCCCCATTCGCAGTCTGCGACATCATATTTTTTCTGGCAGTCGCTCTCGCTGACATGCCAAATCAAAACAGCAGTGACGATCACGGCAGTGAATCCTGCGACAAGTCCTGTAACAAAGCCGGTTTCATAATCGTCCATTTCCATAGATCACCTCCACTTATTTGACGTCTGCCTTGTGTTGTTACCCAGTCGGCGACGGCCGGTTTTCTCCTTGGGGCGCGGTGCGGTTCCGTCAATGGGGCGCATAATGTTGCGTTCGTCGGTCTCGACGCGGATGTGGTCAATATCGCTTTGGATCACAGGAACGCCGCAGAACTTGAAATTTCCCACACCACTGATTCCGCAGTATTCGCAGGTCAGTTTGTGAGAATTTTGTTCCTCGGCTCGCAGTTGCCAAATCATATCTCTGGACATTTCGAACTTGGTGATCCTGTAGTCGTGCATGCTGGCGATGTAGAGCATGTGGTGAAGCTGTGATGCGATGTTCATTCATCGTCTCCATTAGTTTCGGTGGCGCGATCCAGCCGGTCAATCTCAGCGGCGATCAGCGCACCAGCACGCACCAGATTGCTGCGGTAATCCTTCGGCTTCCACCATTCGCTGGTCCAAGGCCACATTCCTGGCGGGCGACTATCTCTATTTCTGGCTCGCGCGTAAGAAATCGCAGCATAGACCAGCTGTCCACTCCAGAATGTGTCATCATGCTTCGCCGTCCAGCCTTCCTCGTCGATCTGGCGCTGACGTTCAGCGGCGATTGACTCTGCTCCTGTCATCTGTTTTGTCATTCCTCGTCTCCCCTCAGAATTTCATGCGCGATGGCGCTCAGCACGATCACGGCAAGCGTGAGGTAAATCACCACCGGCACATACAGCGGCGCGCAGCCAAGCACCCACGCGACGAGCGCTGCAAAACCTGTAACGGCCATGGCG
>WFQE01000127.1 GCA_015487165.1 Paracoccaceae bacterium | reverse complement strand
AACACAAACCGTCCATCACGGTGACCGTTCGCGACCACGAGTGGGACGAGGTCGGCAGATTCGTGTTCGAGAACTTCGACAAGATCTCTGGCGTCTCGTTCCTGCCCCACAGCGACCACACCTATCAGCAAGCTCCGTATCAGGAGATTACTGCGGGTGAATACGCCAAGGCCAAGGCAGCCATGCCCCGTCAGATCGACTGGAGCCGCCTGGCTGAATACGAAACCGAAGACAACACCAAGGGCAGCCAGACACTGGCCTGCACCGGTAGAACATGTGAACTGGTGGATATCTCAGCATGACGACACAACTCATCGCAGTGAAAGAAGATGCCCTGAAATCGCTCATTGCCGAGGTGCGCGAACTGAAGGAAGAAGTTCGCGCTGCCCGGATCAAACCGGAGCCCCAGTGGATCCCGATAAACGAATATGCCACGCGCGTCGGGCGCAGCCCGATCACTATCAACCGCTGGATCGCTCAGGGGCGGCTTGAGGCCAAACACGAAGGCGCGGTCCGCCTGGTCAGGGTCAATCAAGCCGCTTAGCGAGTTCTTCCGCGTCCTCGTTGTAGTAGACCTGCAGCATCTTCAGGTCGGTGTGACCGACCATCCGGGCAAGGGCAAGGACATCGAGTTTCTTCGACAGGCGGGTAATGGCGTAATGCCGGCTGTCGTGAAACGTCAGGTCCTTGACCCCTGCCTTGTCCCTCACCTTTCTCCACAGCACGTCAAGCTGCCTGCTTGTCAGGCCAAAAATCGGGTCCATTTCAGGCAGCTCCTTGAGAAGCCGGATTGCCTCGATCGACAACGGGACGTCTCTCGGGCGCCCGTTCTTGGTATGAATCAGTTTCGCCACACGGCGATCGAGATCGACCCGGTCCCATGTAAGGCCAACAATCTCCCCTGCCCTCATCGCCGTTTCACAGGCAAAACGAAAGGCATGGAAGGCTCTGGCCGTTGCCTTCTTCAAGTCTGATCCCGCGCTTTCGGCCAGCTTGTCGAGTTCCGCTGCAGTCACCAGGCGGTCCCTTGGTAGAGGCCGCTTGGGTCTCCTGACACCCGTGAGTGGGTTTTCCGGAATAAGTTGCCACTCCCGGACCGCCGTATTCAGAACCGAGGACATGAGCTGCATCTCGCGGCTCACTGACCCCGGGGCCACTTCCCCCAATCGCTTTTCACGCCACTCTGTAAAATGTTTGGCCGACAGTTCTTCCAGCTTGATGGCAGCAATCTTGTCCCGTCGCAGCTTCTCAAGACGAATGATCTCCCATCGGGCTCCACGCTTCTGAGGGGATCGCTCGCGCGCGTATCTCTCGAGCAGATCTCCGAACGGCATCGCGGCTGCAATCTTCTTGCCGTTGATGATTTCATACTCGATTCGGGCAGCCCATTCCTTGGCTTCTCTCTTGGTGTTGAATCGCTTGGATTTACGAATCCCGTTCTTTGCAACGAATGCCCGGTATCCGCTCTGAGTCTTCTGAATCGAGGCCATGATTTCTGCTGGGTGGTGTAATTTTGGTGTAATTTGAAGCACAAAATTGGAATTATGACAATACATCTTCTTAAGTCGACACCATCTAACTATCTGTTTTTTATTGAAATAATTTCACATTCGATCAGATCGGCCGAATATCATGGTGCCCCCACACGGACTCGAACCGCGGACCTACTGATTACAAATCAGTTGCTCTACCAGCTGAGCTATAGGGGCATTGGGGCGGTGTTTAGCGCCACCGGGCGCGATTTGGCAAGTGAAATCAGCGCGCCCTCAGCGGCTCGATCGTGCCAGCAGCAAAACCGCCACGAAACCCACCGCCATGACGATCACCGCCGCCGGCGCCGCGTCGCCCAGATTTTCAAGCGAGGCCTGATCGTAAACCCGTGTTGCCAGTGTGTTGAAGTTGAACGGGCGCAACAGCAACGTCGCGGGCAGCTCCTTGACGCTGTCCACAAAGACCAGCAGCAGCGCCGTTGCGACCGAGCCGCGGATCATCGGCATGTATACCCTGACCAGCGTCCCCGCAGCCGTCTGCCCCAATGACCGCGAGGCCATCGGCAAGCTGGGCGAGATCCGGCCCATCGCCGCATCCGCCGCCCCCTGCGCGATGGCAAAGAAACGCACGAAATAGGCCAGCACGATCGCCGCGGCCGAGCCGGTCAGGATCAGCCCGGGGTCGTGGCCCGTCGTGGCCTCGATGAAATCGGCCACGCGCTGATCAAGCCCGGCAAGCGGGATCATCAGGCCTATCCCCAGAACCGCACCCGGCGCGGCATAGCCGATGGTCGTTGCCGGCAGCAGCATCGCCGGCAGGCGTCGGCCGCTGAGGCGCACGCCGTAGACCAGAAAGATGCCCCCCAGAACCGTCAGAACAGCCGCAAGCCCACCAACCCAAAGGGTGTTGCCCAGCGCGCGGTACAGTTCCGGGTCGGCCCAGATGCCGGCGCTGTCCATCGCATGCCAGCCGATCACGCCTGCCGGCAGGGCAAAGCCCACGGCAAAGGGGATCAGGCACAGCAGAAATGCCGCCAATGCACCCAGACCGTGCAGGTCGCGGGCCTCGATGGGCGCCTGCCTGCTGGTCGTGCGGTGAAATCTGATCCGCCTGCGGCTGATCTTTTCCAGTGCGACCAGCAGAAAGATGACGACAAGCATGGTCATGGCAATCTGCGCCGCGCCGGCAACATTGCTGGCCTCGAGCCATGTAGTGAAAATGCCGGTGGTCAGGGTCTGGACCGCGAAATATTCGACGGTGCCGAAATCATTGGCGGTTTCCATCATCACGATGGCGGCGGCGGCGGCGATTGCCGGGCGTGCCAGGGGCAGCCCCACCCGCAAAAAGGCCGACCACGGCCCGCAGCCCAGCGCCCGCGCGACATCCAGAACACCGACCGACTGTTCGCGAAACGCCGTGCGCGCAAGGATATAGACATAAGGATAAAGAGATGCCGACAGCACGATCACGGCACTGAGGCGCGAGCGGATTTCCGGAAACCAGTAATCACGCGCCGATTGCCAGCCGAACAGGGCGCGCAGCCCGCTTTGCACGGGGCCGGCATATTCAAGGAAATCGACCAGCGCATAGGCACCGATATAGGCCGGTATCGCCAAGGGCAGCAACAAGGCCCATTGCAGCACCCCGTGCCCCGGAAAGCGATACATGACGACCAGCCAGGCCGCCCCCGTGCCCACCATCGCGGTCAACACGCCCACCGACAGCATCAGGATCAGCGTATTGCCCAGATAGCGCGGCAGTGACGTGGCCAGCAGATGCGGCCAGATGTTCTCGCCCGGAGACAGCGCGATCCATGCAACCGAAAGGATCGGCATCAAGACGACAGCCGCAATCACCAGGGCCCCAAGCGACCATGGATCGACCAGCTCACGCAGCGCCCGGCGCCTTATCTGACTTGTTTGCTCAACCATTTGCCACGCATTAACCGAAACCTGTTTCACTGTCCAGAAAAGCCGGTATACTCGCGCCTCAGGCAGCGACCGAAAATCAACGACTTAACGGCCATCATGCATATCGTTTATCACATTGGCGTGCATTGCACCGACGAGGGGCAGATCTTTTCCTGCCTCAACCGGAATCGCCGTCTGCTGGCCAGGCAGGGAATCGTCGTTGCCCATCCGGCCAAGTTCAAGCCGATCCTGCGCGAGACGCTGAAACACCTGCAGGGCGCGGAAGCGCCGGAAGAGATGCAGGAAATGATTCTGGATGGCATCCTTGCCGAGGACCACCCCAAGCGGATCATCTTTTCCAATGAATCCTTCCTCAGCGGCTATCCCCGCATATTGGTCAATGGCACGCTGTACCCGGACGCGGCAGAAAAGACCCGGCGCCTTGCCAACCTCTTTCCCGGTCACGAGATGACCTTCTGCATGGCCATCCGCGACCCGGCGACCTTTCTGCCGGCCTGCTTTGCCAAGGTTCCCGCGCAGGATTTTACCGAGTTCCTGTCGCAGATAGACCCCGCGCGCCTGCTGTGGTCCGAGGTGATCGCCCGCATCCGTGCTGCCCTGCCGCCCGAGGCGGCGCTCAAGGTCTGGCGGAACGAGGAAATCCCCTTTATCTGGCGCGAGCTGATGGCGGAAATTTCCGGCCATGATCCGGACACGGAACTTGCCCATCTCGATGACATCCTTGGCAAGATCATGACGGCGGACGGGCTGGCCAGAATGCAGGCCTATATGGAATCGCACCCGCCCGCCAATGAACGGCAGCGCCGCCGGATCCTTGATGCGTTCCTGGACAAGTTCGAGGCAGAAGACGAGGCGCTGAATGTCGACTCGCCCCTCTGGACCGATGAATATGTCGCCGCCCTGACCGAAACATATGACGCGGATCTTTTCGAAATCGAACAGATCCCCGGCGTGCAGGTCATCGCCGCCTGATCCGGTCGGGATGCTGCCCAGGGCTTCGTCACCCGAATCCAAAGTTCGCTACATTGAATTTCCGCACCGCCGGATCGCTTGCGATCCGGTTCGCGCCCGATTTCCAATGACAGAAATTACGATTCCATCCCACCAGGCAATCCGCTCAGTAAAGCCCACCGCTTGAAAGCGAGCCAAAAGTCGCGCGCTTGGGAATCTTTTTCTTGACGCCCAGTTGGGTGGTGACTTCCAGGCCGTCATCCGGCAGGGGTTGGTCGGCCTCGCCCGGCTTGAACAGGGGCAGGTCGGATCCCATGGCAAAACCGCCGTCAACGACGCTGAGCGCGCCAAAGGCGGGCTCTTCACCCTTGCGGAACAGCTCGGCCACGACGTTTTCGCCCGTGGCATCGTCCGGCAGGCGCTCGCCGGTATAACGGTCGATCTTGACGAATACCCCGCCCTCGGGGGGCTTGAAGTCCGAGGTGCCGTAACGCGCCACGGCGGCCTTCATGAACTTGGTAAAGACCGGTCCGCACAGCGAGGCACCATAAGCCCCCCGCCCCAGCGACCTGGGAATATCCATCCCCATATAACAGCCGGCAACGATGTTCGGCGTAAAGCCCACAAACCACACATCCTTGGCCCCGTTGGTGGTGCCGGTCTTGCCCGCCACCGGAAAGGGCAGCTTGACCCAGCCTGCGGCGGTGCCCCGTTTCACGACATCGCGCATCATCGAGGTCAGCTGATAGGCGGTGATCGGGTCAAGCACACGCGCGCGATTGGATTTGATCAGCGGGCCGAAATCCGGATCGAGTGAGGCAACCTTGCAATTTTCGCATTTGCGCCGATCATGGCGGTATATGGTGCGGCCCCACCTGTCCTGAACGCGGTCGACCAGCGTCGGGATGACCCGCACGCCGCCATTGGCAAACATCGCATAGGCGGACACGATCCGGTAAAGCGTGGTTTCCTGACTGCCCAGCGCGTTGGCGATATGGCGCTGCATGTCGTCATAGACGCCAAAGCGTTCGGCATATGCCGCAATGATATCCATGCCCACATCCATGGCCAGGCGGATGGTCATCAGGTTGCGCGAATGCACGATGCCCGTGCGCATCGGTGTCGGGCCATAGAACTTGTGCGAAGAGTTGCGCGGCCGCCAAAGGCCCTGCGGCGTCTCGACTTCGATCGGCGCGTCGATGACGATGGTTGCCGGGGTATATCCGACATCCAGCGCGGCGGCATAGACAAACGGCTTGAAGGCCGAGCCGGGCTGTCGCGTCGCCTGGGTTGCGCGGTTGAAGACCGAGTGTTCATAGGAAAACCCGCCCTGCATCGCCAGAACGCGGCCCGTACGGGTATCCATGGCCACAAAAGCGCCCTCGATTTCCGGGATCTGGCGCAGTGACCAATATTTGAATTCCTGGGGTGGTTCTTCGCCCTTCTTGACCTTGACGCCCTTGACCGGGCCAAAGACCTTCTGGACATAGACCACATCCCCGACCTTCAGAACCTCTGACGGTGTCTTGATCGGTTTCTTGCGCGACTTGCCGTTCTTGCGCAGGGGATGGATCCATTTCATGTCTTCGATGGGAATCGCATGGCCGCCTTCGATTTCAGGCACGTCTTCGATGCCGACCCGAACCGCCTTTTTCGACAGGTCCAGCACCACAGCCAGATGCCATTCGTCAATGTCGCGGGGCATGCGCAGTGCGGCCAGCGCCTTGCGCCAGCTGTCCTCATCCTTCAGCTGCTCTTTCGTCAGCCGCTTGCCGGTACCCCGCCAGATGCCCTGCTTGCGATCATAGCTTTCCAGCCCTTCACGCAGCGCGGCAGCGGCCTCTTTCTGCAAGGCGGGGTCTTCGGTCGCCCGGATCTTCATGCCGCCGGTAAAGAATTCATCCTCGCCAAAGGTTGTGGAAAGCTGGCGGCGGATCTCGTCGGTGAAATAGTCGCGCCGTGGCAAGGCCTTGTAATAGGGCTCGAAATCACCGCTCTGAACCGTTCTCAGCGGGGCCTTCATGGCCTCTTCGGCGGTTTTCTGATCAAGATAGCCGTTCTGGGCCATTTCCCGCAGCACATAGTTGCGCCGGGCAATGGCGCGGTCGCGCTGGCGCACCGGATGGTATTTCGACGGGGCCTTTGGCAGCACCGCCAGATAGGCGGCCTCTTCGGGTTTGAGTTCTTCCAGCGGCTTGTTGAAATAGGTCTGGGCTGCGGCCGTGACCCCATATGAATTCTGTCCAAGGAAGATCTCGTTCAGATACAGTTCAAGGATCTTGTCCTTGCTCAGCGTCTTTTCCAGCCGGGTCGCAAGGATGATTTCCTTGATCTTGCGCTCGATCGAGCGCGAGCCATCCAGCAGAAAGTTCTTCATCACCTGCTGGGTAATCGTCGAGGCCCCCCGCAGCCGCCCGCCCTTGGCCGCCTGCAGGATTGCATTGAGGATGCCCACCGGATCATAGCCGTGATGGTGATAGAAATTCTTGTCCTCGGCCGAGATGAACGCCTCTTTCACCAGATCGGGAATTTCATCGATCGGGGTAAAGATCCGCCTCTCCTTGGCGAATTCGTCCATCACCCGGCCCTGACGCGAATAGATGGTCGAGATCGTGGGCGGTTGGTACTGAGCCAGCTGATCGTAATTGGGCAGATCGCGCGAATACATGTAGAAAATGGCGCCGATACCCAGCGCTGCCATGGCCAGACCCAAGGTCAGCCAGCTGAAGATAAATCCGAAAAACGAGAATATGGCCCTGAGCACGAAGTCAGCCTCTGTATGAAAGTGCAGAGGCCACTATAGGACAGCCCGCCACCACCGTCAAAACCGTTCGCACCCGCTGCGGGGTCGTATCGGCCTTTTTTTGCCACCCCTGCCGGGCGGACAGGTGAAAATACAACTTCATCGTGATCACCGCCGCCGCAACCGCGCCTCGGCGGCGTCCTGAACGGCCCATTCGTCAAGTGCCGCGACCATCCCGTCGATCATTTTGGTGCGCCAGACGGGTGAGGTCAGCAATGCCAGGTCATGGGGGTTCGACATGAACCCGAATTCCACAAGAACAGACGGGATGTCGGGGGCCTTCAGCACCGAAAACCCCGCCTTCAGGCGCGGGCGCGCCCGCAGTCGCCCGACCGCGCGCCCGATCCCCTTGACGATGGCATCGGCCAGCTTTTCGGCCCGCGGCAGGGTTTCAGTACGCGCCATGTCCATCAGAACCGAGGCAACAACATCATCCTGCTGCTGCAGATCCACCCCCGCGAGCAGGTCATCGCGATCATGGCTGGCAGCCAGCCAGGCCGAGGCCTTGTCCGAGGCTTCGGCCGAAAGGGTATAGACCGTGGTCCCCGATGCCGTGCCCTGCGCCAGCGCATCGGCATGCAGCGAAATGAACACATCCGCCCCGGCCGCCCGCGCAAGGCTGACACGCCCTTGCAGGGAAAGAAACACGTCCTCGTTTCTGGTCAGGAACACGTCGTAACGCCCGGTGCGCACGAGCCGCTCCTTCAGCTCTCGGGCCAATGTCAGCATCAGCCCGGCTTCGGTATGGCCCTGATACTGCGCGCCCGGATCCATCCCGCCGTGACCGGGATCCAACGCCACCAGCAGCTTGTGCCTGTCCTTGCGCCCCACCTTGCCGCCCGGAACCGGAACAGCCGGTTTGGGCAGAGCCCAGAAATCGTTTTTGCCCGGCCCGACCTCGCGCAAGAATGCCTCGGGCGTTTCCTGCTCCAGCCGGATGCGGATGACGGCGTCTCCCTTGTCGGGGTTGGTTCGCATGGCGGCGCTTGCAACCCGCACCGGATGCTTGAGCCCCAGAACCATGCGCGACCAGCCGGGCCGGAACAGGCCCGTTCTGAGGAAACTGACCTGCCTGCTTGAAACAAGCTCGCGCAACGTCAGCGCCGGAAAGCGCAGTTCGCGAAAATCGATGACAAGGCGCGCCGGATTCGCCAGCGTGAACACCCGATAGGGCACGGCCTGGCTGAGGGCCAGCGTGATCTCGACCTCGCGCGATCCGGTATCGCGCACCTGGGATGCAGCGACATCAAGACGTGCAAGGCCCTGCAATTTCTGGCCCGGCACTGCCTGCTGCGCGGGCGCGCCGCCCGCCAGCGCAATGGCCAGCGCAATGACGATAATTGCGATTCTGCCCAATTTCTGTCTGCCCCTTACGCTGTTCTTGTCTTCTTGCGTTTTGCCTGCCTCGATACTACATGAGGCGCATGGGAAAAACACCATTGTCATTTCCCGCCATTTGTCGCTATTGTCGCGACCAGGGATTTCCGCCCTCAGGGGAAAGGGATCCTTTCAAAAGTTTCGTTGCTCTGTTCACGCTTCAGGCACAGCCAAAGATAGCCTCTGAAAAGACCAACAGGCCGATGGGCCAGAAAATTGCCTGGCAAGGAAAAATACAGATGCCGGGCCAGTGAATTGGCGCCTTGAAACAGGCGTCGGAGATAGAACCGCGATGAAACGCGTGCAAAGACATGACCACCGTGATGCGGCAGCCAAGGCTGCCCGCTTGGTCATGGGCATCGTTTCTCCCGCCCAACAGAAACAATCCCGACAGTTCTCGCCAGCCATGTCGCAGGCAGGACCGCCCGGATTGCAAGAGACCACATGTCAAAGAAAATGCTTATCGATGCCACCCACCCGGAAGAGACCCGGGTCGTGGTGGTTGACGGAAACAAGGTCGAGGAATTCGATTTCGAATCCGTCAACAAACGCCAGCTTGCAGGCAATATCTATCTAGCCAAGGTCACGCGGGTCGAACCCTCGTTGCAGGCCGCCTTTGTAGATTACGGTGGCAATCGCCACGGTTTTCTGGCGTTTTCGGAAATCCATCCCGATTACTACCAGATCCCGGTTGCCGACCGCGAGGCCCTGCTGGCCGAGGAAAAGGCCCACGCCAAAGAGCAGGCCGACGAAGACGAACAACCCAGATCGCGTTCGCGCCGCCGCTCGCGCCGGCGCAAGTCTTCGGCCGAAAAGACGGGAACCGACGCGGTGAAAACCGCCGAGGTGACCGAGGAAAAGCCCGCGACAGACGAACCCGCGATCCCCGGCATGGATGTCGTCGATCTGGAACCGGCCGAGGCCACATCGGAACCCATCGTCGGATTTTCCCCTGACGAAACGGCGACCGAGGCCACCGAGGCCGCGCCTGTAGCCACCGAGACCGACGGCAATGCCGAAGAGGTAGCAGCCGAAACTGCCCCTGCCGACACGGATCAGCTGCCAGAAACCGCCGACGCCGAGGCACCGCAAGACGAGGCGCCCGAAGCAGCCGAAAAGGCGGCCCCCGCCCCCGAGCAGGACACTGTGCAAGATACTGCCGACGACGAAGACGCCGGTGACGAGGCTGACGACGAAGACGACGAGGCAGACGACACCCCGCCTTCGCCTGCCGAGGTTGACCCCAATATCGAGGCCGTCGCCGATGATGACGACCACGAGGACATCCGCCCGCGGCGCAAGCCGCGTCCGCGGCGCTACAAGATTCAAGAGGTCATCAAGGTCCGCCAGATCCTGCTGGTGCAGGTCGTCAAGGAAGAGCGCGGCAACAAGGGCGCCGCGCTGACAACCTATCTGTCGCTGGCCGGGCGCTATTGCGTGCTCATGCCCAACACCGCCCGTGGCGGTGGCATCAGCCGCAAGATCACCAACGCCGCCGACCGCAAGCGCCTGAAACAGATTGCCTCGGAAATCAGCATCCCCGAAGGGGCCGGCCTGATCATCCGCACCGCGGGCGCCAAGCGGACCAAGGCCGAAATCAAGCGCGACTATGAATTCCTGCTGCGCCAGTGGGAGCAGGTGCGCGACCTGACGCTGAAATCCATTGCCCCTGCCCCGATCTATGAAGAGGGCAGCCTGATCAAGCGCTCGATCCGCGATCTTTATGACCGCGATATCGAGGAAATCCTGATCGAGGGCGAGGCGGGCTATCGCGTGGCCAAGGACTACATGAAAATGCTCATGCCGTCCCACGCCAAGAACGTGAAACAATACACCGATCCGATGCCGCTGTTTGCGCGCTTTCAGGTCGAAAGCTATCTGTCCGGCATGTTCAACCCGGTCGTGCAGCTGAGATCGGGCGGTTACATCGTGATCGGCGTGACCGAGGCGCTGGTGGCCATCGACGTGAACTCGGGCCGTTCCACCAAGGAGGGCTCGATCGAGGACACGGCACTGAAAACCAACCTTGAAGCGGCCGAAGAAGTTGCCCGCCAGCTGCGCCTGCGCGATCTGGCCGGGCTGATCGTGATAGACTTTATCGACATGGAAGACCGGCGCAACAATGCCGCCGTCGAAAAGCGCATCAAGGAAAAGCTGAAATCGGACCGCGCCCGCATTCAGGTGGGCCGGATTTCAGGCTTTGGCCTGATGGAAATGTCGCGCCAGCGTCTGCGCCCCGGCATGATCGAGGCCACCACCGCCCCCTGCCCGCATTGCCACGGCACCGGGCTGACGCGGTCCGACGACAACCTCGCCCTGTCGATACTGCGCGAACTGGAAGAAGAAGGCGTGCGCCAGCGCACCCGCGAAATTCTGGTGACGGCGCCGGTCGGCATCGCCAATTTCATTCTCAACCAGAAGCGTGACCACGTCGCGGCGATCGAAAAACGCTATGGCATGGTCGTCAGGGTCGAGGCCAGCCCGCTGCTGATCAGCCCCGACTATACGATCGAGCGCTTCAAGACCACGACGCGCCAGGTTCCGGCGCCGTCGGTCGAGGTCGTGTCGATGGAAAGCGCCATGATCGACGCCCCCGAGGCGGAAGAGGCTGCTCCCGCAGCCCCGGCCGAACCCGCCGCAGCCGAGGCATCCGAAGATGGCGCCCCGCGCAAGAAACGTCGGCGCAGGCGGCGGCGTGGCGGGCGTGGCCGTAATGGCGATAATGGCCAGGCGCAATCGGGCACCGACGAAACGACGCGTGACGAAGATGAAACCACCGCAGCCGAGGCTGCCGCACCATCTTCCGACGAAGGCGATTCGACACAAACCCCGACCGCCGCATCAGCGGACGATGCAACACCGGATCAGGCCGAAGAAAAACCCGCCAGCAAGCCGCGCAAACGGACGACCAAGCGCGCCGCAGCCAAGGCAGAAAAGGCCGATGCGGATCAGGCCAGCGAAGAACAGCCGGTCGAACAGGCTGACACCCCTGCCGAGGCGGCCACCGACAGCGGCGAGGAAAAGGAGACCAAGCCCAAGCCCCGCAAGCGCCGCAGCCGCAAGAAGACCCCCGAGGTCACCGAGGAACAGCCTGCGACAGAGCCTGCGGAATCTGCCGCGCCAGCGGCACCAGAGGCCCCTGTGACCGAACCTCTGCCCGCAGAAGAGACGGCGGCCGAACCGGCAACCGCACCAGAAGAAGCAGCACCGCAGGCCGAAGAGGCCACGCCTGCGGCTTCGGATGACACAGCGGCCGATGAACCCGTTGAACCTGCGCCAGAGCCGCAACCGGAACAGCCTGCCGCTGCCGAGGCAGCCCCTGATACGGCCACCGAGGCCGACGAGGCCGACAAAAAGCCCCGGCGTCGTGGCTGGTGGTCCCGGGTCAGATAATTCTGGGCTCAAAGGCAACGACCGACAAGAAAAGGCCCCGCAATCAATCGCGGGGCCTTTTTTTGATCTGCTTTGCTGTCCTGTCTATCGCCGCGATGCCATGAAATCGCGCAAGCGACGCAGCCCCTCGCGAATATCCTCGGTCGAGCGCGCATAGGAAAACCGCAGCCCCTGCCGCCCCCGCACCGGGTCGAAATCCAGTCCCGGTGTGACGGCGACACCGGCCTGTTCCAGTATCTCGCGCGCCAGCTTCTCGCTGTCGTCGGTGATCTCGGACACATCCGCGTAAAAGTAGAACGCCCCATCGGGCGGCGCGATCCGGTCAAACCCGGCCTTGGGCAGGCCTTCAAGCATCAGCGCGCGGTTCTGGCGATAGACGTCCAGATTTGCCTGTAATTCGTCCGTGCAATCCATCGCGGCCAAGGCGGCCAGCTGGCTGGCATGGGGCGCACAGATGAACATGTTCTGGGCGAGGCGCTCGATCTGGCGGACATGGCTTTCGGGCACCACCATCCAGCCGATGCGCCAGCCGGTCATGGAAAAATACTTGGAAAACGAATTGATGATCACCACGTCATCGGAGATTTCCAGCGCCGAAACCGCCCGGTTTTCATACTGGATGCCGTGATATATCTCGTCCGAAATGAAGGCCGCGCCGCGGGCATCGCAGGTGTCGATCAGCCCTTCCAGAGCCTTGTGATCCAGCATCGTGCCGGTCGGGTTTGCGGGCGAGGCCACCAGCAGCCCGGCAAGATCGTCGATGGCGGCAACCTCTTCCGGCACGGGCTGAAAGCGGTTTTCCGCCCGCGTGGGAATGCCCACCGCATCAAGGTTCAGCGCCTTCAGGATGTTGCGATAGCTGGGATAGCCCGGCTCGCCCACAGCGACGCGCTCGCCCGCCTCGAACAGGGTCAGAAAGGCCAGCACGAAACCGGCAGACGAGCCGGCCGTCACCACCACGCGCTCGGGCGCCAGATCGACGCCATACCAATCCTTGTAAAGCCGCGCGATACGGGCGCGCAGATCGACCCGCCCAAGGGCCACGGTATAGCCCAGCGGGTCGCGCTGCATTTCCGCCGCAAGCCGGTCAATCGCCCCAGCCGGCGCACCGGTGCCCGGCTGGCCCACCTCCATGTGAATGATGTGGTGACCTGCAGCCTCGTATACGCGGGCGGCCTCCATCACATCCATCACGATGAAGGGATCAACATCGCTTCGCCTTGATATGCGCATCAACCTTCCCCTATGCTGCGGTCTGTTGCATGGGTTCTGACAAGAGGCGCGAGAGAGGTCAATGACAAGAATGACGCCAGGCACCCGCCGCATGCCGGTGTTTCGCTGGCTGCGGCTGGCACCGCTTGTTGCCGTGCTGCTGGCGTTTCAGACAACGATCACTGCCGCGCAATCCCTGATCCGCGACGCTGAAATCGAACGCTCGTTGAAACGCATCGCGGCGCCGCTGTTCCGGGCCGCTGGCGTCAATGGCAGCCGGATCGACCTGCTGGTGGTGAATGACCCGTCGCTCAACGCCTTTGTCGTGGATGGAACCACCATTTTCATACACGAGGGGCTCATCCGGCGCCTGCCCAATGTCGAGATGCTGCAATCGGTCATAGCCCATGAGCTGGCCCATATCACCAGCGGCCATCTCGTGCGGCGAAGCCTGAACATGCAGGATACGCGCACCGCAATCGGCCTTGGCATGTTGCTGGGCGTGGTTGCAGCAACGGCCTCGGGCCGCGGAGATGTGGGTACCGGCGTAATGCTTGGAACGGCGAGCGTGGCCAAGCGGCAATTCATGGCCCACACCCGGGCCGAGGAAACCACCGCCGACCAGATCGGCACGCGCTATCTGATTCGTGCCGGGATCGACCCGAAAGCGGCACTGGATGTGCTGGAGATCTTTCGCGGGCAAGAGGCCCTCGCCGTCGGGCGGCAAGACCCTTATAACCGGACGCATCCGCTCAGCCGCCAGCGGCTCACCACGCTGAAGGCGGTGATTGCTGCATATGGCAGTCGAAAAACCTGGCCCGACGTCGAAAACGCCTATTGGTTTTCCCGCATGAAGGCCAAGTTCAGGGGCTTTGTCGGAAACCCTGCCTATATCCTGCGGCATCCGGACAGGAATGCACCCAAGGAATTTATCAGCCTTACCCGCGCGGTCGCCCTGCACCGACAGGGCAAACGCGATGCGGCGGCCAGAGAAATGGACCGCCTGATCGAAAAGCGGCCCAATGACGCGTATTATTACGAGCTGAAGGGCCAGATCCTGCTTGAGGGGGGCGACCCGAAACATGCCGTCGCGCTTTATCGCAAGGCGGTTTCGCTGGCACCGCGCGAACCGCTGATCCTTGCAGGCCTCGGGCGGGCCGAGCTGGCGCTGGGCGGCCACAAGGCAACACAGCAGGCCTTGGCGGATCTGCGCAAGGCCCGGCAGATGGATCCGCGCGATGGGCGCATGTTGCGCGACCTTGCGATCGCATGGGCAAGAAACGGCAACAGCGGCATGGCGTCACTTGTCACCGCCGAGCGCTATGCGTTACTGACCAGATTCAAGGACGCCCAGACAAATGCGAAACGCGCTGCGGGACTTTTGCCCCGGGGTTCGGCAGCATGGCTCCGGGCGCAAGACCTACTTGCGGCGACAAAACTCGCCCTTCGAAAATAGGAACATCTCATGAAAAAACTTCTGATCACCCTGCTGGTCACCGTCCTTGCCCTGCCGGCACTGGCAAATGGCCTGACCGACATGTCTGCTGCCGAACGAAAGGCGTTTCGTGCCGAGGTCCGCGCCTATCTGCTGGACAACCCCGAAGTCCTGATGGAAGCGATCGGCGTGCTGGAAAAACGCCAGAAGGCCGAGCAAGCCCAAAGCGAGGGCGACATGATTGCCGCCAACGCGAAGGAAATATTCAATGATGGTGTCAGCTGGGAAACCGGCAATCCGAATGGCGACATCACCATGGTCGAATTCACCGACTACCGCTGCCCCTACTGCCGCAAGGCGCATCAGGAAATTCGCGACCTGGTGCGCAAGGACGGAAATATCCGCCTTGTGGTCAAGGAATTCCCGATCCTTGGCGACGACTCGGTGATTTCGTCACGCATGGCCATTGCCACCCTGAAAAAGGCCGGCCCCGAGGCCTATGCAAAGCTGGCCGATTTCCTGATCACCTTCAACGGCAAGATGACTGAAAAGACCCAGACCGCGATCCTCAAGAAATTCAATCTCAACGCCGACGAGATCATGGCCTATATGAAAGACCCTGCCGTAGATGCCCAGATCGCCGCGGTTCACGCGCTGGCAGGCAAGTTGCAGATCAGCGGCACGCCGACATTCGTGCTGCCCGACCGCATGATCCGGGGCTACGCCCCGCCGGCCACAATGCGCGCCATCATCGGGCAAAGCCGCAAGAACGCCAAATAAATCGGTGATGTTGGCCGAAATTCCTTCAAGAAACCGGGCTGGATACTTTTCTCGCCCGGTTTTTGGGTATATGCACGGTCCACCGGGGCAAGCCTGCTGAAAGACGGGCGCAGTATGAAATGAGGAACACCCTTTCCATGCCTAAGAAAAATCACGACGCGGATGTTGCATTTGTTCAGGCGCTGGCCGAGCTGCTGCGCGAGAACGACCTGACGGAACTTGAGGTCATGCGCGAATTCGGCCCTGACGACACATTGAATGTGCGTGTCGCCCGCCAGATCGAAACCCAGATCGTCACGGCCGCCGCGCCGGCGCCGGTTGCGGCTGCTCCTGCCCAGCCAGCCACTGCCGCCCCTGCCGAACCCGCTGCTGCGGCAACGCCCGAGGATCCCGCCCAGCACCCTGGCGCGGTCACCTCGCCCATGGTCGGCACCGCCTATCTGCAACCCGAACCGGGCGCGGCGCCCTTCGTCACCCTTGGCGACACCGTGGCCGAGGGCCAGACCCTGCTGATCATCGAAGCGATGAAGACCATGAACCAGATCCACGCGCCGCGTGCCGGTGTCGTCAAGCGGATCCTGGTCGAAGACGGCGCGCCGGTCGAATTCGGCGACCCGCTGATGATCATTGAATAAGCAAAGGCTGCCACGCCCATGTTTTCAAAGGTTCTGATCGCCAATCGCGGTGAAATCGCTCTTCGCATCATCCGCGCCTGCCGCGAGATGGGGATTTCCACCGTTGCCGTTCATTCGACAGCGGATGCGGATTCGATGCATGTGCGCATGGCCGATGAAAGCGTCTGCATCGGCCCACCCTCTGCCACGCAAAGCTATCTGTCCTTTCCGGCCATCATCTCGGCCTGCGAAATCACCGGCGCCGAGGCGATTCACCCCGGCTATGGCTTTCTGTCGGAAAACGCCAATTTCGTGCAGATCGTCGAGGATCACGGCCTGACCTTCATCGGCCCCAGCGCCGAGCATATCCAGCTGATGGGCGACAAGATCACCGCCAAGGACACGATGAAAAACCTTGGCGTGCCCTGCGTCCCCGGTTCCGCCGGCGGCGTTGCCACGCTGGAAGAGGCGCGCATTATCGCCGCCGACATGGGCTATCCAGTCATCATCAAGGCCACCGCCGGTGGTGGCGGGCGCGGCATGAAGCTGGCCCGCACGGCCGACGACCTGGAACACGCCTTTCAGACCGCGCGCAGCGAATCCAAGGCCGCCTTTGGCAATGACGAGGTCTATATCGAGAAATACCTGACCACGCCCCGCCATATCGAGGTGCAGGTCTTTGGCGACGGCCAGGGCCGCGCCGTCCATCTGGGCGAACGCGATTGCTCGCTCCAGCGGCGCCACCAGAAGGTTCTGGAAGAGGCCCCCGCGCCGGGCATCACCGAGGAAATGCGCAACCGCATCGGCAAGACCTGCGCCGATGCCATCGCTGCGATCGGCTATTCGGGTGCCGGTACCATCGAATTCCTGTATGAAAACGGCGAATTCTATTTCATCGAGATGAACACCCGCCTGCAGGTCGAACACCCCGTGACCGAGGCCATTTTCGGCGTCGATCTGGTGCAGGAACAGATCCGCGTGGCGGCCGGTGAATCCATGTCGCTCACGCAGGACGACCTGACCATCCGCGGCCACGCCATCGAGGTGCGCATCAATGCGGAAAAACTGCCCGATTTCACCCCCTGCCCCGGCAAGGTGACCACCTTCCATGCCCCCGGAGGCCTGGGCGTGCGGATGGATTCGGCGCTGTATTCCGGCTATTCGATCCCGCCCTATTACGACAGCCTGATCGGCAAGGTCATCGTGCACGCACCCGACCGGACTGCGGCATTGGCGCGATTGCGCCGGGCACTGGATGAATTTATCGTGGATGGTGTCGATACCACGACCCCGCTGTTTCACGAGCTGCTGAACGAGGAAACCATTCTCAAGGGCTCCTACAACATCCACTGGCTCGAGAAATGGCTGGAGTCGCATCAGGGCTGAGGAGGCCCGAGATGCCCAAGGACACCGCCAAATCGCCGCCCATCACGCCCGAGCTGCTGTTGCACGGCTATGCGCAGGGCATCTTTCCCATGTCCCATGGCGACCCGGATGACGAGATCTTCTGGGTCGATCCAACAGACCGGGGGATCATGCCGCTGGACGGGTTTCATATCTCGCGCTCGCTTGCGCGCGAAATCCGCAAGGAACGCTATTTGATCCGTGTCGATACCGATTTCGCCGGAGTGGTGCGGGCCTGTGCTGACCGGCCGGAGACATGGATCAACGCCGAAATATTCAACCTTTACATGATGCTGCACCATATGGGCTTTGCACATTCCCTTGAGGTTATCGAAGGAAACACCCTTGTCGGCGGCGTCTATGGCGTGACACTGGGGGCGGCGTTTTTCGGCGAAAGCATGTTCTCGCGCCGCACCAATGCGTCAAAGATCGCGCTGGCCTATCTGGTGGATCGCCTGCGCTGGGGCGGGTTCGAACTGTTCGACACCCAGTTCATCACGAAACATCTGGCCAGCCTGGGCGCTATCGAGATCAGCCGCCGCGAATATCACAAGCGCCTTGGCCGGGCATTACAGAAACAGGCGGATTTTCTGGCTCAGCCGCCGGAAGAGGTTTCGGCCTCGGGGATATTGCAGCGCAACACCCAGACATCGTAACGCGGGTGATCCATCGCCGAGAGCGCGGGGGATGAGGCGATCATCCAGCCCTTGAATTTCGGTTCGCTGTCGCGCTTGTCCCGGATCGTCAGATAGGCGAAAGCATCACCCGAGGGGTTGTCGATCGGATAGCGGCATTCGCGAAGGGTGATCGTGAGGCGGCCGAATTCAACGGTCTCGCCATTCTTCATCTTCAGATCTTCAAGCCGCCCGGTCATCATGTCGAGTGCGCGCAGAACGCCGCCATCGGCCTCTTTCACCACGGGCTGGCGGGTTTCCTCGACCGAGGGGGCACGGGGCGCGCGCAGCTGGCGCAGGATGGCGCGTGCGGTTGCATCGGGGTCTTCGGTGCTGTTGTTCTGTTGTGATGTGCCAAGGGGGGCGGTCTTTACATCCTGCGCGACGGCAATGCCTGTCGTCAGCAGCGCGATCAGCAGCCCGGCGATTACCCTCATTTACCGCTACCCGACGCGAATTTCATCATCAGGGTGACGATATTGACCGCTCCCTGCGTGTCCTCAACCTCGTCGCCATCGGCAAGGTTATCGGGCGCACCACCGGGCACAAGTTCGACGAAATTTCCGCCAAGCAAACCTTCGGACGAGATCAGCACCTGTGTATCGGTCGCCAGTTCTATATTGTTGGGCACCGTGAACCATGCCTCGGCCCGATATGTTTTCGGGTTCAGTTTGAGGGCCGTGACCGTGCCGATCTTGACCCCGGCCATGCGAACATCGGTGCCGACAGATATTCCCTGCACCGACCGAAAACTTGCGTGCAACCGATAGCTGCCCGAGGGTTGCGAAATACCGGTGGCATTTGCCACGAAAATCACGAAACCGACAGCCGCTGCAAGAACGATGCCGCCGATCAGGGTTTCCGTGGTGTTCTGAGCCATAAGCCGCTTATCCCTGCATCACTCGGGTTGCCAGGCCTCGTAATCCTTGCGGATCACCGGCTGCGGACGACGCATCGACCCCGGCGGTGCATAGGCCGCGGGCGTGCCGGTCAGGTTCGGATGATGGGGCTTTTCCCAGGGCTTGTGCTGCAGGGGCGCGCGGGTCGGCGGTTCGTCGAAGGTGCCGTGCAGCCAGCCATGCCAGTCGGGCGAAATGCGGCTGGCCTCGACCTCGCCATTATAGATCACCCAGCGGCGCTTGCCATCGGCAGTCTGGTAGAAACGGTTGCCCTGTTCGTCCTCGCCGACGAACCGGCCCTTGCGCCAGGTGTAAAGCTGGGTGCCGATTGTCTGGCCATCCCACCAGGCGAAAATCCGTTTGAGAAACTTCATGTCACACCTCTTGAACCGCTTGCCTCATATGCACCCGTTCGGGGCCGAAGGTCCAGCCCCGATCTGGTGCAA
>WFQE01000126.1 GCA_015487165.1 Paracoccaceae bacterium | reverse complement strand
TCATCGACAAGCGGTTCTTCAAGATATGCTATGACTACCGCGCCAAGGGCGCGCGCTTCGTCGGCTACGTCCTGGACGGCTCAAAGGTCAATGCCGGCAACATCAGAAAGCGTCCGCGCTTCTACCCCGAGAGGGCCATCCCTGCGCGCTACCGCACCTACCCGTCAGACTACACGCACAACGAGTTTCATGCCGACCGCGGACACCTGGCCTCGGATGCCAGCTTCGACTGGTCGAAGGCCAGCCAGCGGGCTACCTACAGCATGGCGAACGTCATCCCTCAATACTTCCGCATCAACCGCAAGACGTGGATCAAGGCCGAGAAATATGAACGGCAGGTCGCCTACAGGCTGGGTCGGCTGACCGTGCTCAACGGCGTTGAATATGGCGACTACAGCCACCGCCTGCGAAAATCCGGCATCGCCGTTCCCACGGCGTTCTGGAAGGCGATGTGGAACGACGCCAAGGGCTTCAAGCGGTGCTTCTGCTACCGCAACAGGCGCATCACTGCGCGCGAGGCAAGACGAGACCGGCTGCGGGATCACCTCGTTGATTGCAAGAGGCTTCTGGGTTCTGCGGCCAAATGAGCATGGAAGGGTCCAGCAGAAACCGGTTCAAGGTCATCGAAGGGGATCGTGAGTCACTGTCCCGGCAGACGCTCAAGGCGTTTGTGGACGGTGACGATGAATCGTTCCTGAGAGGCTTGGAGCGGATGAACGAGTTGCGCAGAGGCAAGAGGGCCTTGAGGGCGGTCACATCTACGGGCGACTATTGAGGCGCTGCTGCCGGAATTTCATCAGCCGCGCTTCCGCATTGTGGCGGATGTCCATGTAGAACAGGTTGATGTCCGACTCGTGATAGTCCTTTCCGTCGTGCGCAAAGCCCCGCGGCGCCGGCGCGATGTTGAGCATGCCGTCCTTGCACCGGGCATTGACTAAGTGTGGCAACACCCTGTCAAATGAATCCGGCACGCCGCCTAGGTGATGATCCTTGGAAACCGCCTGACCGTCCATCCGCCAGCTCAGGGGATTCACGCACACGGGCTCGCCTTCGACCTTTCCCGTCATCAGATCCGACGATCCTCCCCGCGCCACCGTGCCCCATGTGACGAAGCAGCTGGTCTGCGTGGCGTTCGTGCATGGCGAAAGGGCGGCAAAGGTGCGCGTGCCGATTCGTTCGCCGATGATGTAGGCCGCCACCAGGATGCGTTCCAGGTGCATCCTGGCATAGTTTTCACGAAGCAGGCGGACGGCGATCTGGCTTCCCTGGCTGTGCGACAGGATGAAGAGCGGCCTTCCCCGGTTGTAGTGCTTCAGGTAATACCGGAACGCGGCCTCGACATCGGCATAGGCGATGTCGAACGCCTTCTTCCTTGCCGCTTCCGTATCGAGATAGGCCCACAGGCTGGCCTGCCGGTAGTACGGAGCGAATATCCTGCCCACGTTGTTCAGGCTGCTTGCCTGGGAGGTCAAGAGGAAATTCGCCACGTCTTCCCGGTAATCCTCGTCGGTCAGCGAGGCATTGTTCGAAAAGAAGGAGGCATAGACGGTGGGGTAGATGTAGAAGACATCCGCCCTGGCGTTGGCCTGACTGTTTTGCAGAGTCGGCGCGGGAACCAGCATCGAGTTGTTCGGGACATCGGGCATCGCGGCCCAGTTTTGAGGCTTGGCATAATCAATCGTTCCTGCTTGTTGCCCGCCGCTTGCGCGTAGCGGCAGAAGCAAACAGGCGAGAACGACAAGAACCACCGGGCCATGTTTCATCGCATGCAAGCGCCTCCCGCGATTCGGTTGATTATCTGGCAGCCTGGCCATGGTCGGGCGGAGGGGCGGGTCGCTGGTAGCCAGGCCTCATTCCGTGGCGGCATCGCCGCCAGGCGACAAAAAGGCGCGCCGGTTCGTCGCGTGAAGCATGCGCGCCACGGAGCGGTGCAGGTAGGTGAGAAAACCCGCCAGCAATTCCTGGTGACCGACCAGCATCCGGCAATAACCCTCCCTGTCCATGCCGTAGGCGAGGGTGGGTTCTTCGGCCATGACCGTCGCGGTGGCGGGATAACCGCCGAAGAAGGACAGGCTGCCCACCACGTCGCCCGGCTCGGCCCAGCCCAGATGCGACCGTTTTCGGCCATGCCGGGCAAAGACGGACGCGCGCCCGTCACGGATGATGAACATGCCCTGATCCCGCGCGCCTTGCGCAATCAGGTCATCGCCGACATCGAACCGGGTTGGCTGAAGCGTCCCAGTCAGAGTTTGTCGTTCGGTGTCGTTGAGGGAAACCAGAAAGACCTCGTTTTCCAGCCATGTGAAATCAATGTCCATTGCGCCCTCCACTCTGGGGGAGGGCATTGGAGCGCCAAGCCGTTTGCTGAGTCCGTGAGCCGGCTCACAGGGGCGCTGTCGGCATGAACCGGTCAGCTCTCGGCCGGCAACAATCGCGCGAGGTGCTCCGCGATGGTTTCGGGATGGGCGGGCTTGTTCAGGATGCCCTCGCACACGCCCTCCCGAACCGCGCATTCGGCCTGGCCGTTGGCATCGTAGCCAGTGAGCAGCAGCACCGGAATGTCCGGGCAGACCTCCTTCATGCGCCTCGCCGCCTGAATGCCGCCCATGTGCGGCATCACGATGTCCAGCACGGCGGCGTGAATGCGCCCCTCGTTGGCCAGCCGCTCCAGGGCATGCCGCCCGTCGAACGCCTCGATGACCTTGCAGCCCATGCTGCGCAGGGCCTCGGCCAGCGCCTCCCTGGCCGATGGCTCGTCATCGGCCAGGAGCACCCGCGTTCCGGGGCGCAGACGCACGGGCCTGGCTGGCGCCGTCTCCTGCTCCTGCGAATCCTGCTCGGCCAGAGGCAGGCAAAGCGTGACGGCGCACCCCTTGGTGGGCTCGGAACGGATGTCCATCCATCCTCCGCACTGCTCGACGAAGCCCTTGGTCATCGCCAGTCCCAGCCCCGTTCCCTTCCCCACGGGCTTGGTGGTGAAATAGGGATCGCAGGCGCGCTGCATCACGTGCCGTGGCATGCCGGCGCCATTGTCCTCCACGACCAGGCAGGCGTAGTCCTTGCCCTCGATCCGCTCCTGCGTCAGGGACACGCGAATCCGTGGCTCCTCCGCGCCCTCCAGGGCGTCCACGGCATTGTTGACGAGGTTGAGCAGGGATTGCTGGAGCTGCGAGGCGTCCACGCTGGCGGTCATGTCCTCGACCTTGCATTCCAGTTCAATGTCCTCGGGGACGCCATCGCGGGCCAGCTTGAGGGTTTCCTTGACGAGCGGGGCCAGCGGAGTGGGCTGCACCTCAATCTCCCCCTTGCGCGCGAAGGCGAGCAGGGAGCGCACGTGGTCGGCCGCCTGAAAGGCCACCTGCTCCATGGTGCTCAGCCGCTCGCGCATCTTGTCGGAGATGTCGGGAGGAATGCCGGGATCGCGGGCCAGTTCGCGCAGCAGATAGACGTTTCCGGTGATGGCGGCCAGCATGTTGTTGAAGTTGTGCGCGATGCCGCCGGAGAGCGCGCCGATCACCTCCATTTTCTGCGCGTGCTGCAACTGGCGTTCCATTTCCCGGCGCTCGGCGATGTCGCGCTTGATGGTGACGAAGTGGGTGATGTGACCGTCGTCGGAACGAACAGGCGCCACCATGTGTTCGACGACGATTTGTTTGCTGTCGCCCCAACGGGGCTCGCGCAGTTCCTCGCGCCAGATGCGTTTCTGGCGAACGACGCAGTTGAGGAATGAGCGCCGCCAGTCGGGGCCGTTCATGCGGGGCTCCAGTTCGGCGATGAAGCGGCCGAGCACGTCGTTTTCGCTGATGTTCATCATGCGGCAGAGGGCTTCGTTGATGTATTCGATGCGGCCTGCGCGATCGGTGATGATGACGCCGTCATCAAGTTGTTCCAGGGCGCGGGAGAGGAGCATGAGTTCGTAGCCGGCGGTTTTGGCGGCGCGGCTGAGGGGAAGCACCACCCAATGCCAGATGGGCCAGCACACGATGAGTGCAAGCAGGACGGGATCGAGAACGGTGGCGAGCCATGGAGAGGCTGGCCCCTCCCATCCGAGCGCCGCGAACGTGAGCATGATGAGGAATTCGCCTCCGATGACGATTCCCAGCAGCTTGATTCCGGCGTTCACGAACAAACCCCTTGACAAGCCGGCCATTTTATGGCTGGGGGGGGGTAGGATGAGGTAAATATTACACCTGATTTTTTCATGGTGATTGCGCTTTTTAGACACGGAAATCCAGAGTGTCAAGGAGGTTTATTAGAACGGCAACTCTCAAACAGGATGCAAACAGCGTTATGATCTCAGAGAAAGATATGCCGCAGAAGCGTCCAG
>WFQE01000125.1 GCA_015487165.1 Paracoccaceae bacterium | reverse complement strand
TAGGTTTGGTTTCGTGCTAACCCTCAGGCACGCCCTCAAGGCAGGTGGGCCGTTTCGTGACACGCCGTAAATACGTCCCTGTAGGCTCGACGGCCCGCGGTCGCTTCGGGCATCCTGCCCTCTCGCGACACTTGTGCTCCTGCACGTCGTCCCTGCGGCCGTAGGTCACGAAACGCCCCGCCTGCCTTGAGGGCTTCGTGCAAGACCCAAAGTGTAGTGGAATTTGGAACAGCTATTTAGCAGGCAGTTTCCAAATCGAATCCGCTTTTACGGGACAGAACAGTGACGAGGACCGAGGGCCAGGTGGCGAGGTTATCGAGGCCTCCCACCACATCACCTCGTCCCTCGTCGCTCGCCACCCGTCCCTGCAAAAGAAAAAGGCCGCTTGCGCGGCCCATGCAATCACCTGCCGAAACAGGCCTTTTCCCTCAACTGCCATCCGTGATCGTGTTGTATCCCCATTCGGCCGTCCTTCGGCCCGCATGCGTTCAAAAAAGCCCCCGGCCGAAGCCGGGGTATCGTCGCAGGGAGAATCTCAGAAGATGATCAGCATCTGCGCGGAAATCCGGTTGTCGATGCTGTCGAGCACATCCTTGGCCCCCTGAATCTGTGCAGCCGGCAGCCCCGAGCCATCGATACGCGGCGCTTCGGCATCACGCACCTCGTAGTTGATCAAAAAGCGGCTCTTCTTGTTGAAGAAGTACTGGGCGCCAAACGTCAACGTGCTGAACTTGCGCTCGAGCGCCGCGCTCTGGGTGTTGCGGTTGAGCGTGTCGTAGCGGATGTCCAGCTCCAGCTTGGGATGCACCAGATAACCGAAGTCGACGTACCAGGCATCGGCTTCGCCATTGGTGGTGACGTTGAAATCGGCATACCGCGTACCGGCATTGTTTGCTGCGCCCGGCAGGGCGCCGCCGTCGGTACCACTGAAGATCATGCCATCGGCCACGATGTACTCGGCCGCAGCGCGAATCCTGCCCTTGCGCAGGGTGGTGCCGACGCCATATCGCGTACGGTCATAAACACCCGGATTCTCCTTGGTCAGGGTCCGCTTGCCATCCTGATACCAGCCATAGAGCTTCCAGGTCTGGTAACGGGCGCCGCGCGGGCCATGCTGATCGGCCGACCACACCGGCGGGGCCACATGACTGGCCGAGGGGAACGGGCTGGTGCCGGGGAACATCAGTTCCGAGGCCCAGTACACGTACAGCTCGCGGTTATCGTCGTTGTCACCCCGGGTGATGCCATTCCCGTTGCCTACCATTACGGCATAGGTGTGCTCCCAGTTGCCGGTATAGAACCAGTCGAAAAGCTGGATACCCACATCACGGAAGGCACTGACAGGACCATTCGGCTTGTTCACATAATCCGTTGTGCCATCTTGTGACCCGTCACCGTCGAAAAACCGCTCCAACAGCAACTGGTTCGCGCCATTGGTGAAGTTGATGTAATCGAAGACATGGATCGCCTGCAGCCCTTCCTCGCTGCCCGGCGTCTTGAACATGCCAACCCGCACGCGCATTCCCTTGATGTGATTGAGCGTCACGCTGGCGTCAGTGAGCTTCACAGAACCGCCGCCCTGGCGGGTGATGCCGTTGTTGCCGAACTCGGCCAGGAAGAAATAGTTGACCTTGCTGTCGAGCGGGAAACCGGTGCCCCGTGCGCCGATACGGGTGCGGATGATGTTGAAGCTCGAGTTGGTCTTCAGATCCGGCCGCGACTGGTTGAAGATGGCCTTCTGACCACTCCAACCACCACCCTTGAGTTCGGTTCCCTCCGTCGACTGGTATTCGGGCTGAATGAAACCCCAGACCCGCGCGCGCGCCGCGCTGCCCGGCGGTTCGGTGCCCTGCATCTTGAGCCAGTTGACGGCCTGAGCCTGACCCGACAGACCGCCCAGCATGGTGGCCGCTGCTGCGGTGAGCAGCGTTTTCTTGAACATGGTTTTCATTGTTGTGCAACTCCCCATAGTGATTCGTCGATATCGTGCAGCCGGCATTTACGGCTTGATCAGCTTGTAACCCTTGTCCATCAGCTCGACGATGCGCACCACGCCCGCATCGACCTTCACGGCATTGGGGTTCAGCTCCGGCGGATGACCGAGCTTCTTGCCCATGTTGCGGATGGTGTTCTTGCAGGCTGAGAAGCGCACGCCGTTGTCGACCAGGCTCTTGATGCGACCCTTGTTGGCATTTTCCGCAAACAGCAGGCGCAGCCCGGGACCGAAGGCGACGATCTCCAGCGAGACGCGATCGGGGCCATAGTACCTGAGCACGTTGTTGGCCACGTTCAGCACCAGCGTCTGCTTGAAGGGGTTCGGATCGCTGATCTGCAACACGATCTTCTGCTCGGCGAACTCGCCTGCACTGGCGGTGAAACTGCCGAAGGACAGCCCCAGCATCAACAGCACGGCAAGCCATCGGGATGCCATTTTCATGTTTTCCTCCACTTTTGGGTAACGATTGATTGTTTCATCATCTCATCGTCCCGATCACCATCCCCTGGCCAACCCCTGTAGGAGCAGCGCAAGCCGAGACCCACACAGGGACGCGTGGCGAGGGCCGAGGAACGAGGAAAAACGGGTTTGCTTGGCTTCGATCACCTCGCCACTCGGCCCGCGTTCCTCGGCCCTGTTCTGTCGCGGCTTGCGCCGCTCCTACAGTTCGTATCAAGACGATTTACGAGACATTTATTTATGTGAAACCGCAGCCGTCGTCACGGCGGGTTCAGGAGGTAGACGAGGCATCCGGCAGATTTATTCCCTTTCCCGAGAACCGAACGTCAAAAGCCAAACCGCGCTTGTATATAAGCATTTAATGAAGTAATAACATGCAACCGTCTCGGGAATATTTTGCTTCCTCGGGCCGTCTGCCTC
>WFQE01000124.1 GCA_015487165.1 Paracoccaceae bacterium | reverse complement strand
GCCGCACCGCCTTGTCGATCGAGGAATGGGTCTGGCTCGAGGCATAGACCCGAAGGCGCGGCGCCGACGACAGGCCCCTGGTGACCCCCTCCCAGCCCAGCGCGCGTTCACGCATGGTCAGCACCGCCGACAGCGTGCTTGATGTGGCGCTATCCTGAATCACGCCGCTGAAATGGCCGGGCAGGCCAAGGGCGTCGCGCAGCCACGCGACCATCCGGGTCTCGATCTCGGTCGCCGCTGGTGAGGTCTGCCACAACATGCACTGGGCCGAGATGGTGTTGGCCAGCTGTTCGGCCACCATCGAGGCCGGCGCGGCATTGGACGGGAAATAGGCGAAGAATCGCGGATGCTGCCAATGGGTCATGGCGTTGGGGACGATGGCCGTGAAATCGTCAAAGATGCGCTCCATCGGCTCAGGCTGTTCTGGGGCGCGTTCGGGCAGCTGCGCGATCACGTCACCGGGGCTGACCTGCGCCCGCACGGGCCGGTTGCGCAACGTGTCGAGATATTTCTGCCCCCATTCGGTGGCGCGGTTCGACCATCTGGTGAAATCCGAGAGTTTCAAGTCATGGGCTCCGTTGTCAGAAAAACGCAAAGCGGGCATTGCGAAATTGGTTGCGGGGATGGCGCCTGCTGTCAACGCTTGACTACAAGTGCCGTTGCGGATTTTCTGCTCTTGCTGATGGAGAACCCCAATGATCCGGAATTTCAACGATCACGCTGCCAATGAACGCACCTTTCTGGCCTGGGTCAGAACAGCGGTGGCAATTGTCGGCATCGGTCTGGTGGTGGGCAAGATGGGGCCAGCTGCAACAGAAGCCGCCCCGCTCAGCCTGGCGGGCGCGCTGCTGCTGATATTCGGCATGCTGGTCATCATCGGCGCAGGGATTCGATTTCTGATGCTGCGCAGGCTGATCGAGCAGGATCGCGAGGCCGAGGAAATCCCGGTCTTGCTGGATATTGTTCTGGCAGTGGTCATGCTGGTGCTGTTTGCCACGCTGGCAAGCTTTGGCACCCATCTGTTTGAAACGCTTTAGGCGGCGCTATCGGCACCCTGTTGCGCGGCAGCTTCGGGCAGTTCCACCAGCCGCACGCTGCGCCCGTCTGCCGACAGTGCAATGCGCCCCTGGCACAGCTTCAGCGCATCCTCGCCGAACACGTCGCGTCGCCAGCCCTTCAGCGCCCGCAGGTCCAGATTGCCGGCGGCGATTTCATCAAGATCCGCGCTTGAGGCAATCAGCTTTTGCGCCACGCCGAATTTCTCGGCCTTGGCTTTCAGCAGTACGCGAAGAAGATCGGCCAAACCTTCGTTTCCTACGGCTTTTTCGCGTATGGGTCGGGCCTTTGGCCAGTCTTCGGGCGCACATTCCATACCGGCCTTGACCGCATCCAGAATGCCTTGGGCGATCTCGCCCTTGCGGGCTTCGCGCAGCAACAGGCGCGTGCGGCCCAGATCGGCCAGCGATTGCGGCCTGGCCGAGGCCAGTTCCAGCAGGGCGTCATCCTTGAACACGCGCGAACGCGGGATGTTGCGCCGCTGCGCGTAATCTTCGCGGAACCGCGCCAGTTCGCGCACGACCGCCAGAAACTTGCCCGAGGTCGAGCGCGTCTTGACGCGCTGCCAGGCCTCTTCAGGGCGGATGATATAGGTTTCCGGGTTGGTCAGGATCTCCAGCTCTTCGGCGACCCATTTCTCGCGCCCGGTCTTGCGGATGCGTTTTGCCAGAAATTCATAGATGTCGCGCAGATGGGTGACATCGGCGATGGCATAGGCCTTTTGCTTGTCGCTCAGCGGGCGGCGGGACCAGTCGGTAAAGCGTGATGACTTGTCGATGGACGCACGCGCGATCTTGCGCACCAGCGTTTCATAGCCGGCCTGTTCACCAAAGCCGCAGACCATCGCGGCCACCTGCGTGTCAAAAAATGGTTCAGGGAATACCTTGCCCTCGACGTAAAAGATTTCCAGATCCTGGCGCGCCGCGTGAAAGACCTTGACCACATCGCGGTTGCGGAACAGGTCGAACAGGGGGTCCAGATCCATCTTGCCGGACAGCACATCCACCAGAACCGCGCTGTCATCGTCCCGGTCGGGCAGCGCCATCTGGATCAGGCACAGCTTGGAATAATAGCTGCGTTCGCGCAGGAATTCGGTGTCGATGGTAACATAGGGCTGGCTGGCGGCACGTTGGCAGAAAGCGGCGAGCTCATTGGTGGTTGTCAGCGTTTTCATGTGGAGGGTTCTGATGCCTCTGATTATCTGTTTCTGCCCCCGGATGGCCGGACCATAGGCGATGGCGGCGGGATTGGAAACCCCTGCAAGACGGGACAGATTGTTTCAGGCAGGACGCCAAATGCGCAGATGCCTTCGGAGGCGGCACTCGCCCGTCAGACGGGGTCAATCATGTTGGGGGTGATGGCTCCGGCGGTAGGATTCGAACCTACGACCAATTGATTAACAGTCAACTGCTCTACCACTGAGCTACGCCGGAACATCGCGGGCCTCTCGGCCGTGCGCGGCTCCGTATAGCAAAGCGGATTCCGCGCGTCCAGAGGATTTATCGGCTGTCAGCGGGGTTTTTCGCATCAACCCCCTCGGCAAGATGGAAACGCCCCCCGGCGGCAAGGCTGCCCTCGGGGTGAACAAGGTTTCTTTCCGTCAAATCAACAAGATGCGCCAGAACATTGCGGCTGGCCAGCGGGATCATCTGCGCTGGAATCTCGGTATAGATCCGCCGGGCGAGTTCAAGCGCGCTGGCGGGGCCTTGGGCAAGGGCGGCGCGGATCTGTGATTCCCGTTCCTGCCGGTGCGCAATCTGCCAGTCCAGCATCAAGGCAACCTTTTCCAGCACCGCGCCGTGGCCGGGATAATAGCGCCTGTCCCGGCTTGCGCGGGCCTTCATCCGTTGCATGGACGCCATGAAGGCGGTCAGGTCGCCATCGGGTGGCGATACAAGGGTTGTGGCCCAGCTCATCACATGGTCGCCGGAAAACACCGACCGATCCTGATGCCATGCAAAGCACATGTGATTGCTGAAATGCCCCGGTGTGGCCAGGGCCGTCAGCGCCCACTCGGCGGTTGTGATGGTCTGGTTGTCTGTCAGGCGAATGTCGGGCGCGAAATCGGCATCCATCCCTTCACCGCCGCCAAGCCCCCCCGTTTCGGCAAGTCTGCGCATCAGTGGGCTGCGATGTTCATGGCTGTCCCCCATGGCCAGAACCGGCGCGTCGGCCAGCCGCGCGAGCGGGCGTGCCAGTGGCGAGTGGTCCACATGGCTGTGCGTGACAAGGACATGGGAAATCTTGCGCAAATCCCCGACCGCCGCCTTGATGGCGTCCAGGTGGCGCGCGTCATCCGGGCCGGGGTCGATCACGGCAATTTCGGCTTCCCCCAGCAGATAGGTATTGGTGCCCCTGAATGTCATGGGCGAGGCATTGGGCGCCACCACCCGGCGCAATCCGGGCGTCAGCGTCTCGGCCTTGCCGATGGGGGGATCGAAATCGGTGATGAAGGGATCCGAGGTCATGCTGATTCCTTGCCAATCGTCGTGCTTGCGGGCTAGTTTCGCCACCATGACCTTCAAATGGATCAAGTCAATGCTGCCCAAGGGGCTTTTGGGACGCGCGGCGTTGATTCTGATCCTGCCGATCATCACGATTCAGCTTGTCGTGTCGGTCGTGTTCATCCAGCGCCTGTTCGATGGCGTGACGCGGCAGATGACCGAAAGCGTTGCGACCGAGCTGTCCTTCGTGGTCAATCTGCTTGATCGCGCCCCCGACAAGGCCGAGGTCGAACGCGTCATCAGGCAGATCGCCGAACCTCTGCGATACACGGTGCAGCCGATAGCAGCAGAGCAGGTCAGGCAGGGCACGGTAAAGGGGTTTGATGACCTGACCGGGCGGGTGGTTGACGAGGTTCTGCGCCAGCGCATTCCCGGCATCAGATGGGTTGATCTCTATACTGACGGGCATGTGGTGACGCTGCATGTGGAAACTGCCTCGGGGGCATATCGGATTGATTTCTCGCGCTATCGCGTGTCGGCGTCCAATCCGCACCAACTGCTTGTTCTGATGGTGGTGGTGTCGCTGTTCATGACTATCGTCGCCTTCATCTTTCTCAAGAACCAGATGCGCCCCATACGGCGGCTGGCAGCTGCGGCCGAGGCGTTTGGCAAGGGGCGTCACGTTGCTTATCGGGTTTCCGGCGCTACCGAGGTGCGCCAGGCGGGGCAGGCGTTTCTTGACATGCGCGCGCGAATCGAACGCCAGATCGAACAGCGCACGCTGATGCTGTCGGGCGTCAGCCATGATTTGCGCACCCCTCTGACGCGGCTCAAGCTGGGCCTTTCCATGAGTGCGGATCCCGATGTTGCCGACCTCAAGCGCGATGTCGATGACATGGAAAAGATGCTCGACGAATTTCTGGCCTTTGCCCGCGGCGATTCGCTTGAGGAGACCAGATTGACGGAACCCGCCGAGCTGGCCCGGCAGGTGGCCGAGGATACGCGGCGGGCAGGGGGCGAGGTCGAACTTGTCCTGCCCGACAGCCGCCGGGCACGGCGTGCAGGAATCCAGATGCGTCCCGATGCGGTGCGTCGCGCGCTGGAAAACCTTGTAACCAACGCCTTGCGTTACGGATCACGCTGCCGGATCACGCTGGAGGTTTACGACGAGCATGTATCCTTTGTGGTCGAGGATGACGGCCCCGGTATCGCACCCAGCCAGCGCAATCGCGCCCTGCGCCCGTTCGAGCGTCTTGATGACGCCCGCAATCAGAATCGGGGCACCGGCGTCGGGTTGGGGCTCGCCATTGCAACAGATATTGCCAGCAGCCACGGTGGCGCGCTGATTCTGGATGACAGCACCGAGTTTGGCGGGCTGAGGGCCGAGCTACGGCTGCCGCGCTGACCCTATAGCCAGGTCAGGGCGTGGCGTCTGTCGGGGTGTTCCAGATGTGGAACCGCGTTGAACTGGGTCAAACGCAACCCGCCGCGGCGCAGGTGCAGCCGGGTGATCGAGGCGTTGTAGGTGCTGAGGATCAACTCGGTCATGGCGCCCATATCCAGCCCCAGAACCTGTGACAGGACGATTCCCACAGGCCCGCCTGAACTGACGATCAGCAGGCGGCGGTCGGGGCGGGCATGATCGTTCAACGCGTCAAGAACGCGGCTGCGGAAATCACTAAAGCTTTCGGGTGCGTCGCCGATCTCCTGGGATTTCCATGCCTGCATGACACGGGTGAAATGGCCTTCGGGATCTGCGCTGGCCTCGTCCTCGTCGATGCCGTGGCGTTGGCGGAACTGGCGTTCCATCGCAAAGAACTGCATCTCGTTCAGGCGGGGATCCTTGTCGATCGGGCCATGATCAAGATGTGCGCCGATTCCCGCGGCGGTTTCACGATGTCGTCGCAATGTGCCGCTGATGATCCGGTCAAAACCCGTCTCATGGCGGGCGAGCCATTCGCCCAGCCAGTCGGCCTGTTGATGGCCAAGGGGGCTGAGGCGGTCGTAATCATCCGTGCCATAGGATGCCTGCCCGTGGCGAACGATAACGATTTCACCCATGAAACACCTCTTGTGATGGCGTGGTAGGCCCGGAGGGACTCGAACCCCCAACCAAAGCGTTATGAGCGCTCTGCTCTGACCAATTGAGCTACAGGCCCGCCTGTCGGTCTGCTAGCGCGGGTGGTGTTGGGGGTCAAGGGGAAGGCGGGGTTTGCGCTGCGGCAATCTGCTGTGGCCGGGGATGCCGGCCTGTTCCTGGTTCTGCCAGTCCTTGGCTGATTCAGCCGCCCACCATCAGCGGCATCAGCACGACCTCGCTGTCGGGGTTGATCGGGGTGAACCAGCTTTCCTTGTAGATCACCCCGTCGATTGCCAGCGAAACGCCGCGCTCGATCTGCGGGCGCAGCGCCGGATAGTCACGCGCCAGTGCGTCGATCACCTGCTTGAAGTTGGTGGCCTCGACCTCGACCTCTTCCTTGCCGCCCGTTGCCGCCCGCAGCGACCCCCAGAGCCGCACCTTGATGCGGGGCTTGTCAGGGGGGGTGACGGGGGCACTTGCCATGGCAATCTCCTAAAGAGGCGAATCTGGATGCAAGCGAGGCATGCGGCCGCCCGGGCGGGCGCATGCCGGGCCGCAAGCGCCCCGGCGGGTGGCAGTCGGGGCGCTTTGCAGCGCTGGACAGCGGCATGAGTGTTTCAGGCGGTTGCTTTAGGGCACTTGCCAACTCAGCCCCCCTTGATCGCCTTCAGGATCCTGGGCGGCGACATGGGCAGCTCGTACATCCGGCGCCCGATGGCGCGCGACACCGCGTTCGACAGTGTCGCCAGCGGTGGCACGATACCGGTTTCGCCGACGCCGCGCACACCGTAGGGGTGGCCGGGGTTGGGGATTTCCAGGATCACCGCATCGATATAGGGCAGGTCGGATGCGACGGGGATGCGGTAATCCAGGAAACCGGGGTTCACGAGGCGCCCCTGTTCGTCATAGATATATTCCTCGTTCAGTGCCCAGCCGATGCCCTGCGCCGCGCCGCCCTGCATCTGGCCTTCGACATAGGCGGGATGCACCGCCTTGCCGGCGTCCTGAAATACCGTATAGCGCACGACCTTTGTATGCCCGGTTTCGGGATCGACCTCGACATCGGCGATATGCACGCCAAAGCTGACGCCCGCACCTTCGGCATTGACCTCGTGATGGCCTGAAATCGGCCCCCCCGTGCGCGAGGATTTGGCCGCGATTTCCTTGATCGAAAGGGGCTCGAACTTGCCGGCATTGGGGCCGGCGGGTTTGGCGCAGCCATCTTCCCAGACGACAGCATCCTCGTCGATGCCCCAGATCTTCGCGGCGCGTCTGCACATTTCGCGTTTTGCGGCACGCGCCGCCTTGATGGTGGCCAGCCCCACCGCGAAGGTCACGCGCGAGCCGTCTGTCACCTCGTTATGACCCAACGAGCCGGTATCGGTCACCACCGCGCGCACGCTTTCATAAGGCACGCCCAGCTCTTCGGCGGCCATCATGGCGATGGATACGCGCGAGCCGCCGATATCGGGGTTTCCCTCGGTCACGGTGATGGATCCGTCGAAATCGACCGACAGTGAAACCGAAGTGTCGCCGCCGAAATTGAACCAGAACCCGCAGGCCACCCCGCGCGCCTGGTTGGGGCCCAGCGGTGCGCTGTAATGGGGGTGTGCCTGTGCAGCCTCAAGCGTGGCCACCAGCCCGATATCGGGGTAGGTGGGGCCATAGGATGCCCTGGTGCCCTTGCGTGCGGCATTTTTCAGGCGCACTTCCAGCGGGTCGAGGTCGAATTCCTGGCACAGCTCGTCAACCACCGATTCCACCGCATAGATCGCCATCGGTGCGCCCGGCGCGCGATAGGCGGCCTGTTTGGGGCGGTTGGTCAGCACGTTGTAGCCCCGCGTCTGCACCGCCTGAAGGTCGTAACAGGCAAACGCCGCCATTGCGCCGAACTGAACCGTGATATTGGGGAACGCGCCGCCCTGGTAATGCAGCTCGGCCTCGGCGGCGGTGATGCGGCCGTCTTTCGTCATCCCCATCCGCACCTCGATTTCCGAAGAAACCGTGGGGCCGGAGGCGCGGAACACCTCTTGGCGCGTCATCACCAGCTTGACCGGCGCGCCCGCCTTTTTCGACAGCATCAACGCCACCGGTTCGATGAAACAGGTGGTCTTGCCGCCAAAGCCGCCGCCGATTTCCGATGCCGTCACCCGCAGCTGGGCCTGATCCATCTGCAGGATTTCGGCGCAAAGCTGGCGCACGAAATAATGCCCCTGCGTGCAGACCCACAGATCGGCCGTGCCATCGGCGCCAAAGGATGCCAGCGCGGCGTGGGGCTCGATATAGCCCTGATGGGTGGCGGCGGTGCGAAAGCGCCGGGTGATCACCTTGTCGGCCTGTGCAAAGCCGGCATCAAGGTCACCATGGCCGTATTGGTGATAGGAAATGACGTTTTCGCTAAAGCCCTCGGGCACGTTTTCCTGAACGAATCCTTCCTGCACCACGGGCGCGTCGGGTTTCATGGCGTCACTGATTTCGGTCACATGGGGCAGGATTTCATATTCCACCCGGATCAGCTTCAGCGCCTTGCGGGCAATGGCGGCGCTGGTTGCGGCAACGGCGGCCACCGCGTGCCCGTCATACAGCGCCTTGTCGCGCGCCATGGTATTGTCGCGCACATTGCGGGCCTCGCCCGGTGCGATGTCGGGGAAGTCGGCCCCGGTCACCACCGCGCGCACCCCTTCCAGGGCCTCGGCCGCCGATGTGTCGATGGCCTTGATGCGGGCGTGCGCATGCGGGCTGCGCAGGATCTTGCCCACCAGCATGCCGGGCACATGCATGTCGGCGCCATAAAGCGCGCGGCCCGTGACCTTGTCGATGGCGTCGGGGCGCGGCATGCGCTTGCCGACGACCTTGAAATCACGCTTTTCGTATTCGTCCAGTGCCATGTTCACGCCCTTCGCATTTCTGCCGCGGCGTCCAGCACCGCGCGAATGATCTTGTCATAGCCCGTGCAGCGGCACAGATTGCCCGCCAGCCAGTAACGGACCTCTTCCTCGGTCGGGTCGGGGTTCTTTTCCAGCAGCGCCTTTGAGGCCACCAGAAAACCCGGCGTGCAGATGCCGCATTGCAGGGCGGCATGTTCGACGAACTTGCGCTGCAGCACATCCAGCTCGGCGCCCTTTGCCAGCCCCTCGATGGTGCCGATCTCGGCGCCTTCGGCCTCGGCCGCCAGCATCAGGCAGGATGCCACAAGCCGCCCGTTCACCGTCACCGAACAGGCCCCGCAATCGCCCGAGCCACAGCCCTCCTTGGTGCCGGTCAGGTGCAGTCGGTCGCGCAGCGCCTCAAGCAATGTTTCGTCGGGCTCGCACAGGAACTCGGCCGCTTCGCCATTGATACGGGTCTTGACGTGAATCTTGCTCATGCTCTTTCCTCCGCGCGGTTTTGCGCGACTCGCGCGGCGCGCCGCGCCAGAACCCCGACCACCTGCTTGCGAAACTCGACCGTGCCGCGCTTGTCGTCGATGGGGGTGGCGGCGCTCTCGCAGGCTTGTGCCAATGCGGCCAGCGCCGCGCCCTCCAGTCTGGTGCCGATCAGCGCCGCGGTTGCCTTTTCCACCAGCAGCACGGTCGGCGCCACCGCCCCCAGTGCCACGCGGGCGGCGACGCAGCTGCCGTCATCGTCCAGCGTCAGGCTGACCCCGGCCGAGGCCACGGCGATATCCATCTCGGTGCGGGGGATGAAACGCAGATAGGCGTCGGCCGAGCGCGGCGCACGTGCCGGCAGAAAGATCGAGGTGATGAATTCGCCTGCCGCAAGCGATGTCTTGCCCGGCCCGACGGGAATATCGACGACCGGCACATCGCGCGTCCCATTCGGGCCGGCGACACGCGCAACCGCATCTGCCGCCACCATTGCCGGTACGCTGTCGGCGGCAGGCGAAGCGTTGCACAGATTGCCCGCCAGCGTGCAGCGCCCCTGCACCTGGGTCGAGCCGATCAGATCAAACGCCTCGGCCAGCCCCGGCCAGTCGGCGCAGATATCGGCGTGTTCGTTGAATTCGGCCCCCGAAACCGCCGCGCCGATGCGCCATCCGCCCCCTTCGCGCGTGATCTCGCGCAGCTCGGGAATGCGCTTGATATCGACCAATATATCGGGTGCGATCATGTCCGATTTCATCTGCACCAGCAGATCGGTGCCGCCGGCCAGAACGCGGGCCCGTCCGTCGGCCTGCGCTAGGGCGGCAACCACTTCATCCACGCTGGTTGGTGCCAGATATTGCATGAGGGGACTCCCAGCTTGGCCCCGTTACAAGGGGCGACTCTGTCAGTCAGGCAGAATGGCACAGACGCCGCCGATTTCAAGCACTGTCGCGCATGCCGCTGCGTCTCGAATCACGGGGGCCGGGCTTCTTCCTTGCCCAAATACGCATGCGCCGCAGGCGCGCCCGGTAACGTTGCGGCGAAAGGCGCGCCCAGACAATTGCACGCGCCTGCATCACGCACTAATGTCACGCCAGTTTCATCGACAGGAGTACAGATCATGGATGCGCGCATCATCGGCTGGGGCCATACCAAATTCGGCCGCCTTGAAGGCAAGACCCTGGAAGACCTGATTCAGGACGCGGCTGCCGAGGCGCTGGAACATGCGGGAATTTCCGCGGGCGAGGTGGATGCGATCTTTGTCGGACATTTCAACGGCGGCATGGTCAAGGATGGTTTCCCTTCGTCGCTGGTGCTGAATTTCGACGAGGGGCTGCGCTTCAAGCCCTCGACAAGGGTGGAAAACGCCTGCGCATCCGGTTCGGCCGCCGTCTATACGGCCCGCACCGCCATTCAGGCCGGCCAGGCGCGTGTCGTGCTGGTGATCGGTGCCGAAAAGATGACGGCGCTCGACACCAAGGGCGTGACCGAGGCGCTGATGACTGCCGCCTATCAGGCCGAGGAAGCCGGCGTTTCCTTTCCCCAGACATTCGCGCGTTTTGCCGATGCCTATTTCCAGAAATACGGCGACCAGTCGGAAACCCTCGCCCGTATCGCCGCCAAGAACCACGCCAATGCGGTCAACAACCCGCTGGCGCAGATGCAAAAGGATGTGGGTTTCGATTTCTGCAACACCGTCAGCGACAAGAACCCGATGGTGGCCCCGCCTCTGCGCCTGACCGACTGTTCGCTGATCTCGGACGGCGCCGCGGCGCTTGTCATGGTGGCCGAGGACATGGCGCAAGAGGCCCCGCGTTCGGTCAAATTTCGCGCCGGCCAGCATGTGAACGACTACCTGCCCATGTCGCGCCGCGACATCCTGGCCTTCGAGGGCCCGGCCGAGGCCTTTGCCCGCGCTTATGAAGAGGCCGGCGTCACCGTGGACGATATCGACCTGGCCGAGGTGCATGACTGTTTCACCATCGCCGAACTGCTGGTCTACGAGGCCATGGGCCTTGTGTCCCGCGGCGAGGGGCCCCGCGCCATTGCCGAGGGTCTGGTTTATCGGGATGGCAAGCTGCCGGTAAACCTGTCTGGCGGCCTCAAGGCCAAGGGGCATCCGGTGGGTGCGACCGGCGTTTCCATGCACGCGCTGTGCGCAGCCCAGGTCACGGGCGAGGCCGGCGGCATCCAGAAGGACGGCGCGGAACTGGCCATGGTGTTCAACATGGGCGGCTCGGGGGTCGCGAATTACTGCTCGATCCTCGAGGCCGAAAAGACCGGCTGAGAAGGCCTGACAGGGTTTCTTCTTTGGGAAAATACTCCCGCCGGAGGCCCTCGTGATTTCTGCTGGCACTGGCGGGGGCTGTCTGCCCCCGCACCCCCGAGAGTATTGTGACAAAGAAGAAGCAGGGCGGCCCTACAGCCTGTCGCGCAGGCTGAACCATGTCATTGCCAGCACCAGCAGCGGCCAGCGCAGCAGCGTGCCGCCCGGAAAGCGCGGTGTGGGCAGGGCGGCCATCAGGTCGAAACGCTCGGCCTGTCCCTGGACGGCCTCGGCCAGCAGGCGGCCGGCAAGGGTGGCCATGGCGACCCCGTGGCCGGAAAATCCGCCCGCGCTCAGGATATTGCCCTGCATGCGGGTGAAATGGGGCAGGCGGCTCATGGTGATGCCGAGGGTTCCGCCCCAGGCGTAATCGATGCGCGTGTCGGCCAGCTGCGGATAGACCTGCAACATCGGCTTGCGCACAAGGGCCGCGATGTCGCGGGGAAAGCGGTAGCCATAGCTTTCGCCGCCCCCGAACAGCATGCGGCGATCTTCGGACAGGCGGAAATAATTGATGACAAAGCGGCTGTCGGCAACGGCGTGGTTGTCGCGGATCAGCGAGCGGGCGAAATCCGCGCTCAGCGGTTCGGTGGCGACGATATAGTTGTTGATGGGCATGATGCGCCGCGCGAGCCGGGGCGACAGATTGCCCAGATAGCCATTGGCCGCGACAATCACGTGATCGGCGCTGACTGTGGCCTCACCCGTCGTGACACGGGGCCTTGTGCCGGGGGTGATGTCGCGGGCGCGGGTCTGTTCGAACATCCGCACGCCGGCGGCCTGTGCCGCGCGCGCGAGCCCCAGCGCATAGTTCAGCGGGTGCAGATGCCCGCTGCCCATGTCGAGCGTGCCGCCGTGATAGCCGCTTGATCCTACAAGCTCGCGAATCTCGGTGCGGTCCAGCGGGCGGATCAGGTCATAGTCGTAATCGCGGTTGAGTTTCTCGGCATAGGCGTGGCTGTGGGCCACAAAGCGCGCCCGGTGGTCGGCGTGGATGATGCCGTCGCGCCAGGCGCAGTCGATATCGTGCTTGCGGATCAGCTCCTTGACCAGCGCGACCGATTCCAGCGCCAGATCCCACAGCACGCGGGCGCGTATCTTGCCGACGATTTCTTCCAGCTCGTCCTGATCGAGGCGCTGTCCTGTGCCGACCTGCCCGCCATTGCGCCCTGATGCGCCGCTGCCTAGGCGGTTGGCCTCGATCAGCGTAACGTCATAACCGGACTGTGCCAGATGCAGTGCGGCTGACAGCCCGGTATAGCCGCCGCCGATGATGCAGATGTCGCAGCTGATCTCGCCCCGCGCCGGTGCAAACGGGGGCAGGGGGGTGGCGGTTGCTGCATACCAGGAGCGCGGATATTCACCGGGGCGGTCGTTAATCGTCAGGATGTCCATGTGATCACAAACCCCTTGATCGGATCAGGCCGCCGCGACCAGCAACCCCTCGGCCTTGAGCCGGTCATAAGTCTGGTCGAGCGCGCGGCCAGCACGGTCGGCCATGATGTCGATTTCCTGTTTCGTGATCACAAGCGGGGGCGAGATGATCATGGAATCCTTGACGTGGCGCATGATCAGGTTGCTGTCAAAGCAGAAATCGCGGCAGATCGTGCCCACGGTGCCCGGATCAGCGGCAAAGGCCGCGCGGCTGGCCTTGTCGGGGGTCAGTTGCAGCGCCGCCATCATGCCCGAGATGCGCACCTCGCCCACCAGCGGGTGATCGGCGAATGCGCTCCATTTCTCGCGCAGATAGGGGGCGGTTTCGGTCTTGACGCGTTCGACAATGCCTTCCTCGTCAAGGATGCGCAGGTTTTCCAGCGCCACCGCACAGCTGACCGGATGGCCGGAATAGGTATAGCCGTGGTTGAATTCGGCGCTGTCGATAGCGGCGGCGACCTCGTCGGATACGACCGAGGCGCCGATGGGGGCATAGCCCGAGGACAGGCCCTTGGCGATGGTCATGATGTCGGGGCGGATGCCGAAGGTCTGGCTGCCGAACCAGTTGCCGGTGCGCCCGAAGCCGCAGATCACCTCGTCGGCGATCAGCAGGATGTCGTGTTCGTCGCAGATGCGCTGGATTTCGGGCCAATAGGTTTCGGGCGGCACGATCACGGCGCCGGCGCCCTGCACGGGCTCGGCGATGAATGCGGCGACGTTGTCTTCGCCCAGGCGCTCGATTTCGCGCTCCAGGGCGCGGGCGGCGTGCAGGCCGAATTCCTCGGGGCTCATCTCGCCGCCCTCGGCCCACCAGTGGGGCTGCATGATATGGGTGATGTCGGGGAT
>WFQE01000123.1 GCA_015487165.1 Paracoccaceae bacterium | reverse complement strand
CGGCTGCGGGACCAGCTTTTCGATCTGAGCGTTGCGTGTGCGGCCCAAGGCACCGCCCGAGTATTTTTGCAAAGAAGACGCGGCGCAAGCGCGAACATGGCTTGCCCCTGCAGGGGCGGAAATGTTCTAATGGCGGCCAACGATAATATTGAATCGAGCAAGCCGCATGACCGCAAGGGACCTCCTTTCCTCTGACCAGGGACAGGCTGACTATACCGCCAGCGACATCGAGGTTCTGGAGGGGCTGGAGCCCGTGCGCAAGCGCCCCGGCATGTATATCGGCGGCACCGATGAACGCGCGCTGCATCATCTTGTGGCCGAGGTTCTGGACAACGCCATGGACGAGGCCGTCGCCGGACATGCCAGCCGCATCGAGGTGGAACTGCATGCGGATCATTCGGTCAGCATCACCGATAACGGGCGCGGCATTCCGGTGGACCCGCATCCCAAGTTTCCCGACAAGTCGGCGCTTGAGGTCATTCTTTGCACCCTGCATGCGGGGGGCAAGTTTTCGGGCGATGCCTATCAGACCAGCGGCGGCTTGCACGGGGTCGGGGTTTCAGTCGTCAACGCACTGTCCGATCATCTGCGGGTCGAGGTTGCGCGCGGGCGCGAACTGTATGCGCAGGAGTTCTCGCGCGGGCTGCCCACGGGGCCGCTGCAGCGGCTGGGGGCCGCCCCCAACCGGCGCGGCACCAAGGTGACCTTTCATGCCGATTCCGAGATCTTTGGCACGCGCAACCGGTTCAAGCCCGCGCGCCTGCTGAAGATGGTGCGCTCCAAGGCGTTCCTGTTTTCGGGGGTGGAAATCCGCTGGAAATGTGCGCCGGAACTGATCGGCAAGGATGACGACATTCCCGAAAGCGCGGTGTTCCATTTCCCCGGCGGGCTGGCCGATTATCTGAACGAACGCCTTGCGGGCGCGGCAACCTATTCGGACAAACCCTTTTCGGGGCGGGTGGAGTTTGCCGAAAAATTCGGCGCCGACACGCCCGGATCGGTGGAGTGGGCGATCAACTGGACGCCTTCGATTGATGCATTCGTGCAAAGCTATTGCAACACCGTGCCCACGCCCGAGGGCGGCACCCATGAATCGGGTTTCTGGGCCGCGATCCTCAAGGGGATCCGCGCCTATGGCGAGCTGGTGAACAACCGCAAGGCCAGCCAGATCACCCGTGACGACGTGATGGCAGGGGGCTGTGCGCTGGTCAGCTGTTTCATCCGCGAGCCCGAATTCGTCGGCCAGACCAAGGACCGCCTGGCAACTGCCGCCGCCCAGCGCCTGGTCGAAAATTCGGTGCGCGACCATTTCGACAACTGGCTTGCGGCCGACACAAAGGCGGCCGGCGCCATACTTGATTACCTGGTGCTGCGATCCGAGGAACGCCTGCGCAGGCGCGCGGAAAAGGAAACCCAGCGCAAGAGCGCCACGAAAAAGCTGCGCCTGCCGGGCAAGCTGGTGGATTGCGCGTCAAACACCCGCGAAGGCACCGAGCTGTTCATCGTCGAGGGGGACAGCGCCGGCGGCAGCGCCAAGATGGCGCGCGACCGCAAGAATCAGGCGCTGCTGCCTCTGCGCGGCAAGATCCTGAACGTGCTGGGGGCGGCCAGCTCCAAGATCGGCACCAATGCCGAGATTTCCGACCTCTGCCAGGCGCTGGGGGTTGGCATGGGGGCAAAGTTCAACCTTGATGATCTGCGCTATGAAAAGATCATCATCATGACCGATGCCGATGTGGACGGCGCCCATATTGCCAGCCTGCTGATGACCTTCTTCTTTACCCAGATGCGCCCGCTGATCGACGCGGGGCATCTGTATCTGGCCTGCCCGCCGCTGTACCGGCTGACGCAAGGCGCGCGGCGCGTCTATTGCCTGGACGAGGCCGAGCGCGACCGCTGGCTTGAACGCGGCCTTGGCGGCAAGGGCAAGATCGACGTCAGTCGCTTCAAGGGCCTGGGCGAGATGGATGCCAAGGACCTGAAGGAAACCACCATGAACCCGGAAACCCGCAAGCTGATCCGGGTGTCGATCGACGAGGACATCCCAGGCGAAACCCGCGATCTGGTCGAACGCCTGATGGGAAAGAAACCCGAGCTGCGCTTTCAGTATATCCAGGAAAACGCCCGTTTCGTGGAAGAGCTGGACGTATAGTTCCGGTGCACTGGTGCAACTTCAACGTAGCCTGGCGATAATTCTTCCATCTGACAGCTTGTCGCGAATATCCCGCACCATTGCGGCCAGCCTGCGGGTCAACGGATCCAACCTCATGATTGAAACGGCGATACCATGTGCGGATCCGGAAATATCAGATTTTCCAAGGGCAGACAGATAACCGGCTTCACCATATTGAACCAGTACGGCGGTCTTGAGCAGAACGACTATGACCACGGCGCGGAAGAATAGGCGCCACAGAAGATACAACCGCCGCAGGCCAATTGCCAAGGTATGCGTAATTCCAGTTTTTCTGACGCGCGAAGGCGCTACATGCCCACCAGATGAAGCGTCCACCACGTCACCCATGTTTTGTTTCATGTGCGATCTCGATGGAGTCATTGGTCCTGCACCCATATTGCTTAACCGATGCGGCAAAAATAAGGCACAACAATCAACGGACAGTTGATATGCATATACTTGGCCGCCAACATTCTGGTTCTGCGGCGGCGCGGTTTGACAGCGGCCATCACTGGCCCATGCGACAGCAGCCATTCGGGACAGTTTTTCCCTTGACGCCTGCCCCCCTCTCGCCTAAATCCCCACCACCGTGGCGGAGTAGCTCAGCTGGTTAGAGCAGCGGAATCATAATCCGCGTGTCGGGGGTTCAAGTCCCTCCTCCGCTACCAATTTCTCACCTCGAACAACCGGTCCATTCCTGTCGTGGCCTACCTTGGCCTGAACGGATAGATATTGCCCGGGCCAGCCGCGCAATCAAAGACATATGCCTTTACAAATTATTCAATTGAGTTATTGATTGTTGGCGATTTTCCACAAACCCACTGGAGATATCCCATGAAAACCCTTTTTATCCTGAATGACCCGCCATATGGATCGGAACGCGGCTACAACGCGCTCAGGCTTGCGCATGCACTGCTCAAGGCGGACAGCACGGCCGAGACAACCGTCTTTCTGATGGCCGATGCCGTGGTTTCCGCCCGCAAGGGACAAAAGACACCCGATGGCTATTACAACATGGAACGGATGATCAAACGGGTCACGCTGGGCAATGGCCGGGTCTTGTTGTGCGGCACCTGCATGGATGCGCGCGGCATGACCGATGAGGATATGATTGACGGTTGCCAACGCAGCACAATGCCCGAACTTGCGGCTGAAACCATTGCAGCAAACAAGGTGCTGATCTTCTGATCACCTGAAGGCCTCAGGTGGAAGGAAAGGTCGATTCGATAACCCGGGCAGCACTCTTCAGCACGTCCGCATACCGGGCAGCTTCACGGCGGTTTGCCTCGATCGCCGGCATTCTGGCCTCGTAATCGGCAACCGACACCGAACGGATCGCCTGCCTGAGCGCCTCTTCGCTCTGGCAATGAATGATGCCGTTCATGTCGAAAAACCGCGAAATATCCGGCGCGCCCCAATAGATCGGAACGGTCCTGAGCAGCAACGCATCGACGAGCTTTTCGGTAAAATACCCATTCTGCTGGCAGTTTTCGATCACCACCGAATAACGATAGGGGGCAAGCCCCTGGGCCTTGTCGTCAAAGGGGCGGTAACCGCGGCCCATGATGTCGGCCTCGATTCCCTCGGCCCTGATCCAGCGCACGATCTTGTGGCGAAGCCGATGTCCCTTGAGGCGTTTCTTGTTCGAGGCGATCAGCGACAACATTTTTGTCTTGGTCACATCAGTGTCACGCCAACCGCGCACCCAGCTATCGCCAAAGACGAAATACTGAGCGTTGGGCAGTGCAGACAGCAAACGGTCATCACAGGTGAGAACACGATAGAAGCGGCGGTGGAAAAGCCGGGCCAAGAACATCTGCACCGGATCAAAAGCCCGGGGTTCCGCAATCAATAGGCTCAGGCGAACGTCCAGCCCTGCGGCCCTGCGGCCAAACACCCATTTCCTGGGATATGTGATGAGATGATCCTGCGGGCCAAGATCGCCCACAACCCCCTCTTCAAGTCCCTCAGGGCGGCCAAGCGGCCAGCCAAGCCGATCCAGCGGCACGTCAGCAAGGTGCCCCTTGAATTCGGTCATGTATTCAAGGGTGGCGATGGCTGGTTTGCGCAATGTTCCTGTCCCTTTATCTGCCCCAACTACAACGGGCATTCCGTGTGCTTGCGACCATTGTCTCTTGCTGCCAAAGGGCGAAAATTCCGCCGTTTTCGGCTATTCGCGCAAATATAGAGAACGCGCGCCTCACCGCAACCGGACTTTCGTTGCAGATATCATCGACAAGAACATTTGGCGGTCCCTGCGCTTGCACTCGAAATGGAAAGCTTACCAACCAATATGCCCTGGCAAGCGCCTTCGTCCGGAACATGCTGTCCAATATGGATCGCGATCGCCTTCCGGCCGGACAAACCTTCTGCATTGATTCCGATCTTGTTCGCGGCCGTCTCGCTGCAGACGGGATCCACAAATATCAGGCCCGGAAAAGGTATATTGGCCGTTTCGGGAAATTAATTTCCGAAATTCGGCCTATATGGTAATTAACGAACCATGAACGTTCGAATCATGAAGAATCACTTCGCACGCGGAGTGTTGATGCTGCTTATCAATGCCATGGTTCTGATGAGCCAGGGCGATGTGTTTGCTGCATCGACTACGGGCGTTCATGCCTACCGGGCTTCCGGTGATGTCGTTCACCCACGGGTTCATCCCCGGGCGACCAGAACGAAAGCCCAGAAGACGCCCGGAGTTTCCGTGGTGTTCCTTGCCGAAGCCAGCAACTGCTGTGTCTGTGGCGCATCCACCGGAAACTGCACAAGCGCACCTCGTGACGAATTCGACAAGCTTGTGCGCAATGTCGCGCAGTCGCCATTCGAAGCGCTGAGCTCGACACCTCCACACGATCCTCCACGAACCTGACACATAGGGTTCGCTCCGGGGCTTGCCGCCCCGATCGAGCGTGCTGTGACGGGATCGGCCAGGCCGGTCCCTCGACGGAAATCTGTATTGCGCCGGCCATGAAACCAATCGAGCCGACCCCGAGACAGGTTTCCGTATCAGGGAAGAATAGGAGGAACAGATGGAAAATGCTTTGGGGATATGGGGTCCGCAGGCAATCATGATGGCAATCACCGCATCGTTTACGGTGCTTGGGCTGGTCATGTTGTTTGCAGCCATATTGATGAAACGCCGCTGGAAGCCCAGCTATGCGTTTGAATTCGGCTTTATCGCCGTAATGCTGGGATTGGTCTGGTATGCCGACAAGCTGAGTGTTGGCACCTACTCAGCCTATCAGGCGAATCTCGAGGAAGGGACGAAAAAGGTTTCCGGGAATTACGACCCCGAAAAGGGCCAGGTTTTCGACCGCGAGTTCACGGTCATTGCCTTTCAGTGGGGCTTTGCCTTCATCAACGAAGACAACGAGATCAGCCGCAACGCCGCTATCGTCAAGCCGGGTCAGAAGGTGCTGTTCAAGATTGTCAGCAACGACGTGATCCACGGGTTCAACATTCCGGTTGCCCAGATCACCGCGGAGATCGACCCGGACGCCAGGCGAGAAGTCTGGATCAAGGCGCCGGACGAGCCAGGAAAATACCTGATCCAGTGTGTGAACTATTGCGGCGTGGGACACGCCCAGATGAAGGCGTGGCTGGTTGTTGAAAAAAATGAAGATACGGCCAGTCTGATAACTGACGGGGAGAAAGCCTGATGTCCGAGAAAATAGAAAATTTCGGGCCCGGAAATCTGGCCCACTGGAAACCGGAAAACATTGTAGGCACGACAAGTGCGCGAGAGCTGTTGTTTTCCAACGACTACAGAAAGATCGCCCTAAAGGGGATATTCACGGCCTTTGTCATGTTGGCGCTGGGCGGTTTCTTTGCGCTGGCCTTCAGGGTCGAGCTGACCGTGCCGGATGTCCAGATGCTTGGGGCGAGAACCTACATGACCCTGATGACCCTGCACGGGATGGTCATGGTATTCGGTTTTCTGATCCCGCTTGTGGTTTCGATCCTGTATTTCATGTTGCCCAAGGTCATGGGTACCGAACGGCTGATCTGGGCGGGTGCCGCGCAGGCCAGTTACTGGGTTCTGATCGTGGCCGCCGTGTTTCTGGTCATCGGGCGTCCCGATTTCACCTGGACAGCCTATGCGCCAATGTCCATGCGCACCGGCAACCCCTTGCTGTGGATGGGCCATGTCGCGATCATCCTGGTCGCAGTGTCCGAGTTTCTGGCAGGCGCGGTCCTGCTCAGGAACGGCATTGCCGGCAAGTTCAAGCTTGGCGAACTGCCTTTGATCGGATGGGCTGCTGCCGTCATCGGGGTGTTGTTCATGGTCTCGGTGATCTTTCTGGGCCTTGCCGGCTTTGGCCTGCTGAACGACTACATGCAGTGGAGCAAGGTTGCCTGGTTTGATCCGTCACGAGGGGGCTCGATCCAGTATTTCCTGTATCTGTTCTGGAGCTATGGTCACCCGGCCGTCTATCTGCCCTTTGTGCCTGCTATCGCTGTGATCTACACGATCATGCCACGGTTTCTGGGCCACAAGATGTGGAGCTACTGGTCAGGTGTGGTTGCCTTCATCCTGCTGGGGCTGGGCGCAATTCCGATCGGGCCGCACCATTTCCAGCCGGTGCACACCATTTCGGGCACTTACGAACGCTTTGTGCAGGTGCTGACCATGCTGGTATTCATCCCGTCGGTGCTGCATGTGTTCAACTGGATCTCGACGCTGTTCATGGCGCCGATTCCGGCCTCTGCCCGGCGTGCAGTGCCTTTCAAGTTCATGGTGATGTCGATTGCCTTCATCATTTACGGCGGCGCAACCGCGTTTCTGAATGCTCAGATCGCACCGGACAGTGACTTCATCCACAACACCTATTGGATACCGGCCCACTTCCACGCCATGTTCGTAGGCTTTACGGCACAGATGGGAATTGCGGGGTTCTACTATCTGTACCCCTATTTCACCGGACGAATGTACAGCCAGCGGCTGGGCAACTGGCATTTCTGGCTGTGGCAGGTCGGGTTGTTCCTGAAAATCACGGGCATGGGTGTTGCCGGATATCTGTATTTCCCGCGGTGGGTCTATGACTATCTGCCCATCCCCGGCTGGGTCGAAGCCCAGATATTCATCACCATAGGTGGTTTCATGATTGGCACGGGCTTTCTGATCTTTGTCTTTAACGTCGCGTGGAGCGCATCGCGCGGCCAGAAGGCGCCCGACAACCCCTGGCCGCTCGAGATGGAAGACATCCCATCCAAAGCAACCCAACCCGCGGAATAAGGAGAAACAGAAATGATCAGATTTTTCGTTCTGACCGGGTTGTTGGGTGGCGCGCTGGTCGCGTATCTGACAACCGCCGGGGTGGGCCCGATTTACCAGCTTCCCCCGTCCGAAAGCCTTTTGACAAAGTTCCGTCAGGAGGGATTTGTTCCACCATCGCCGAACCTTGGAGAAAACGACCGTGTCGAAGAGATTGGCGTCTTTGACGTGCCCCCCGAGGATGAAGATCATCTCAAGCAGGCCGAGGCCGATTTCGAAGAGATGATGGGTGGCATGGACATGGGCGACATGAAAATGGGGGCGTCCTCGGGCGAAACCATGAAGATGCCCCCTGATGCGGCCGACAGCGGCATGAAGATGGAGGGGGCCGGCGACAGCGGCATGAACATGGATTCCGGCACGGACGGAAACATGAACATGGCCGCGGGCGGGGATGCCCCTGACACAGGCATGAAGATGGAGGGGGCAGGTGATAGCACCAAGAATATGGCCGAAGGAAGCACCCCCCCTATGTCCGGCGACATGAAGATGCCGCCTGCCGCTGCAGAAGGCATGAAAATGGCCGGTGGCGCGGGGATGGATATGGGTGAAGGCGGCCTTCTGGTGACTGAAGATGGCCCTTACGACCGCGAGATCGTCTTGACGAT
>WFQE01000122.1 GCA_015487165.1 Paracoccaceae bacterium | reverse complement strand
CCCAACCGGCAGCAGCCGCCGCCTTCGCGACCGACATTGCCCGTGGCCAATGAGATGTTGAGCAAAGCGCCAATGGTGCGGTAATTGTCATTGCCCCAGATGATGCCTTTTTCATAGCCGGTTACGGCCTTGCGGCGCGAACCATCTTCTTTTGGCTTGCCCAGCCACTCGGCGGCCTTGATGATATCGGCCTCGTCAACCTTACAAATCTCGGCCGCTTCGGCGGTGGAGGTCCGGCAGGTTGCCATAGCGTAGTCAAGGCTACCAAGGCCCGACGGGTGCGCCGCGTCTTCGGCTACAGCTTCGCCCGAGGCAAAGGTCGAATTGGCGATGAAGTCGCTATCCGTCCAGCCCTGATCAACGATATGGGTGAACAGCGCGTTAAACAGCACCATGTCTGACCCCGGATCAATCGGCAGGTGCAGCACATTTTCAGCGCCTGCAATCTCCTCGGCGGCATTCACCGTAACCGTGCGGCGCGGGTCCACCATGATGAACTTGGCGCCGTTTTCCAGCCCCTTGCGCATGTGGTTCAGGAACAGGTTGGTCTGCGTTTCCAGCGGGTTGGCCCCGACGATCATGATGGTGTCGGTCACCTCGTAATCGGAATATTGGTATTGCAGCTCGTCCACGCCCATATCGCGCGAGGAATGCACCTCGGAATTATAGCCGGGGCGATTATGGATGCGGGCGTTTTTGACCTTCATCGAGCCAAAATAGAGCTTGCCTGTGCCCCATGTGTTTTCATAGCCACCCGCAGAACCGCCATGGTCAAACATCGAAAGCAGCAGATCATCTTCCGAGCCTTCGGTGATAATGCGCGCCGTTACGCGGGCCACGAGGTCCAAAGCATCATCCCAGCTTGTGGGCTGCCAAACGCCATTACGCCAGACAATCGGATCACTCAGACGCTGCATTTGTGTGCCCGTCACCTTTGAAGGGCGGTTTTCGGCCATACGGCCACCACGGATCGATACAAGGCCGGAATTTACCACACATTCCTTGTCCGGCACCACAGCCAGATGCACGTCTTTGCCGTCTTGCTTGACCATATTATACATGGATGGCGCAATCCAGGTGCCAAGCGCACTTTGCTGCTCGCTCAGGTCAATGCCAAAGGCATTATCTGTCAGCGTGCCTTGCTTGTTGCGCGGCCATGTATAGGCCTTGTAGCCACAGCCAACGATGCAATAATGGCAGGTCACATTCTGCACTTTTGCATTGGCAGGCGGAATGGGCAGGCGGTCTATTTGTCTTTTATAAGCCATGTTTTCTTTCTCCCCTTATAATACGTTGCTTGGACGGCCGAAAATCAGATCAGACGCGCCCTCGGCAAAAATGTCGCCATTATCAGCCACCCGCAGGGTGAACTGCGGCAGGTTTTGCGTGGCATGGCCCCACACTTGCTGGCCGCCTGCTTCCACGTCAAAACGCGAAAAATGCCCCGAGCAATTGAGCGTCCGGTCATCGGCGTTGTAATCCATGTAAAAACCCATATGCGGGCAGAGCACCGAATAGGCGACGATATCGCCATCGGGGCCAACGCCACCTTCCACCGCGTCGCCAAGCTTGATCAGCACGCCGGGGCTGTCGGCATCGGGGTAGCTGATATCCACCGGCTCGTTCACGGTCAGATCAGCGATATTGGCCAGCTTGTCCGACGGGTAGTCGACCTGCGCATTCGCAGGTGTAGCCTGCGCTGCGCCGCCCGTAACCGTGCTGGCTGCCGCCCCCGCAGCGGCCAAAGCCCCGCCCCGCAAGAATTGCCGACGCCCTACGTCGACCATCTTTTTACATCTCATGGAATTCTCCTCCCTGTTTGTTGATATATATCAAGGTTAACAGATGCACGGCGGGATGCAGGTGAAAAAACGGGAAGAAGTCGGCGCGTAAGAGGTTGTTATAATTAATGCTTTTGAAGTGTTCGGATGTCCGAACGAAATAGGTCGGGTCTTTCAGGCCTCGGATCAGGGCGGCTGATTCATGCGGTATCGCAATTACGCACCCTTTTCCCGGCGCATGGCCTACCGAAGTTTTTTTAGCCTCACAATTGGTGACTATTAACCTAGGTTAGTAGTCACCAATTTAACTCGAATACATATGTTTTATCAATATGATACAAAGTTTATTCTGAGAAGAATTTCCGAAAAACCGCACCAAGAATTGAGATGTTTCGAAAAATCATTTGCGCCTGCAGATGCTAGCTGGAAATTCCGAGCTTCTGCATCTTTTCCCACAGTGTGGTGCGCGAAATTTTGAGCTGCTTGGCGGCCTTGGAAAGCTGCCCATCCATGCGCCCTAGCGTCTCGATAATTTGCGATTTTTCCGCCGCCGCGCGGGCTTCAGCGAGGCTTAACGCCGCCGCTGGCTCCACCAGATTTTCGGGAAAAACATCGACCACCTGCAACAGCGGGCCAGCCGCGCCCTCCATGCCGCGCTGCACCCGTGCGCGCAGCTCGCGGCCACCGCCGGGCCAATCATGGGCGCGCACCGCATCCTCGCATAGCGGGCTTATGCCCTCCAGCGGGGCTTGCCGATGGGGGTTAAGGCGCGGGAAAAGCTGTTGCATCAGCCACACGGCGTCCTCGGGGCGGTTGCCCAGCGGCGGCACCGGAATTTCAAGCATATTCAGGCGGTAAAAGAAATCGGCCTTTGCTCCGTCTTCGCGGATGATTGCGGCCATTTCCTGCCCGCAGGCGGCAATAATCCGGCCCTTGAAGCCCGCGTCAAAAGCCTGCATAAGTGCGGCCCGCGCTGCATCGTCCAATCGGCTGAGGGCGTTCAGGAAAAGCACCCCGTAGCCAATCCTTTCCCACGCGCCCGTCAGCGCCTGCACCATGTCCGGCTCGCGCGCCAGATTGACGCTCACGAACGGCGCGGCGCGGCGTTCCGAGGCTTCGTGAATCCGCCGTGCTACCAGTGCTTTGCCGGTGCCCGCCCCGCCGATAATCAGCACGGGGCGGTCTGTTGCCGCTGCTTGCAGGGCCAGCGCATCCACCCGCCGCGCGGCGGGAGAGATACCAAGGGCGGGGGGCAGGTCTACCGCAGTTTGCGGGGAGAGCAGCGTGGAGAGCCGCTCTAAAAACGTCGCCATTTCAAAGGGTTTGGTTACATAATCAATCGCCCCCGCCTTCATCAGCCGCACGGCTTGCTCAATGCCGCCATGGCCGGTGACAAACAGAAACGGCGGCGGGGTGGTGCTTTGGCACAGAGTGGTGAACAGCTCTTCGCCGCTGCCATCAGGCAAGCGGATATCACAGATCACCGCGTCCACAGGCGCGCGCGGGGTGCGGATGGCTCCGAGGGCGGTGCGGGTTTGCTTGTGCCAGCTCACGCGCGCCCCCTCCAGCTTGAGCCGTTGCATCAGCGAGCCGCCCATGATCTCGTCATCCTCGACCAATACGATATTCAGCCCGTTCAGCATGGCAGTTCCACCCGAATAACCGTTTCGCCATCGGCGCGGTCAAGGCTCACGCAGCCCTTGAGCTGGCTCACAAGATCACGCACCAGCCGCAAACCCACGCCGCCGCCCGATGCCGCTGCCCCCGTGCCCAACAGCCGCGCGCAAGCGGCTTTTGCTAACCCCGGCCCGCTATCGGAAATAGCAATGCGCAGCCGCCCATCGCCCTGCTGGGCCTTCAGCGAGACCAGCCCCTCTTTCCCCGCCGCCTCGGTGGCGTTTAGAAGTAGGTTGAGGGCGATTTGGCGCACAGGGGCGGCGGGCAGGACGCAGGTTATTTCGCCGACCTCCCAGCCGAGCCGCTGCTGCTGGCGGCTGATTTCCGGCTCGATGAGCAGCTTGAGGTCCTGAAAGTCATCCGCCGCCAAAACCGCACCTTCATGGTTAAGCCGGTTCAGGTCCAGCGTGGCGCGGGCCACATCGCGCATATGGCCCAAGCCGCGCTTCAGAAGCTCGGCACTTTCGCGCACCACCTCGGGGCGGTCGACGTATTTTTGCACAGTGTCCACAGCGTTCAGCAGCCCCCCCAGCGGGTTGTTGATTTCATGCGCCAACGAGGACGACAGCCGCCCGAGGCTCACAAAGCGCTCGCGCTCGGCCAGCCGCCGGTCGGCCTCTGCCTTGGCCCCGATGGCACCAACCATGGAGTTATAGCTCTTGGCTAGTTGCGCCATTTCACTATCGCCTGCGGGCATATCCGAAGCCGCAATCGGCTCGGGCGCATCGACAGAATCCCGCATCCGCGCCACCACGCGGGTGACGGGCATCAGAATTCGGCGCATGGCCAGATAGCCAAGGATTGCCAGCAGGAGCGTGACCACCGCGTTGCCGATCAGTAACAGCCGTGCCACACTTGTGCGCTCGGCGACAAGGTCTGACACGTTCATCTCGATCAGGATTTGGCCGACCTCGCGGCCTTGATACACCAAAGGGGCCAACACCTTGATCTCGGCGGTTTCCCCGGTTAGGGACAGCGCGTTTAAAGCCTGCGCTCCGCTGGTAAGTTTGGCAATTTTGCTATCCACCGGCGCGCGGCGCGGATTGGTGGCGGCCAGCACAACGCCATCGGCATTGGCCAAAGCGGCAAATACCAGCCGCTGGCCCTCGTTTTGCCCGGTGGCGCGGTCGAGCGTATCATACACTTCCCAAATATCGTTGCGAGACACCAGCGGCCCCAGCGCCACAGAAAGCGCTTCGATCTGGAGCTCGGCCAGCTCGCGGATACGGTCATCTTGCACCTGACGCAGGGTGGTTAGCACCTGCTGCGAGGCCAGAAACCCGACCAGAATCATCAGCGCCGCCGTGAACAGCGGCACCCGCAGAGCAAAAGGAATGCGGTGCAGCAGGCTCATGGGCGCAGGGTGTCCATTATGCGCATGCGCGCGGCAATTCCGTCATAAAGCGCGGGCGCGGCTTTGGTCATGCCATCAAGCTGCAACAGGGCCAAGGCCGAGCGGCCTTTTTCGGTTTGGTCGAGCGTTAATATGGCCTGCTGCATGGCCTGCATGCGCGGCGTGTTCATTTGGTCGCTGCGGCCACAAAACGGCGGAAAGCCGAGCCACTCGGAGCGGGTTAGCACCTTTGTTCGGGCAGTTAAGGCAGGTTCGGTTTTGGCCAAAGCCTCCCATACATAGCCGTCCACACTGCCTGATTGCACCAGCCCGTCGGCCACTGCGCGCACCACATTGCGGTGGCCGTAGGTAAAGATGGTGCGGCCAAAAAACGATTCAGGGCGCTCGCCCATGCTCACAAGGTCAGACACCGTCACCAGATAGCCGGAATTGGAATCAGGGTCTGAATAGGCGTGGGTTTCGCCGCGCAAATCGGCGAGGCCGTTTGCCGTGCTATCGGCCCCGACAATCAGGTAAGACTGGTATAGCGGCTGCCCGTTCCACACCGGCACGGCCATCAAGGACAGCGCTGCTTTATGTTGCAAATATGGATAGCCACACAGCCAAGCGGCATCAATCGAGCCTTCTAACAACAGCGCCGTAACCTCTTCATATGTGCGCCGCTGCTCCAGCACCACTTCCACCCCGAGCACCTCTGAAAAGGCTTCGCGCAAGCGGCCTATAACCTCGGCGTCATTATCCAGAAAAACCGGTGTAAGCCCGAGCCGAAACGGGGCCATGGCGCGAAGGGGGCTGGCTATAAGCCCGGCTGCCATGGTTTGCATAACGATGCGCCGTGTTAACTGTGTCATGGTATTTTCTCCCCGAGATGGCGTCCTTCACAGTAAAACCAGGGCCAGACTTGCCCGAGCTGTTTGCGAATTTACAGCGCCACCCTTAGCGGACAAATTCAGGTGCAGACTATTTTTTGTCAAGAGCGCAGCACGCAATGGCGAAGAATTGTGCCGGTAAAACCCCAAGGGTCTCGGGCTAAGCCTGCAAATCCTTGGCGACTTGAAAAAGGCAATCGCCGCGCTCAGCCAAGCCGGGCACGCGCTGGCAAAGCACCATGCCGCCCTGCTGAAATGTGAGCGGAACGGGCGTGCGCCACGGGGTTTCGGGAAAGTTGATCACCCCTGCAACATCGCCATTTTCAACCTCGTTTTCAACCCTATGATAAGGCTCGAAAAGGCCGTTATCATAGGCTATAACGGAGTCGGCAATGGTGAGTTCCCGCGTGCCGTTGGCGGCATCCGGCTTATAGGCCGGCAACATTCCGGTGCTATGCAGCAGCCGCTTTATGCCGCGTTCGGTCAGAGCCAGAATTTCAGGCGATACTGCGCCACCGCCGCCAGAGGTAAAAACCCACGCATAGGGGGCATCAAAGGCGGCTTGCAGCTCTATAAGCTTGGCGCTTTCCTCAGGTGAATAGCCCAAGCCCCGCAGCAAGGTTGGGGGGTAAGCACTGCGATGCACCGAGTGGGGCATCCGCAAATAGCCCGTGTGTTTGCCCTTCGCCTCAAAATCAATATCCGAGCTGATGAGGGTGCCAGACACCTATGCGGGGCTTTTCAGCAGCCCGCCTGTGCATCGGTGTGATCAAACCCGTCGCGCCAATCGGACAGGGGCAGGTAGTTATCGAGGCCGATGAAGTGGATGTTCGGATCAGACCAGAGCGGGTCGAGGTGATAGAACAGATCACCGGAGCCGTCCTGTGGTTGGTGCCCGAAATATTCCGACCAGTCTGCGGCGTAGCTGATGGCGGTTCCGGAACGGAGAATAGCGGCGACATCTCCAGCCAGTTGTCTCATTGCGGTAACGACAGGGTAGCTGGACGCTCCTTCCCTGATTGTGGTCAGACCGCGCAATTCCGAACCGATCAGAAACGTATCTACCCCGCCAGCTGCCGCGCAGAGATGGGCGTAATGCAGGATCATGCGACGGTAGCCCCAGTCGGTGCCGCCGGTCCAGGAGACTGTCTCGCCGCTGATCGCGAAGTCGGATATCTGCGCATTGCCGAAGAACGCGGATACCTGCGCCGCGGCAGCAGCGGTCTTGTCCACGGTTCCGACATAGCCCGCCGCCGGAGAACAGGTGATCCGCCCACGCCAGGGATAGGTGCTTTGTCCAACGGTGGCCGCATTGTCGGAATACGGGTCGGGCAACGCATTGCCTGCGGGAATGTCCATCAGCAGGAATGGATAAAAGGTGACCCGCAGGCCTCGTGCCTTGATCTCCTGGATCGCCTGAACCACGGCAAAATCCGCAGGTGTTCCGCCGTAAGCCGTGCGTCCACTGGCATCGAGGCTGATCACATGGGCAGCCGCGCGGGTGACGCCATTCACCACCCAGCTCTTTGGCGTCGTCACTTTGGTGGTGTTTTCGACCCCGGGTTTGAGTTGGCAATTCCCGGCGCGCAGGTCGGTGCCAAACCAACTGACTACGAGGCTGATGCTTTCAATGTTCGGGGCCGCCGCCTGCAGCTGATCGAGCGCTGCCACGATGTCGGGCACGGCATTGGTGGTGTGCACATTCTCGGATGCCGTATCACCACCGCTTCCTCGTGAAATGGCCTCGGTGGCATAGACGAACTCGCCAGTGCCAGGGATCAGGGTGACGGCGCGGATCATGCCCTCGGCGGTGTCGGGCTCGATGATGGGACGGAACACCTCGAAGGAGATCTGCGGGATACGATTGCCGAACTGCTCCAGCGGCAATTCCTCGAACATCACATAGGCCGCGCCGCGATAGGCGGGGGCACTGCCGGTGCCCATTTTGGCCTCGATGAACGGGTCCGGTTGCTGG
>WFQE01000121.1 GCA_015487165.1 Paracoccaceae bacterium | reverse complement strand
GCCCGCAAGGGCATGAAGGGCGAGGGCATGGTCTTTGCCTCGATGGAAGAGGTGAACCACGCGCTGAATGCGGGCATCGTGCATCTGCACGCAAACATCACCTGCCGCGTGCCCCAGATCGATGAAGAGGGCAACACCGTCTGGAAGCGCTATGAAACCACCCCCGGCCGTGTGCGCCTGGGCGAGCTTCTGCCGCAGAACAACAAGACGCCGTTCGATCTGGTCAACCGCCTTCTGCGCAAGAAAGAGGTCGCCGAGGTCATCGACACCGTCTATCGCCATTGCGGCCAGAAGGAATCGGTCATCTTCTGTGACCGGATCATGCGCCTTGGTTTCCGCGAGGCCTTTGAGGCCGGCATTTCCTTTGGCAAGGACGACATGGTCATCCCCGAAAGCAAATGGTCGATCGTCAACGCCGCGCGCGAGCAGGTCAAGGAATTCGAACAGCAATACATGGACGGCCTGATCACCCAGGGTGAGAAATACAACAAGGTCGTCGATGCCTGGTCGAAATGTTCCGACGAGGTGGCCGAGGCCATGATGGCCGAAATCTCGGCCATGCGGATCGATGAAGACGGCAGCGAGATGGAGCCCAACAGCGTTTACATGATGGCGCATTCGGGCGCTCGTGGCTCGCCGGCCCAGATGAAACAGCTGGGCGGGATGCGCGGCCTGATGGCCAAGCCCTCGGGCGAGATCATCGAGACGCCGATCATCTCGAACTTCAAGGAAGGTCTGACCGTTCTCGAATACTTCAACTCGACCCACGGCGCGCGCAAGGGCCTGGCCGACACCGCGCTCAAGACCGCCAACTCGGGTTATCTGACCCGTCGTCTGGTGGACGTCGCACAGGATTGCATCGTGCGCGAAGAGGATTGCGGCACCGACCGCCGTATCACCGCGCGTGCCGCGATCAATGACGGTGAAATCGTCGCGTCGCTTTCCGAACGCATCCTTGGCCGTGTTGCAGGCGAAGACGTGTATCGCCCCGGCACTGACGAAATCCTTGTGCGTGATGGCGAGCTGATCGACGAACGTCTTTCCGAAACCATCGAGGCCGCTGGCGTGCGCTCGCTCAAGATCCGCTCGCCGCTGACCTGCGAGGCCGAAGAGGGCGTCTGCGTCCAGTGCTATGGTCGTGACCTGGCCCGCGGCACCATGGTGAACCTTGGCGAGGCCGTCGGCATCATCGCGGCCCAGTCCATCGGTGAACCCGGCACCCAGCTGACCATGCGGACATTCCACATCGGCGGTATCGCCCAGGGTGGCCAGCAGTCCTTTATGGAAGCTGCGCATGAGGGCAAGGTGGCTTTCCGCAACGAAAGCATTCTGGTCAACCGCGACGGTGAACAGATCGTCATGGCCCGGAACATGGAAGTGGTCATTCTTGACGATGAAGGCAATGAACTGTCGGCCCACAAGATGGGCTATGGTTCGCGCCTGCTGGTCAAGGAAGGCCAGCAGATCAAGCGTGGCGACAAGCTGTTCGAATGGGATCCCTATACCCTGCCGATCATCGCCAGCGCCGATGGTGTGGCCAAGTTTGTCGACCTGATCCCCGGCGTGTCCATCCGCGATGAAACCGACGATGCTACGGGCATCAGCCAGAAGATCGTGACCGACTGGCGTGCCGCGTCCAAGGGGAGTGATCTCAAGCCCGAGATCATCGTCATGGATCCGGCTACCGGCGAACCTGTGCGCCAGAAGAATGGCAACCCCGAGGTTCACGCCATGTCGGTCGATGCGATTCTGTCGGTCGAGGACGGGCAGGAAATCAAGGCCGGCGACGTTCTGGCACGGATCCCGCGCGAAGGCGCCAAGACCAAGGACATCACCGGCGGTCTGCCGCGTGTGGCCGAACTGTTCGAGGCCCGTCGTCCCAAGGATCACGCCATCATCGCCGAAATCGACGGTTATGTACGCTATGGTCGCGACTACAAGAACAAGCGTCGCATCACCATCGAACCGGCAGATGATTCACTGGAGCCAGTCGAATACATGGTGCCCAAGGGCAAGCACATCCCCGTGCAAGAGGGCGATTTCATCCAGAAGGGTGAATACATCATGGATGGCAACCCTGCCCCCCATGACATCCTCAACATTCTTGGGGTCGAAGCCCTTGCCGATTACATGATCGACGAGGTGCAGGATGTGTATCGCCTGCAGGGCGTGAAGATCAACGACAAGCATATCGAAGTGATCGTCCGCCAGATGCTGCAAAAGTGGGAGATCACCGATTCTGGTGGCACCACGCTGCTGAAAGGCGAGCATGTGGACAAGGCCGAATTCGATGCCGTGAACGAAAAGGCCATCGCCAACGGGCTTGAGCCGGCCAAGGGTGGCCCGATCCTTCTGGGCATCACCAAGGCCAGCCTGCAGACCCGCAGCTTCATCTCGGCCGCGTCCTTCCAGGAAACGACCCGCGTGCTGACCGAGGCCGCAACCCAGGGCAAGCGCGACAAGCTGATCGGCCTCAAGGAAAACGTGATCGTCGGCCGCCTTATCCCCGCTGGCACGGGCGGTGCCACGCAGCAGATCCGCAAGATCGCTGCCGAGCGCGACGCCAAGATCATCGCGCAACGCCGCAAGGAGGCCGAAGAGGCCGCCGCGCTGGCCGCCCCCGATGACAGCGCAATGGATGTTCAGGATGCCGAACCTGATCTGGGGTTGGTGGATACACCGGAAAATTCTGGTGATCCTCAGCCGTGACAAGGCAAGGATACTGACTGTTTCGAAGGCCCCGACGCATATGCTCGGGGCCTTCTTTTTTGTGCGCGGCACCGATAACGCCTGTGCCGCGCAAGTCTTGCCAAGCTGAAAAGGCCAATATCTTGTGGATAACCCCCGGAATACATCCACATGAGGGGGTTATTTGTTGACTTGCGGCCGGATCGGACGAAAATCGCGCAATAAACCGGAATCAAGGCAGGCACAGGCATTTGCAGTTTACCCGACTCAGGCTGACCGGCTTCAAAAGCTTTGTCGATCCGACCGATCTGCTGATCGCGCCGGGTCTGACGGGCGTTGTCGGTCCCAACGGTTGTGGCAAGTCGAACCTGCTCGAGGCGTTGCGCTGGGTCATGGGCGAGAACCGGGCGCGTGCCATGCGGGGCAGCGGCATGGAGGACGTGATCTTTGCCGGCGCCGCCAGCCGCCCGGCCCGCAACTTTGCCGAGGTGGCGCTGATCCTCGACAATTCCGACCGCACGGCGCCTTCGGGGTTCAATGACAGTGATACGCTGGAAATCATCCGCCGCATCACCCGCGACGCCGGTTCGGCCTACAAGGCCAATGGCAAGGATGTGCGCGCACGCGATGTGCAGATGCTGTTTGCCGACGCCTCGACCGGCGCGCATTCGCCGGCTTTGGTGCGTCAGGGCCAGATATCCGAGCTTATCAACGCCAAACCCAAGGCGCGCCGTCGCATCCTGGAAGAGGCCGCTGGGATTTCCGGCCTCTACGCCCGCCGGCACGAGGCCGAGCTCAAGCTCAACGCCGCGGAAACCAACCTTCTGCGGGTCGAGGATGTTCTTGAACAGCTTCAGGGGCAGTTGAACACGCTGGCCCGCCAGGCCCGCCAAGCTGCGCGCTATCGCAAGATTGGTGAGGAACTGCGCCGCGCCGAGGGTCTGCTGTTGTATCGCCGCTGGCGCGAGGCCGATCACGCGCTGGCCTCGGCACAGGAAGAATTGCGTCGCCTGACGACCGAGGCCGCGCAGGCGCAGGCGGCTGTTACCGCTGCCTCGCGGGCGCGGGTCCAGGCCGAAGACAAGGTTCCGCCGCTCCGCGAGGAAGAAACCATCTCGGCCGCCATCCTTCAGCGCCTTCTGGTCGAACGCAACAGCCTGGACGATCAGGAAAGGCGCGCGGTGGAAACGATCGAGGCATTGCGCGCCCGCATCACCCAGCTTGCCCGCGATATCGAACGCGAAACCGGGCTCAACAAGGATGCCGTAGAAACCATCGAGAGGCTGGAATGGGAAAAGGCCGCGCTTGAAAAGGCCTCGGTCGGATTTGATGACAAGCTGGCAGAGGCAACCGAAGCGGCCCAGAATGCCGCCGCCGCATTGCAGGAAGAAGAGGCCAACCTTGCCCGCCTGACCGAGGATGTCGCCCGTCTGGCCGCGCGTCACCAGTCGGCCAACCGTTTGCTGGCGGATGGTCGCACCACGCTTGCCAAGAACGAGGCCGAGGCCGACAAGGCCGCCCAGGCCGCCCGTACAGCCCAGGCCGATCTGGAGGCGGCCCAGCAGCGCCTGAAACAGGCCAGCGCCGCCCGAGCCGAGGCCGAACAAAGGGCCGCGGCCGCCGAAACTGCCCTGATCGAGGCCGAACGCGCCCGCGCCACCAAACAGGCGCAAGAGGCCGAGGCCCGCGCTGAACGCTCCGAGGCCGAGGGCGAGGCTAACGCCCTGCGGGCCGAGGTCAACGCGCTCACCCGTCTGGTTGCACGGGACCAGACGGAACAGGCCCAGATCCTGGACGAATGTCGCGTCGAAAAGGGCTTCGAGGCCGCCTTTGGCGCAGCCCTTGGCGACGATCTGCGCGCGGCCGAGGCTGAAGCAGAACAGGAATCAGGCTGGGCGCGACTGCCCGATTACGACCACGCCCAACCCCTGCCCGCCGGCGTCGCACCGCTGGCGCCCCATGTTTCGGTGCCCGGCGTTTTGGCGCGGCGCATGTCGCAAGTCGGCATCGTGGCGCGCCAAGATGGTGCCCGCTTTCAGCCCTTGCTGCGCCCCGG
>WFQE01000120.1 GCA_015487165.1 Paracoccaceae bacterium | reverse complement strand
TCCACGATATCCCGCAGGAAACCCATCAGGCACTATGCCTTTCAACCCACAATTCAAGGCGCGTCTGGATATCGTCGCGGATGGCCTCATTGTCGATCTCGTCCAGCGCCTCGGACAGGAAGGCCAGCACCAGCATGTCCTGCGCCAGACGCCGCGGCACACCGCGCGAAATCATGTAGAACAGCGCATCCTCGTCGATGGCGCCAACCGTGGCGCCGTGGCTGCACGCCACGTCATCGGCATAGATTTCCAGCTCGGGCTTGGCCAGAAACTGGCTGTCCTCGTCCAACAGCAACGCCTGGCTGATCTGGTAACCGTCGGTCTTTTGCGCGCTTTGCCTGACAAGGATCTTGCCCTGGAACACGCCGGTCGCGCCATTGCGCAGCACCTTCTTGAAGACCTGGCGGCTTTCGCAGCGCTGGCCCGCATGGGTGATGAATACGGTATCGTCCTGATGAAACGGGCCATCATTGCCATCTCCGGCAACAGCACCCGACACGGTGGCGTGCGAATCGTCACCTTCAAGTGTGATCACATATTCATTGCGGGTCAGCGCACCGTTCACCGTCAGTGAAAAGCTCTTGAACGATGCCTCGGCGCCGATGCGCGCAAACAGATGCGTCAGCGCGCGGCGACCGTGGTCGCGGCCCTGTGTGCGGATATGGTTGAATCTGGCGCCATCAGCGACATCGACCTCGATGACCTGGGACAGGCGAGCAGCCGCCGGACCGCTTTCCAGCAATGTCAGTTCGGCCCCCTTTTCCACCCTGATGACATGGTGGACAACGCCGTCACCGACCTCATCCCCACGGAGATAGGTCAGAGAGATCGGCCGCGGCGCCCTGCCCGTCACCCGGATCAACAGGCCCTGCGTTGCGGTGGCCGTGTTGAGCGCCGCCAGCGGGCGTTCGACGGGCGCCTGGCCCTGGGTTTCAAGCACGCCGAACAGCTCGCGCGCCCAATGGATATCTTGCGTTGCGGCCTGTTCCAGCGTGGTGATCTCGACATTATCCATCGCCAGCGCATCGGATTGCGCAGCATCCAGAACGCCATCGACAAACACCAGTTTCAGGCGATCGAGCTCGCCGAATTGCGGGGCATCCTCGTCAACCATCAGCGGCACGGGGGCAGCCCGGGCGGCGATCAGGGCATCGGGGCGGGTAAAGCGCCAATATTCGTCGCGCCGGGCGGGCAGGCCCATCCGGAGCAGACGTTCAAGGGCGTTTTCGCGCGCCGCCGTGATCCACGCCCCACCTTTGGGCAGGTCGCCACGCGACAGCCGCTCTGCGGCCGCCTCGCGCTTGGCGGCAAGTGCCTGGGCGCGGCGCATCACGCAACCTCCGCCAGCAGATCGGCATAGCCGTTATGTTCGACCTCAAGCGCCAGCTCCGGCCCGCCGGTCTTGATGATCCGGCCCGCGGCCATGATATGTACGACATCCGGTTTGATATGATCCAGCAGGCGTTGGTAATGTGTGATCACAAGGAATGACCGCTTGCCGTCACGCAGCGCATTCACGCCCTCGGCGACCAGCTTCATCGCGTCAACGTCGAGGCCCGAGTCGGTTTCGTCCAGAATGCACATCTTGGGTTCCAGCATGGCCATTTGCAGGATCTCGTTGCGCTTTTTCTCGCCGCCCGAGAAGCCCACATTGACGGGCCTCTTCAGCATGTCGGCGTCGATCTTCAGCGATTTTGCCTTGGCGCGCACCAGTTTCAGGAATTCGGCGGCGGAAAGTTCCTCTTCGCCGCGCAGCTTGCGCTGGCTGTTCACGGCGGTGCGCAGGAAGGTCATGTTGCCCACACCCGGAATTTCGACCGGATACTGAAAGGCCAGAAACAGGCCGGCGGCGGCGCGTTCTTCGGGTTCCATCGCCAGCAGATCGACCCCGTCCAGCGTGGCGCTGCCCGAGGTAACCTCGTAGCCGTCCTTGCCCGACAGCACATAGGACATGGTGGACTTGCCCGAGCCATTGGGCCCCATGATGGCATGCACCTCGCCGGAGGGGACAGTCAGCGACAGCCCCTTGAGGATTTCCTTGTCTTCGTCGGCAAGTTTGACGTGCAGATCTTTGACTTCAAGCATTGTTTGTTCCTTTGATTGTTCCGTGCAGGGGGTGCTAGCCCCGAAAGACAAGCCCCGCGCCAATGGCGATAAAGCCGAAGCCCGCAACTGCGGTCCAGGACAGGCTCTGTTTCAGATAAAGCGCCGAAAAGGCGGCAAATACGGTAAGGGTGATGACCTCTTGGATGGTTTTGAGCTGGGCCACGGAATAGACCTCGGCGCCGATACGATTGGCGGGAACCGCAAAGACATATTCCAGCAGTGCGATCCCCCAGCTGACCAGAACGACAACCACAAGCGGCGCTGCACGGTGTTTCAGATGCCCATACCAGGCAAATGTCATGAAAACATTCGAGGCGCCAAGCAAGGCGACCGGCAGGATATATGCAAGACGGGCACTCATTCCTGCCCTCCTTTTTTCCAGCGATCAAAGTCACCGCGGGCGCGCGCCTCTTCCAGCTTGCGCAACCGTTCCCTTTCACGGTCTTCCAGAATTTGCCTCTTTGCGGCTTCGTCGGCCTCGATCGCCTTTTTGGCCAAGCTCCTGTCGAGGAACAGGCTGGCAATCCGCCCGACTATGCCGCCAATCAGGCCACCGCCAAGCAGCGAGCCCTGCCGCAAACCGATCACGATCCCGATTCCGACCATGGCGCCGATCAGAGGAAGGGTAAACGCAACAAGGCCGGCGACGCGCGAAGTCCAGTATATCTGAAACATGCGCGCCGATTCATTTCCGGCCCGGGGTGAGAAGGGTTCGAAATCAGCCAACGCTTCCCTCCAGCGAAATGGCGACCAGGGACTGCGCCTCCATGGCGAATTCCATCGGCAGGGCCTGCAACACCTCTTTGGCAAAGCCGTTGACGATCAGGGCAAGGGCCTCTTCCTCGTTCATGCCGCGGGATCGGCAATAGAACAGCTGTTCGTCATCCACCTTGGAGGTGGTCGCCTCGTGTTCGACGCGCGAGGAATTGTTGCGCACCTCGATATAGGGCACCGTGTGGGCGCCACATTTGTCGCCGATCAGCAGGCTGTCGCACTGGGTATAGTTGCGACTGTTTTTCGCACGCGGGTGCATGCTGACCAGACCGCGATAGGTGTTCTGCGCCTTGCCGGCGCTGATCCCCTTGGACACGATCCGCGAGCGGGTGTTCTTGCCAAGATGGATCATCTTGGTGCCGGTGTCGGCCTGCTGCATGTTGTTGGTGAT
>WFQE01000119.1 GCA_015487165.1 Paracoccaceae bacterium | reverse complement strand
TCACCACCCTTCAGATGGTGGCCGAGTATTTTCGCAAGCTGGCGGCCGAAGACCGTTATTTCGGTGCGGTACCCCAAGCGCCCGATCCCGAAGCGATCAAGCGTATTGCCGAGAAAAACAGCGATGTAAGCATTGATGCCGAGATCGGCAGCGATGGCGTGATCCTGCGGCCCTCCGCAGAGGAACCCTCGGATGCCGAAGCCGAAGTCGAAGCTGCCCCCGTAGAAGAAGCTGCGGAACCGGTTTCCGACATGGCAGACGGCGCGCCGGAGGCGTCGGACATCACGGCAGCGCAAGACATGGCAGTTGTCGAAGAGCCGCTGCACCAAGAAGAACAGACCGTGGAATCGGAGGTGCCGGACACCATCCAGGCAGACGATTCCGCCAGTGCTGCGCCCGAAACATCCGTGAATCTTTCCGACGATCCGTTCTGGAACGAGGAAGACAGCGCCCCTGCCGAGGCGCAGTTTTCCGAGGAAACCACTGCAACCATCGAAGGCCTGACTGAACAAACGGAACAAACGGCTCCCGAGCAAGAAGAACCCGCCCAGGCAAGCGACGAAGAACAGACCGAAGCGCGCGAAGACGACCTTGCGGCCGAGGAACCCTCGGACATCGAGGAAACCGAGGCAACCGCTGAAGCCGAAACAGCGGACGAACCCGCTGCGGAAACTCGCGCCGAGGCACGCCCGGAACAGCCCGAGACAACCGAAGCAGCGCCCTCGAACCTGGCCTTTTTCCACAGCACCCGCCGTGGCCCGCGCGCTGCGCAAGAGGATCTTGCCGCAGAGTCGGCCGACCAGACGCAAGAGGCTGCCACCAGCGAAGAAGAACCGGTCGCAGCCCAGGAAGAAGCCGCGACCACACCGGATGCGCAAGCCGAGGCCGCTGATGAGCAGGCCGAGATCGAGCGCGCGGTAAATGCCGCTGCAGCGGCCACTGCCAGCACCCAGCATATGACCGACACCCAGCGTGCCGTCGCCGAGGCGCTGGCAGCGATTCGCCGCAATATCCGCCACGCGGAACAGGAAGCCGAAGACACAGAAGAGGCGATGCCCGAAGCTGTCGCCGATCTGGCCGAGCCGACTGAACCCGCCGAACAGGCTGACGAGACCCAAGCCCCGCAGGCAGAAGCGACTGAGCAACAGCCTGCTGAAGAAGCCGACAGCATCTTTGCCGCGACGCCAACCGAGGAAGCGCCGGCAGCGGAAGACGAAACCATCGCCGAAACACAGGCGGACATCCCGGCCGCGCCGGAACCGGCGGAATTCGCCGCGACCGCCGAAAAGGAACTCGAGCCCGAGGACATCCTCAGCGCCGAACTGGCCGCCGAAGAGGCTGCCGAAGAGGCCCGGCGCGAGCGCGTCAGGAACATGCTGGCATCAAGCCCCGACAGCGAAGAGCGCGAGCTTGACCGGCTGCTGCAGGAAACCAGCTCGAAGATGGATCATCCCGAGCAGCGCCGTCGCATGAGTGCGCTGGACCAGCTCAAGGCCGCAGTTGCGGCAACCGAGGCCGAGCGCATGATCTCCGGGAAAACCGGCACGGATAATGGCGCCACCGATCTGGACGAATACCGCGAAGAGCTGCGCCGCACACAGCCCGAAACCATCCACAGCGCCGGCGGCGCGGCGAATGGCAGCGGAGCTGCCCCTGAAACGTCACAACCGCCGCTGATTCTGGTATCGGAACAGCGTATCGACACGCTGGACAACGGTGCCGAAGACCACACCCTTGACCCCCAGCACGAGGTTGCGGAAACGAACGGCAACCTTGCCCTCAAGAATGACATGCGGGTCGAACCTGATGATGATGGTGAAATCCAGGGCATTCCCGCCGATGCGTTCAGCGAGGCAACCAGCTTTGCCGATTTCGCAGAACGAATCGGTGCTTTCGACCTGCCTGACCTTCTGGAAGCCGCGGCTGCCTATACCGCCATCATCGAAAAGAAAGAACGTTTCTCGCGCGCTCAGGTAATGGCCAAAGTTGCCAAGCTGAACCACGGTGACGCCTATTCGAAAGAGGCAGGCCTGCGCGCCTTTGGCAAGCTGCTGCGCGAAGGCAAGATCCTGCGGGTGCAGGACGGCCAGTTCGGCATCTCGAAAGCGTCGCGCTTTTCGATTGCCTCGCGCTATAACGACTGATTTTCCCCTCCAGGGAAAAAGCGGAAGGGCTATTCGTTTTCGGGTGGCTCTTCCGTTTGATTCTGGCGGGCGGCATTCTGTTGGGGTGCCTGATCGGGGTCCGGCTGGCCAATGCCGCGAAACACGAACCTGAACGGCAGCGCCCAGAGAAAGCCCAGCGCCACATAGATGATCAGCTCGACCAGAAAGGACGGGCGATCAAACAGGTCAACGACGGTCACGGCCGCCACGATATAGGCGGGCAACCCGATAAGCAGGATCACCAGCGACCAGCGCCTGCGTGCCTTGTATGACAGCGCCATCAGTCAGCAAACGGGTCGGTCACAAGAATTGTGTCCTCCCGCTCCGGGCTGGTGGAAAGCAGAGCGACCGGGCAGTCGATCAGCTCTTCGATGCGGCGCACATATTTGATGGCCTCGGCCGGCAGATCGGCCCAGGAGCGTGCGCCCTCGGTGGATTCGCTCCATCCCGGCATGGTTTCCCAGATCGGCGTGCATCGGGCCTGCTGATCGGCCGCGGTGGGAAGGTGGTCAAGGCGCTCGCCGTCCAGATCATAGCCGACGCAGATCTTGAGCTCGTCAAACCCGTCCAGCACATCCAGCTTGGTCAGCGCAATGCCGTTGACGCCGCTGGTGGCGCAGGTCTGGCGCACCAGAACCGCATCGAACCAGCCACAGCGGCGCTGCCGGCCGGTCACGGTGCCGAATTCATGGCCCCGCTCGCCCAGCCGCTGGCCGTTCTCGTCATGCAACTCGGCGGGAAACGGGCCTTCGCCGACGCGGGTGGTATAGGCCTTGACGATCCCCAGCACGAAATCGATCGAACCGGGGCCGATGCCGCTGCCCGTGGCTGCCTGCCCCGCGATCACATTGGACGAGGTGACAAAGGGATAGGTTCCGAAATCGATGTCCAGCAATGCCCCCTGAGCCCCCTCGAACAGGATGCGACGGCCGGATTTCCGCTTTTCGTTCAGCACTTTCCACACAGGGGCCGCATAGGGCAGGATTTTCGGTGCGATCTCGTTCAGTTGCGCAAGCAGCGCATCGCGGTCGATCGCAGGCAGCCCCAGGCCGCGGCGCAGCGCATCGTGATGCACAAGCGCCCGCGCCACCCGTGTTTCCAAAGTCGCCGGATCGGCCAGATCAGCCACCCGTATTGCACGACGGCCGACCTTGTCTTCATAGGCCGGACCGATGCCGCGCCCGGTCGTGCCGATGCGCGCGGTGGTGTTCTGCGCCTCGCGGGCGCGGTCCAGCTCTCCATGCAGGGGCAGAATCAGGGGGGCGTTTTCGGCGATCATCAGGTTGTCGGGCGAGATCGCGACACCTTGCGATTCCAGCTTGGCGATCTCGTCCACCAGATGCCAGGGGTCCAGCACCACGCCATTGCCGATCACGCTCAGCTTGCCGCCACGCACGATGCCCGAAGGCAGGATGCTGAGCTTGTAAACCTCGCCATCGATCACCAGCGTATGGCCGGCATTATGCCCGCCCTGAAAGCGCACGATCACATCGGCGCGCTCGGACAACCAGTCGACGATCTTGCCTTTTCCCTCGTCACCCCACTGGGCGCCGACAACGACAACATTGGCCATGTTCCGAAAGTTCCTCCTGTGGGACGCGGAAATACCTGCCTCCTATAGCCGTGGACGGGCGCCGGCGAAATACCAAAATCGTCGCGGGGCTGGACAGATCACGGGGGGTCTGACAGTAAGTTCGGGAAAAACATCGCTAATTCAGGCAAGAAAAATGAACGGTTTTCTGATCAGATGGGCGCTGGCATTCATCCTGCTGGCAGCAACATACAACCCGACCCGCTGGAACTTTCTGGTCTGGGCCAGCGAGAACTACATGATTTATACGGCGCAATTCGTGCTGTTTTCGCTGCTGTTGACGACAGGCTACGTCATCTATCTCAGGGCAACGCTGCGCTCGATCGGCCTGTTCGGCATGGGCCTTGTCGCGGCAATCACGGCCTCAGCAGTTTGGGTTCTCATCGATCAGGGTTTTGTCAGCCTTGGCAGCCCCGACCTCAAGATCTGGGTGGCAATCCTGGGGCTTTCCTTCGTCCTGGGGATCGGCCTGTCGTGGAGCCATGTGCGACGCTTTCTGTCAGGCCAGTTCGACATGGGCAATGACGACGACTGATCCCTTGCGCAACCCTTTGCGCGCGCATAAATACACCATCGACAAGGCGCGCTGCATGAATTAGACAGCGCCATCACCAAATTCCGGCCACCGGGGACGCACCACATGGCAAACATCATTCTGGTCATTCATCTGATACTGGCAATCTGCCTGATCGGCGTGGTTCTGCTGCAACGTTCCGAAGGGGGTGGCCTTGGCATCGGTGGTGGCGGCGGTGTTGTCACCGGTCGGTCTGCCGCCAATGCGCTGGTTACGCTGACATGGATCTTTGCCGTGGGCTTTATCGCGACATCCATCGCGCTGACCGTCCTTGCTGCACGCGATGCGGCGGGCGACTCGGTCATCAAGCGTCTGGGCACACCCGAACCCGCAGCGCCCACCGCGCCTGCGCCCGTGGCGCCCAAGGGCAATCTTCTGCCCCCCAGCACCACAGACGCCCCGGCATTGCCGCCCAAACCGACGCAATAAGGCAGTTAACACAAGCTCTTGCGGGAAACCCCGGGTTTTCCACAGGATATTGCGGCCTGACGCTTGCCAATCAAAGGCGAATCCAGTATATCTTTAATCCCGTGATGGATGGGTAAATCACACGGGATTTTCCCATAAACGACTGATTTCACGGGGGTTTCCGCGACCGATGGCGCGTTTCATTTTCATTACCGGTGGCGTGGTTTCCAGCCTCGGAAAAGGGCTGGCCTCGGCCGCGCTTGGCGCGCTGCTTCAGGCACGCGGGTTCTCGGTTCGGCTGCGCAAGCTCGACCCCTATCTGAACGTCGATCCGGGCACGATGAGCCCCTTCGAACATGGCGAGGTCTTTGTCACCGACGATGGCGCGGAAACCGATCTCGACCTCGGCCATTACGAACGCTTTACCGGCGTTGCCGCCCGCCGGACCGACAGCGTCAGCTCGGGCCGCATCTATTCCAACGTGTTGGAAAAGGAACGCCGGGGCGATTATCTGGGCAAGACGATCCAGGTCATTCCCCACGTCACCAACGAGATCAAGGAATGGATCGACATCGGCGCCGACGAGGTCGATTTCATGCTGTGCGAAATCGGCGGCACCGTGGGCGACATCGAAGGCCTGCCCTTTTTCGAGGCCATCCGCCAGTTTGCCCAGGAAAAGCCGCGCGGCCAGTGCATCTTTGTGCACCTGACCCTGCTGCCCTATCTCAAGGCATCCGGCGAGCTGAAAACCAAACCGACCCAGCATTCGGTCAAGGAACTGCGCTCGATCGGGCTGGCGCCCGACATCCTGCTGTGCCGCTCGGAACGCCCGATCCCCGAAAAGGAACGCGCCAAGCTGGCCCTTTTCTGCAATGTCCGCCCCGAGGCGGTGATCCCGGCGCTGGACCTGAAATCGATCTATGAGGCCCCGCTGGTATATCACCAGGTGGGGCTTGACCGGGCCGTGCTCGACGCCTTCGACATCACCCCCGCGCCGCAGCCCAAGCTGGAGAAATGGGAAGACGTGGCCGACCGCGTCTACAACCCCGAGGGCGAGGTCCGCGTGGCCATCGTCGGCAAATATACCCAGCTGGAAGACGCCTATAAATCCATCGCCGAGGCCCTGACCCATGGCGGCATGCACAACCGCGTGCGCGTCAAGGCCGAATGGATCGACAGCGAAATCTTCGAGCGCGAAGACCCCGCCCCGCATCTGGAAAAATTCGACGCGATCCTCGTGCCCGGCGGCTTTGGCGAACGCGGCACCGAGGGCAAGATCCGCGCCGCCCAGTTTGCCCGCGAACATCACGTGCCCTATTTCGGCATCTGCCTTGGCATGCAGATGGCGGTGATCGAGGCCGCGCGCAACCTGGCCAAGGTGGTTGATGCGGGCAGCGAGGAATTCGATCACGAGGCCGGCAAGAAACGCTTTACCCCCGTGGTCTATCACCTCAAGGAATGGGTCGAAGGCAACCGCACCATCCAGCGCGAGGCCGACGACGACAAGGGCGGCACCATGCGCCTGGGCGCCTATGACGCCATCCTGAAAGAGGGCAGCAAGGTCGCCGCCATCTATGGCACCACGCAGATTTCCGAACGCCACCGCCACCGTTACGAGGTGGATCTCGGCTATCGCGAACCGCTGGAAAAGCAGGGCCTGATCTTTTCCGGCATGTCGCCTGACGGCAAGCTGCCCGAAATTGTCGAGCTGACCGATCACCCTTGGTATATCGGCGTCCAGTTCCACCCCGAGCTGAAATCCAAACCCTTCGCGCCACATCCGCTGTTCGCCGACTTCATCCGCGCCGCCGTGGAACAGTCGCGCCTGGTCTGAGCCTGACCCGATCACGATTGTTTCGTTTGAATTCCCCCTTTACGGGGCATAGAACGATTCGCGACATGACCTATGCAGGAGGCCGACATGCCCAAGGGATACTGGGTTGCCAATGTCGATGTGGATGACGCGGAAGAATACGCGAAATATGTCGCCGCCAATGCGGTCGCCTTTGAAAAATACGGCGCCCGCTTTCTGGTGCGCGGCGGAAAATCGACCGTGGTCGAGGGCCAAATGCGGTCGCGCGTCGTGGTGCTGGAATTCAAGGACTACGAAACCGCACTGGCCTGCTACAACTCGCCCGAATATCAAGAGGCCATGAAGCTGCGCGAACATTGTTCGCAGGCCAATATTGCCATTGTCGAGGGATGGGACGGCTGACATGCTCGACCTGCTCAAACGTCTGCTGGCACCTGTTCCGCAACCGCTGAACACGATCGACGCACGCCTTGCGCTGTCGGCGCTGATGGTGCGGCTGGCGCGGGCCGACAACCAGTATGACCTGAGCGAGGCCGCCGAAATCACCCGCATCCTGATGGAACGCTACGGGCTGGATCACGACGCGGCCGAGGAATTGCGCGCACAGGCCGAAGAGGTCGAATCGCAGGCCCCCGACACGGTACGATTTACCCGCGCGATCAAGGATTCGGTGCCCTATGAACACCGCGCCGATGTCGTCGAGGCGTTGTGGCAGGTGGCACTGGCCGATGGCCGGCGTGATGCACAGGAAAACGGCCTGATGCGCCTGGTCGTCAGCCTGCTGGGCGTGAACGACCGCGACAGCGCCCTTGCCCGCCAGCGGGTCGAGGCACGCCTGCCGCGCTGAGTGCGGGGTTTCTTCTTTGCCCAAATACTCCCGCCGGAGGCTCCTGCATCATCAGGTGGTGCCGGCGGGGGCTGTCTGCCCCCGCACCCCCGAGAGTATTTCTTCAAAGAAGAAGCCGTCTCAGAAGAACGCCTGAATGCCCGTCTGCGCGCGCCCCAGGATCAGCGCGTGCACATCATGGGCGCCCTCATAGGTGTTGACGGTTTCCAGGTTGCACATGTGGCGCATGACCTGGAATTCCTCGGAAATGCCGTTGCCGCCATGCATGTCGCGGCTCATGCGCGCGATATCCAGCGCCTTGCCCACATTGTTGCGCTTGATGAGCGAGATCATCTGCGGCGCGGCACTGGCCGCATCCATCAGCCGGCCCACCCGCAATGCCGCCTGCAGGCCTAGGGTGATTTCGGTCTGCATGTCGGCCAGCTTCTTCTGATACAGCTGCATGCCGGCCAGCGGCTTGCCGAACTGCTTGCGGTCCAGGCCATATTGCCGTGCCGCGTGCCAGCAGAACTCGGCCGCACCCATCACGCCCCAGGCGATGCCATAGCGCGCCCGGTTGAGGCAGCCGAACGGCCCCTTCAGCCCCTCGACATTGGGCAGCAGCGCGTCTTCGCCAACCTCGACGCCATCCATCACGATTTCGCCGGTGATGGATGCCCGCAGCGACAGCTTGCCCTTGATCTTGGGCGTGGACAGCCCCTTCATTCCCTTTTCCAGGATGAATCCGCGGATCTTGCCGCCATGCGATTCGGATTTCGCCCAGACGACGAACACGTCTGCAATGGGGCTGTTGGATATCCACATCTTGTTGCCGCGCAACACATAGCCGCCATCGACCTTTTCAGCCCGGGTCTGCATGCTGCCGGGGTCCGATCCGGCGTCGGGTTCGGTCAGGCCGAAACAGCCGATCCATTCGCCGCTGGCCAGTTTCGGCAGGTATTTGCGGCGCTGTTCCTCGCTGCCATAGGCATAGATCGGATACATGACCAGCGAGGACTGCACGCTCATCATCGAGCGATAGCCGCTGTCCACGCGCTCGATCTCGCGCGCAACCAGACCGTAGGACACATAGCCCGCGCCAAGGCCGCCATATTCCTCGGGGATGGTGGTGCCCAGCAGGCCCATTTCCCCCATTTCGCGAAAAATGCCGGGGTCGGCCTTTTCCTCGCGATAGGCCTCGATGATGCGGGGTTGCAGTTTTTCCTGCGCAAAGCTGCGCGCGGAATCCCTGATCATGCGCTCGTCTTCTTCGAGCTGGGTTTCCAGAAGGAAGGGATCTTCCCAGTTGAAGGAAGACAGATCCGGGGCATCCTTGGGCTTGAGCGCAGGGGTCATCGTCATTTCGGTATTCCTCTACTTATTTATCTCTTGTTTCTGCCGTAACGCAGACCGACGCAAATTTCAATCGCGCCGCAGCGAACCACAGACACCTTCGACCAAGTTTATTGCGAATGCAACGATTGACGTTTCCGGGCTGGCAGGAAAAAGTGCACCCCAGACGCAGGACAGCGAGGCATCACATGGGACAAAACGATCTGCAATGGCTGGAGGCCCGGCCCGATATTGCGGCACTGCGGCTGGCCGCCTTTGACCTGAACGGCATCGCGCGCGGCAAGCGGGTACCTGCATCCCATGCCTCAAAGGCCTTTTCCGGCGGTTTGCGCATGCCGCTTTCGGCGCTGAATGTCGATATCTGGGGCGCCGACATCCATGACAGCCCGCTGGTGTTTGATACAGGCGATGCCGACGGCACCCTGCGCCCGACCGAGCGCGGCTTTGTTCCGCTGGGCTGGTTCGACACGCCCTCGGCCCTGTTGCCGCTGTGGATGTTCAATGACGACGGCACGCCGTTTCAGGGTGACGCGCGCCATGCGCTGAAGGCGGTGCTGGATCGCTATCGCGCGCGCGGGCTGACGCCGGTTGTCGCCACCGAGATGGAATTCTACCTGCTTGACGGCAGCGCGCCCCTTCCCGCACCGCCGCACTCGCCGGCAACAGGCCAGCCGCTTGCGGCGCTTGATGTGCTGTCGCTGGCGGGGCTTGACGAATTCGATGCCTTTTTTACCGATCTTTATGCCGCCTGCGCCGAAATGGACATTCCCGCCGATGCCGCCATTTCCGAGGCCGGGCCGGGGCAGTTCGAAATCAACCTTCTGCATGTGGATGACGCGCTCAAGGCGGCGGATGATGCGATTCTGTTCCGCATGGCGGTCAAGGGAATTGCCCGCAAGCACGGGATGCAGGCCAGCTTCATGGCAAAACCCTATGTCGATCAACCGGGCAACGGGATGCATGTGCATTTTTCGGTGCTGGACGAAGCTTGGGAAAACATCTTTGACGACGGCACCGAGCGGGGTGCGGACGCGCTGCGCCATGCGGTTGCGGGGCTGCTGGCGGCCATGCCCGCCTGTGCGCTAATCTTTGCGCCCCATGGCAACAGCTATCGCCGCCTGACGCCTGACAGCCACGCGCCCACCGCCGCCGCCTGGGGCTATGAGAACCGCACCGCCGCCATCCGCATCCCCGGCGGCAACCCGGTTGCGCGACGCATCGAACACCGCGTTGCCGGGGGT
>WFQE01000118.1 GCA_015487165.1 Paracoccaceae bacterium | reverse complement strand
TGCCTGCCCCTTGACAGACGCCGGTGGCGGGGCGATGCAGCGATCCAGCAAGAGGACGCACCATGACCCACAATCCCGACAACCGCCTGATCGTGGCACTTGACCTGCCCGATGCCCTGCAAGCACTTCAACTGGTCGAAAGGCTTGGTGACCGCGTGGGTTTCTACAAGATCGGGCTCGGAATGCTTACAGGTGGGGGGCTGGCCCTGGCCGATGAGCTCAAGCAGGCGGGCAAACGGGTTTTTCTTGACATGAAACTGTTTGACATCGGCGCAACGGTCGAGGCTGCGGTACGGGGGCTGGTGCAGTATGATCTGGATTTTCTGACCGTGCATGGCGACCCGCATGTGGTGCGGGCCGCGGTAAAGGGGCGGGGCAAACGGCCGACACGCATATTGGCGGTGACCATCCTGACCTCGCTAGACCGGGACGATCTGGACGACGCGCTGATCAAGCCCGGAAATATTGACGATCTGGTGGTCGAACGCGCACGCAATGCGCTGGCTGCGGGCGCGGACGGGGTGATTGCCTCGCCACAAGAGGCCGCGGCCATTCGTGCCTTGCCGGAAGCCGACGCAAAGCTGATCGTCACACCAGGCGTTCGGCCCCTGGGGGCGGCCTCGGGCGACCAGAAACGCATTTCCTCTCCGGGGATGGCCATCTCGCAAGGGGCCGATCATATCGTGGTCGGCAGGCCCGTATGGCAGGCAGCAGACCCGGCTGGCGCCGTTGACGATATTCTGGCCGAATTGCCGGCGAAATAATCCCCTATTCCGCTGCAAGCATGAGATCATCGGTGGCAAGATCGGCCAGCCGTTTGACAACGCTGCGCATCAGCGCCTGAAATTCCGAAAAATCATCGCGCGGCACGATCTTTTCTTCGTCCATATAAAGAGCGCGGTCGATCTCGATCTGAAGCGTATGGCGCCCTATCGACGGCCACCCATATTGCTGGGTCACATAGGCGCCCGCAAATGGCAGGTTTCGCGAAACGCGCAGGCCTGCATCCGTGAATATACGCTCGGCCTCGTCGGCTATCCTTTTTGCACAAGACGCACCATATCTGTCGCCCAGCACGACATCGGGTTTTTTGTCAAAGGCATAAGACGTGGCCACGAGCGCATCATGGGGCATGGAATGACAATCAAACAGCAGCACATGGCGAAAATCGCGCTCGGTCTCCTCGACGAGCTGTTTGAGCTTGTTGTGATACGGATAATAACAATGCCGCAAGCGGCGCTTGGCCTCGAAAAGGCTGATCTTACCCTGCCTGATCGTTCGCGAGTGGGCGACAACCCGGGGGATGACCCCCAATCCCGATGCAATTCGCGGATTGTGCCGACGCCGGACAACGCCGGTGATGAGGGCGGGGTCCAGCTCATCCGGGGCACGGTTGAGATCGACATAGGCACGGGGAAAGGTCGCGGCCAGCAATGGCGCGCCGAATTCGGGTGCTGATTCGTACAGCCTGTCGATGAACGCATCCTCGGACGAGCGCAGCGCCACCTCATCAAGCTGCGAATCGCGCACGAACGCCGCCGGATAGTTCCGCCCACTGTGAGGAGACGCAAAAATGGCCGCCGTAGTGCGCATTTTCGGCATCCGGAGCGTATAGGGAGAAAGGCTCATTGCTCACCCAAAGAAAAAATCACGACCGACAACATTTCATCATTGGAAAACCTCTTGAACCCAAAAGCGACTCTTATTATAGAAGCGCGACGTGGGCGTTGCCGCTTTCCCACAGGATATGGCGACGCCTTTGCAATTTCCGGGCGTATAGCTCAGCGGGAGAGCACTTCGTTGACATCGAAGGGGTCACTGGTTCAATCCCAGTTACGCCCACCATTCCCCCCTCGGGAGTGACCGGAACCGAAAAAAGGGGCGCGATCGCGCCGCGAACAAGGAGAGAGACCATGAAGGTCAAGAACTCACTTCGCTCTTTGAAAGCGCGCCATCGCGATTGCCGTATCGTGCGCCGCAAGGGCCGTGTCTATGTCATCAACAAGACCCAGCCGCGCTTCAAGGCCCGTCAGGGCTGAGATACGCTAACCGGTTGATGAAAAAGGGCCGCTTCCCATGGGAGCGGCCCTTTTCCTGTCGGTCTGTCGGCAACTTCAGTCGTACTTTCTCTGGTCGTCGATCACCTTGCCGTCATTGGGCAGGCTGCCAGGCTGGACCACCTCGATGATACCCCGCAGCTTGAGCGTTTCACGAACAGCCGCCTCATAAGCATCGGCTGCGTCAACGGTTGATTCCACCTGCACCGTCATCACATCCTTTTCGTTCTCGCGCGTCACGACGACGCGCGCCCTGGAAACCTCGTCGAACCGGGCAACAAAGGCGGCGACCTGTTCAGGGCGCACGAACATGCCCTTGATCTTGGCGGTCTGGTCCGCGCGCCCCATCCATCCCTTGATACGCATATTGGTGCGCCCGCAGGGGCTGATGCCCGGCAGAACGGCTGAAAGATCACCGGTTGCAAAGCGAATCAGCGGGTAGTCGGGGTTCAGCGTGGTCACCACAACCTCGCCAACCTCGCCTTCGGGAACCGGATTACCGGTGCCGGGCGTCACGATTTCGACGATCACGCCCTCATCGACAATCATGCCCTCCATGGCGGGGGACTCGTAGGCTATATTGCCCAGATCGGCGGTTGCGTAGTTCTGAAGGCAGGTGATTCCACGGTCAGCGTATTCCTGCCGCAGCGATGGGAACAAGGCGCCGCCGCCAACCCCGGCCCTGGTGATGCGTGACAGGTCAACACCCATCTCGTCGGCCTTGTCGAGAATGATCTTCAGGTAATCGGGCGTACCGGCATAGGCGGTCACACCCAGATCGGCCGCCGCGCGCACCTGCAATTCGGTCTGGCCTGTTCCAGCGGGAAATACCGTGGCCCCGACCGTGCGCGCGCCACTTTCAAAGATCATGCCAGCGGGCGTCATGTGGTAGGAAAAACAGTTCTGAACGATATCCCCCTTGCCGATGCCGCAGGCGTGCAAAAATCGCCCGATTCGCCACCAGTCATGCGTTGTGCGGCCGGGCTCGTAGATCGGTCCGGGGGATTGGAAAACATGTTCAAACCCGCTGACATCCATTGCCGCGAACCCGCCGAAAGGCGGTTTTTCGGATTGCGCGCGCCCAAGTTCGGATTTTCTGAGAACCGGCAGCTTTGCCAGATCGGCGGGTGTGGTAACTTCCGCCGGGTCGATATCGGCAAGCATGGCGGAAATACCTGGAGCGCGTTCCTTGGCGCGAGCAATCTGTTCCGGCAGGCTGCGGGCGAGGTCGGCAGCGCGCTCATCGGCTGAACGCGTTTCAAGAGAATCGAAGAATTCGGTCATCGTTCTTTCCTTTGTACAAGGCGCGCAAGCCATGCTCCGGTACTGCTCCGGTTATGCCTTGTTCGTCAAACATCGGGTTCGGGTATCCAGTGCCGGTCAGCTCAGCCAACGCTTGCGACGGCGGTAGGATCGGACATCGCGGAAGGACTTTCGCCCCTGTTCGGATACGCCCAGGTAAAATTCCTTGACGTCCGGGTTTTCGCGCAGCTCATCGGCGGGGCCATCCATCACCACACGCCCAGTTTCCAGGATATAGCCGTGATGCGCATAACGCAGGGCGACATTGGTGTTCTGTTCCGCCAAAAGGAAGGACACACCCTCTTTTTCATTCAGATCCTTGACGATCGTAAAGATCTCTTCGACCAGCTGCGGCGCCAGTCCCATCGAAGGTTCGTCCAGCAGGATCGTGTCGGGTGATGACATCAGCGCCCGGCCAATTGCCAGCATCTGTTGTTCGCCCCCCGATGTATAACCGGCAAGCGACTTCCGGCGCTCCTTGAGGCGGGGGAAATATGTATAGACCAGGTCCATGCTTCGATTGATCGCGGCAGAACCATCGCGGCGGGTAAACGCCCCTGTCATGAGGTTTTCTTCCACGGACAGGTGACCGAAAACATGCCGCCCCTCCATGACCTGAATGACGCCGCGGCGCACAAGATCAGCCGGGTTCAGATCGTTGACCTTTTCATCCTTGTAAAGGATTTCCCCCTTGGTCACCTCTCCGCGTTCGGAACGCAGCAGGTTGGAAATGGCCTTCAGGGTCGTTGTCTTGCCGGCACCGTTACCACCCAGAAGCGCGGTGATGCCGCACTTCGGGACCGACAGGCTTACGCCTTTCAGGACAAGGATCACGTGGTTATAGACGGCCTCGATATTCCTGACCTCAAGGATGTTCTCGGGTGCCACCTGGGGTTTGGCTGCCTGGCTCATGTCATTGATCCGGTCATGTTGCTTGGGGTTGCGACCCAGCCCCGCAAAGGGGCTGGGCCAGTTGTCTGCGTGCGATCAGTCGGCACACTTCTGGGTCTGCCAACCGGGCTTGTCCGCGACATACTTGTCGGCGGCTTCTTCAAGCATCGGGCGAACGACATCGGTCATCGGCGGGATCAGGTCGGTGATCTTGACGAATTTCGAGCCATCCCACTGCTGAAGGAATACCGCGCCACCACCGGCGTGGTCCTTGCACGAACCGATCATCGGAAGCGTGAAGTTCGGGAAACCGATCTCGGCCCAACGCTCTTGCGTCAGCTTGATCTTCTCGAAAGCATCGCGCAGGTCGGAACCGGTGATGACCTTCTTGCCGGTCATTTTCTGGGCGACACGGATGCCTTCAACAACGAAGGCCGCGTTGAGAACGCCGCGGTTATACAGCACCTTGCCGACTTCGCTGCGGTCCTTGACCAGGGAGTTGCCCTTGTCGACCACATATTTCAGGATGTCCTGAATCGCCGGGAAGTCGGTGCCCGAAGCAGCCATGTTGGCCGAGATATAGCCCTTGCCGGCCGCGCCGATGGTGTCGAGGTCAGCATTCGCACCCGACCACCAGTTGCCGATGAAATGATCCAGCGGATAGCGGATCTTGGCCGCTTCCTTGATCGCCGTGGTGTTCATTGCACCCCAGCCCCACATGATCATCCAGTCGGGACGTTCCTTGCGCACGTTCAGCCACTGCGAAGACTGCGACTGCATTTCCTTGACGCCCACCGGGAACTTGACCACGCTAAAGCCCATCTTGGGGGCCAGCTTGTCCAGCAGCGGAAGCGGCTCGCGGCCGTAACCCACGTCAAGATAGATAAAGCCGATCTTCTTGCCCTTGATGCCGCCATGCGCGTCGATGTATTTCAGGATCGACGTCATCTGGCTCCAATATGTAGCCGGGTAGTTGAAGGTCCAGGGGAATTTTTCACCAACGGCGGTTGCCGAAAGGCCATAACCCATCGACAGCACCGGAATCTTGTCAACCGGCGCCTTCGGGATCAGCTGCAGCGTGATACCGGTGGACATCGGATTATAGACCAGCGCACCCTTGCCCTTGGTGGCCTCGTAACATTCGACGCCCTTTTGCGAGCTGTAGCCGGTTTCGCATTCTTCGGTGACGATCTTGACGCCGCCAATGCCGCCATCGCGCTCGTTGATCATCAGCAGGTAGTCGCGGAAGCCGTTGGCAACCGGCGTGCCACCACCGGCAAACGGGCCGGTCCGATAGGTCAGCGACGGAATATAGAGTGACTCTTCAGCCGTCGCGGTCGTCACCTGCAGGGATGCGGCCACTGCGAAAGCGACGGTCCCCATGGCAAGTTTCTTGAACATTTCTGTTCCTCCCTTGGTTTGCAAAAGGCGCAATTGCCCCTTGCTTCAAAACGTGAAACCTCTGTTTCTCTCGCGGGATACCCCGGTTTCAAAGGCGTCCCGTCATATCGCCATCCGGCCCCTAATAGGGGAAGGGCCAGACGCGCAATTTCTGTTTTAAAATTGCCCACATGCGGGCAAGGCCGTGCGGTTCGATAATCAGGAAAAAGACGATAAGCGCGCCAACAATCACAAAGTTGAGTTGTTCAACCGTAGCAGCGTTGATGTCGATTCCCATGACGCGGGGCACTGCGCGGATGACAATGGGCAGCATCCAGATGAACGCCGCGCCCAGATACGACCCGACCAGACTGCCCAGCCCGCCGATGATGACCATGAACAGGATCTGGAATGAAACATTGACGTCGAAACTTTCGACCTCGGCCGCCCCAAGCCACAGGAACACCATCATGGCACCCGCCACGCCGGCATAAAAGGACGACACGGCAAAGGCGGAAAGTTTCGCATAAAGGGGCCGGACGCCGATCAGTTCGGCCGCGATGTCCATATCCCGGATCATCATCCAACTTCGCCCGATGCGCCCGTGAATGATGTTCGACGCCACCCATGTCATTGCCACCACGATGGAAAGCACAACCAGATATCGGGTAACCACATGGGCCTCGGCGCCTGTGACGATCACATTGAAAACCTCACGCCTGGGAACCTCGATCGCCCCCG
>WFQE01000117.1 GCA_015487165.1 Paracoccaceae bacterium | reverse complement strand
TATGAGGTGGGCGCGGAATTCCGCGCCCACCTCATAGGCGGTCTGGCTGATGCAGGGGCCGATCACAGCGTGGATATTGCGGCGTCGGGCGCCAAGGGCCTCCATCGCGTCAACGGTGGCCCCAAGAATGCCGTGCAGGGCCCCCTTCCACCCGGCATGTGCGGCGCCGATCACGCCGGCCTGCGGGTCGGCAAACAGCACCGGCTGGCAGTCGGCGGTCAGGATGGCAAGCGCCACGCCGGGGGTGCGGGTCACCATGGCGTCACATCGGGGGCGCGGCTCGGAAGGCGGCGCCGTAACCGGATGCACCTCGGCCGAATGAACCTGATGGACGGTCGCCAACCCGCTTTCGTCAACATTCAGCGCCTGCGCCACCAGCCTGCGGTTGGCGATCACCGCGTCACGCTGGTCGGTCGAGCCGACGCCGCAGTTCAGCCCCGCAAAGATGCCAGACGACACCCCGCCCTTGCGGGTGAAAAAGCCGTGGCGAAACGGCAGCAGGCTGTCGGCGGTCAGTATTTCAAGCGTCATCCTGGTCGAACCCGGCTGGAATTGGTGCTTTTGTCGGCGTGAAGGCAAGAGCCTTGAACAGGCTCCCCATTTCGTCGGGGTGGGTCAAGCGCCGATGTGCGGCGATATGTGATTCCAGCGCCGGCCCGCTCAGCCCGCGGGCCAGTGTCTGCGCGCGGGCAGTGATGCCGAGGCGTTCCAGAAACACGCCCTGGGGCAGGGGGCCGTTGACGCGCAGATCACCTGCCGCGCGGGCCAGTGCCGCAAAATCGACATGGGCCGTAAGGTCGGCCTTGCCGGGCGTTTCAAGCGCGCCGACCTTGCGGTGTTCGCGCACCGCCTGAAAGCTGTCGCCGGCGGTGCCGTAACTGCCATAGTCGATGATCAGCGCAGCGCCGCCATTGTCGCGGATGCGCCGTGCGATTTCGCCAGCCACTTCTTGCGCCGGGATGCAGATTTCGACCATCTCGCCGATGGATGTGCCGGCATAGGCCGCGTCAAGCGTATCGAGCGGCGTTTCGGGCGACAGGCCAAAGGCCAGCCTGCCCTGTTCAATCCCGACCATGCGTTCGCGCCAGCCCTGTTCGGTACGGATGAATTGGCGCACGGGCAGGGCGTCGAAAAATTCATTGGCGACAAGAAACAGCGGCCCCTGGGGCAGGTCGGTGATCTGGGCGGCGTGGTGGATGTCATGGCCGCGCAGGGCGGTGCGCTGGGCCTTGGTCAGGGTCGGGCTGGCCTCGATCAGCCAGATTTCGGCGGCCTCAAGAAAGCCGGGAATGTTGCGGGCGACGCGCAGGATATCGGCCATCAGCGTGCCGCGCCCCGGCCCTGGTTCGGCCAGAACAAAGTGGCTGGGGCACCCCTGATCCTGCCAGCATTGCGCCAGCCACAGCCCCAGCATTTCGCCGAACATCTGGCTGATTTCCGGCGCGGTGGTAAAGTCACCGGCCGCGCCAAGCGGGTCGCGCGTCGTGTAATAGCCGTACTCGGGGTGCAGCAGGCAGGTTGTCATGTATTCGGCCAGGCTCATGGGCCCCAGCCGGGCAATCCGGGCCTTGATGATTTCCTCCAGCGCGGTCATGCGCGCCGCCGTGCCCAGAGGATCACGAAGATCCCGATCAGGATCATCGGCAGCGACAGCGTCTGCCCCATGGTCAGCCCCCAGGAATCGGGGTTTGACCCAAAGCGAATCACATGGCCCCACGGGTTGGCGGGGCTGGCAAACTGGGCGTCGGCCTGGCGGAACAGCTCGACAAACGACCGTGCCGCGCCATAGCCGATGAAAAAGACGCCGATCATCTGGCCCGGCTTTTTCAGCCAGCCGCGCCGATGCGCCAGCCAGAACATCACGAGCCCCAGCAGCAGCCCCTCGAGTGCGGCCTCATACAGCTGCGAGGGGTGGCGCGTGCACAGCCCCTGCCAGCCGTCGGGGCATTGCAGCGCGCGGGTGTCGGGAAACAGCACCGCCCAGGGCGCGTGGCTGGGGCGGCCCCACAGCTCGCCATTGATGAAATTGGCGATGCGGCCAAGAAACAGGCCGACGGGCACCGTCACGGCAAAGGCGTCGCCAATACTGGCGACACGCAGGCCATATTTGCGCGCAAACAGGGTTCCGGCAACGATCACGCCGATAAAGCCGCCATGAAACGACATCCCCCCCTGCCAGACCTTCAGGATGTCGGCAGGATTGCGCATGAAATAGGCGGGCTCGTAAAACAGGACGAAACCCAGCCTGCCGCCCAGAATGACGCCCAGAATGACCCAGGTCATCAGGTCTTCCAGCTGCTTTGCCGTCATTGGTGGCTTGTTGTCGGGCCACAGTGATGGCCGTTCCAGCATCGCACGGATCCAGCGCCATGCCAGCAGGAAGCCCCCGATATAGGCCAGCGCATACCAGCGCAGCGCCAGTGTGACAGGCCCCAGCGTGATCGAGAATATCTCGGGCGAGATGTCGGGGAAGTTGATATAATACGCCAAGTCGCGGCCCCTCGATATGCGATAATCCCTCACTCCATTCCGCGCCGGGCGCAATATGTCAACCTGCGCCTCTGGCAATTCCGCGTGACAATTCCATATATCAGGCATAAGGGATGCAACGAAACCGCGACCGGAGGCCGACATGCAGACGCGCAACAAGATATTCGAGGATCTCTCGCATTTGATGACCAACGCGATGGGCGTGGCCCAAGGCGCGCGGGAAGAGGCCGAAACCGCGCTGAAAAGCTGGATGGATCGCTGGCTGGCCGACCGCAATTTCGTCACCCGCGAAGAATTCGAGGCCGTCCAGCTGATGGCACAGAAGGCGCGCGAGGAAAACCAGGCGCTGAGCGCGCGAATCGATGCGCTGGAAGAAAAGATCGCCAAACTGGCCGAGGCACCCAAGCCGCGCACAAGGGCCAAGAGCGCTGCGACGAAAGGCACGACCTCCAAGCGCAAGTCGTCCAGGGCCAAATCAGCCGAATAGGGCGGCGTTTGTCGTTCTGATCATCTGAAAATCCGATAATTCGCGCCGAGAAAGGCGCGAATCTGTGGATAATTCGTGCTTGCGCGACTGATTGTTCGCCGCCGCGCAACGAAACGTGTTCACCTGCCCTGTTACGCAACATTCCCCTTTACAGATTCCGCTTTTCCGACCACCATATCTGGTAAGGTCGGGCGCGAAATCCACGACCTGTTGTTGGGGCATACAGCCCTTGGTGGAATGAATTTCGCGCAAACGACCCGAAAAAAGGGGGCAAGGAAATGGCCAATTCCGGGCAGTACATCGACAATATCGCGATTCATCCGATCGATATCGCCGAAGGTCTGGCCGAGCGCCACGCATGGGAATTCGACCGTGTGGCGGATGACCAGATCGCCATGGCCATCGAGGGCGCCTGGCGCACCTATTCGATCACGCTGGCCTGGTCGTCGCGCGATGAAACGCTGCGCCTGGTCTGCGCCTTCGAGATGACCCCGCCCGAGGACCGGCTGGATAAGCTCTACAACCTGATCAATGAGGCCAATGACCGCTGCTGGACGGGGGCCTTCGTGTTGTGGCGGGCGCAGGATCTGATGGTCTATCGCTATGGTCTGGCCCTGACGGGTGGCGAGATTGCCGGCGCGGGCCAGCTTGACCGCCTGGTCGCCAGCGCCGTGCGCAACTGCGAGCGGTTTTATCCGGCCTTTCAGCTGGTCTGTTGGGGGGATGAAAGCGTCGAGGATGCGCTTGATCTTGCCATAGACGAGGCCTATGGGACCGCATAACATCCCGCTTGACGTGATCCGATGGGGGATGGAATGAACCTCGATAAAGTGAATGAACAGGGCCTTGTCCTGCTGGGCTGTGGCAAGATGGGCTCGGCCATGCTGGCGGGCTGGCTGACGGGCGGGCTGAAGCGCGAATCGGTGTATGTGATCGACCCGCAGCCCTCGGACTGGGTGCAGGGGCTGGCCCGCGAGGGGCTGCATCTGAACCGGGAACTTCCGCCATCGCCGGCCATCGCCGTCGTCGCGGTCAAACCCCAGACGATGGGGGATGCCCTGCCGCAATTGCAGGCGCTGGGCGGGGGCGAGACGGTATTTCTGTCGATCGCCGCCGGCACCCCGATTGCGGCGTTCGAACACGCGCTTGGCGAAACCACCCCGATCATCCGCGCCATGCCCAACACGCCCGCGGCGGTGGGCCATGGTATTACCGCGATCATCGGCAATGGGCGGGTCGATGAGCCAGCGATGCAACTGGCCGAAACCCTGCTGGGGGCGGTAGGCGAAACCGTGCGTCTGGACAGCGAGGCCCAGATGGATGCCGTCACCGCACTGTCGGGTTCCGGCCCGGCCTATGTGTTTCACATGATCGAATGCATGGCGCGCGCCGGCGAGGCCGAGGGCCTGCCTGCCGATCTGGCCCTGCGGCTGGCGCTGGTCACTGTGGCGGGCGCCGGTGATCTGGCCGAGAAGGCCGACGAGGGCCCCGACCAGCTGCGCGTGAATGTCACCTCGCCGGGGGGCACCACGGCCGCCGCGCTTGAGATATTGATGGATGAACAGGATGGCCTGCCACCGCTGATGCGTCGTGCCGTGGCAGCCGCTGCCGCACGCAGTCGCGAGCTGGCGGGTGGCAAATGACGAGGGTATGATGGGCGAGATCAGCTTTGACGATTTTCTGAAGGTCGATATTCGTGCCGGTCGGGTGATCCGGGCAGAACCTTACCCCGAGGCCCGAAAGCCCGCGATCAAGCTGTGGATCGATTTCGGCCCCGAGCTGGGCGAACGCAAGTCCTCGGCCCAGATCACGGCCCATTACACACCCGAAACCCTGCCGGGGCGCATGGTCATGGCGGTGGTGAATTTCCCCCCGCGCCAGATCGGCAAGTTCATGTCCGAGGTGCTGGTTCTGGGCGTGCCGGACGAGGCGGGCAAGGTTGTCCTGCTTGCGCCGGATCAAGACGTTATGCCCGGCGCGAGAATGTTCTGAATTGCAAGGATGTATTGAGTAATGCGTATTTTTGTGACCCGTCCCCTGCCGCAGCCTGTGATCGAGGCCC
>WFQE01000116.1 GCA_015487165.1 Paracoccaceae bacterium | reverse complement strand
GCCAGGGAACAGGATATTCGGGCATCGAGAACCCACTGTTTTTCAAGGAAAACACCCGCATGTTCTATGGTGACGCCAAGGACAGCCTCAATGCGCTGCTCAGCCGCATCGACTAAAGCGTTTCGACATATTGCCCAAGACGCGGCAATATGTCGAAACGCCCGGAACCTGGTGATGTTGTGGGCGTTTCGAGATAAACTTGTGAACCAACCTTATCTCGAAACGCTTTAGGTGTTTAGTCCCATCATGTGATGGTCTATTAATCTGTGACCATCGAAAGGAAGCACTATGGGACAAATTCTTCACGGGAGCGCCAAGACGACGCACGCTGTCCGAGCTCTCATACAGCGATCGAAAGCTTCGAACGCGGCGCTGAGCCGGGAGTTGGGCATCAACGTCAAGACCGTTGCCAAGTGGCGCAAGCGGGATAGTGTGCAAGATGCGGCGATGGGCCCGAAAGAGGCGCGTTCCACCGTTCTCAGCATCGAAGAGGAGGCCGTGATCGTGGCCTTCCGGCGCCATACGCTGCTGCCGCTGGATGACTGCCTCTATGCGCTGCAGCCCACGATCCCGCATCTGACGCGCTCTTCGCTGCACAGGTGCCTGCAGCGGCACGGGATCAGCCGCCTGCCGGAGGTCGAAGGGGACAAGCCGAAGCAGAAGTTCAAGCGCTACCCGATCGGGTATTTCCATGTCGACATCGCGGAAGTCCGCACCGCGGAGGGCAAAATCCGCCTGTTCGTAGCCATCGACCGGACCTCCAAGTTCGCCTATGTGGAACTGCACGAGAAGGCCGGCAAGATGGTGGCGGCCCAATTCCTGCGCAATCTCATTGCGACCGTGCCCTACAGGATCCATACGATCCTCACCGATAATGGCATCCAGTTCACCAACCGCAAGCGGGACACATCGGCCTTCGAGCACATCTTCGACCGTGTCTGCCGCGAGAATGAGATCGACCACCGACTGACAAAAGTGAACCACCCCTGGACCAACGGCCAGGTCGAGCGGATGAACCGGACGATCAAGGAGGCGACGGTGAAACGCTATCATTACGATACGCATGCTCAGCTGGAAACGCACCTTAACGATTTCATCGCAGCCTATAACTACGCACGTCGATTAAAGACGCTGCAGGGCCTCACCCCCTACGAATACATCTGCAAAATCTGGACAAACGAGCCGGAAAGATTCATCGTCAACCCAACCCACCACACGCTGGGACTGAACACCTAGAGCATATCGCGTTTAATCGGTTCCATATCCAGCGGCCCTGAAGAAATTGCAGCATTCCTCTTCGGTGAAGAGGTTGCACACGTGGCCTGCCGCCTGCCACAGGTCATCGTATGTTCGCGCGGCCGCCTTTCGGAGCAGCGCCTTGAGCTTTGAGAACGCCATTTCGATGGGGTTCAGGTCGGGGCTGTAAGGCGGCAGGAACAGGAACCATGCGCCGACCTGCTTCAGCGCGCGGGCGGCGCCAGGGCTCTTGTGACTGGACAGGTTGTCGAGGATGACCACATCGCCCTTCTTCAGGGTCGGCACCAGTTGGGTTGTGATGTAACGGTCGAACATCTCGGCGTTCATCGCGCCATCGATCACCCAGGGGGCGTCCAGCCGGTCATTGCGCAGGGCGGCGATGAAGGTCTGGGTGCGCCAATGCCCGAACGGCGCGTGATCGACTAGGCGCTGCCCGCGCGGCGCCCAGCCTGTGGTCTTGACCATGTTGGTCTTGATCGAGGTTTCGTCGATAAACACCAGCTTTTCCAGATGGTTGGCCATGAAGGGCTGGCGCCGGGAAATCCAGGCACGGCGCAGATCGGCGACATCCCGGCGCTTCTGCTCAAGGGCCTGCAGGTCTTTTTTTGTGACTGAGGCCAAGACGATGCAGCAGCCGCCCGACCGACGAACGATGCACCCTCAGCCCATGCTCCGCGTCGAGTTCCGCCGTCAGTTCGTCGATCGTCAGATCGGGCCGGTCCGCGATCCGCGCCCGCACCCAGTCCTTGACACCGCTCAGCTTGCCGCGCCCGGGATTGCCCTGCGGTTTCGGTTCAAGCGATCCGGTCTCGCGCTTCAGCCGTACCATGTCGTTGACGAACTTGATCGAAACGCACAGCCGCCGCGCCGTCTCGGTGTGCGTGTTCCCCTGCTCGACAAGCGCCACAGCGCGTTCACGTAGCTCAACTGGATGTGGTTTACCCATCTCTGATCCCCCATATCTGCCTCAAAGACAGGGAATCACAAAACGATCCTCATGGGAATCCCGAATCCGATTTGGGGAGACGTGCTCTAAACGCGACATGCTCTAATTTGGGGCAGGCCCACAATTGAAAAAGCCGCCCCGGGGGGCGGCGATTTCTTATGGGACATCAAAAGAGAGATACTACAGGTTTCTTACTAGGTTTGGCGGTGACCTACTCTCCCACGTCTTAAGACGCAGTACCATCGGCGCAACGGTGCTTAACTGCCGAGTTCGGGATGGGATCGGGTGTTTCACTCGCGCTATTACCACCAAACCAAGAAAGAAACCCAAACATCAGATC
>WFQE01000115.1 GCA_015487165.1 Paracoccaceae bacterium | reverse complement strand
GGCCTGCCCGTATACCACACCCTCGGCGCCAAAGCGCACACTCATCAGCGCTGCAAAGGGCCACAACAGCACCCCGTCGCGCAACCAGTTGAACAGGGTCGAAAAGATCGGCCGCCCCAGCGCGTTGAAGGCCGCATTTGCGACAAACAGCCCCCCTGCAAAGAACCACCCGCCGGCGGCCAGCATGGTAAACGCCCGCAAGACCTCGGCCGCCTGCGCCCCCATCGAAAACAGAGAGACCGCGGTATCGGATGCCAGCGCCAGAAAGCCCCAGGCCAGAACCGTATAGCTGCCGCAGAAGATCAGCGCGTCCAGATATGTCCGGCGAACGCGCCCATATTCCTTGCCGCCGTAATTCTGGCCAAAGATACCGCTGATGGCGCTGGACAAGGCAAAGATGCCGCCAAAGGCCAGCACCGTCATGCGGGTGACAACGGCCCAGCCGGCAACCGCGCCATCTCCATGCGCGGCCATCAGCCCGGTGATCAGCGCATTACCGAAAGGCGTGGAAAGCTGGGTCAGAATGGCCGGCAGCGCGATCGCCAGAAACGGGCGGCTCATGGTTCTGAAATCACGCAGGGCTATGGGGCCGGCAAGGTCGTAAACCCTGATCACATACCACCCCGCCAGCGACGCCGACACCAGGCGCGCGAAAATCACCGACATGGCCGCACCGTCCAGCCCCAGCCCAAGACCGAGGATCAGCACCGGATCGACCACCATCGTGATCACCCCCGAGGTCAGCGTCACCGACATGGCGCGCCAGGCGTCGCCCTCGGCCCGCAGGACGGCGGATCCGACCATCCCCACGGCCATGATCGGCAAGGTCGGGATGGCTATGGCCAGATAGCGCGCCGCCGCCTCCAGGGTTTTTCCCTGCGCCCCGGCAAGCGACAGAAGGTCGTATCTGAACATGAAGATGCCCGATGCCACCACGACCTGAACAAGAACCGCGATCACGACATTGACGGTGGTCTGGCGACGCGCGGCTGCGAGATCGCGCATCCCGATCAGGCGCGAAACCGTGGCGGTCACCGCGATCATCATCCCGATGCCGACCGAGATTGCAAAGAACTGGATCATCCAGGCAAATCCCAGCGCGGCAACAAGGCGTTCAACGCCCAGGGTCGAGATCCAGAACAGGTTTATGGCATCGACCAGAAACATGAAACCGACGCCCAGCGCGCCTGTCAGGGTCATGCGCACCACATGCCCCATGGTCGAGCCGGCCAGAAATCTTGCGCGTGCCCCTGACACGCCCTACCTCGCCCCGAACGGGCGCCAGCCCGATGCGAAAACGGTTTCATGGCCGGGCACCGGATGGCGCGGGATCATGGCGACCAGCAGCAGCGAGGTCAGCGCCATCAATGCCGCAAGGCCAAACACCATGTCAGGCGACGTCACCCACAGATAGCCCAGCAGCGCCGGCAGAAACACCGCGGCGATATGGTTGATGGTAAAGGCCACGGCGGCGGTCGGGGCGATATCCTCGGGCGCGGCGATCTTTTGAAAATAGGTCTTCTGCGCAAATGCCAGGGCAAAGAACAGATGGTCGATCACGTAAAGGCCTGCCGCCACAGACCAGCCCCAATCGAAATGATACAGCCCGCCATAGGCGAGAAACACCAACGTCAGGCCGATATATTCAAGCACCATCGCCCTGCGCTCGCCAAAGCGGGCGACAAAGCGGCCCATGACCGGGCCCAGAACGATATTGGCCACATAGTTGATCAGAAACAGCGCCGTCAGGGCGTGAACGTCAAAGCCGAATTTCTCGACCATCATGAAGGCCGCGAAAACCACGAATATCTGCCTGCGCGCACCCGCCATGAACTGCAAAAGGTAATACAGCCAGTAGCGCCTGCGCAAAACCATCCGCCTGACCTGCACCGTGCGCGAATCAAACTGCGGCCAGGCCAGAAAACAGAACAGCGCCAGCAGCAATGTCGCCCCGCCCCCTAGCATATAGGCCGTGGCATAGGTCAGGCCCCAGTATTTCCACCCCAGCACGATCAACCCATATGCCGCCAGCGACGCGCCCGATCCGGCGGCCACCAGCCAGCCCAGAACCTGCGGCGCGCGACGCTTGTCGATCCACTGAAGCTGCAACGACTGGTTCACGGTCTCGTAATAATGAAAGCCGATCGACGAGATCATCGTGGTGACAAGCAGCCCCTGGAAACTGGGAAAAAAGGCGGTGACCGCCACGGCGGCGCCCAGCATCGCCAGTGCGACAACACCCAGGATCTGTTCGCGCATGAACATGATGACCGCGATCACCCCGACGGCCAGAAAACCGGGCACTTCGCGCACCGACTGCAGCCAGCCGATCTGAACCCCGTCAAAACCCGCGACATTGACCACGAAATTGTTGAGCAGCGCGTTCCACACCGAAAAGGCAAGCGGCATGGCCGCCGACATGACAAACAGCAAGGCCACTGGCTGCCGCCACAATGGCAACTTGCCAGCCTCGTCCAGTGCAACCCGCGAAAAGAGAGAAAACTGACCCATGATCAATCAACTAGCGATTTTGCAGGGGCCGATCCACTGTCTTTTTCACCCATTCCGCAACGAAACAGCCGCGACAAAACGCGCAGGCGAACCTGACTTGGATCAAGGATGTTACATAATCAGATATTAATAGTTGCATCCGAAAACTGTGGACAGGTGCCAAGATGCTTTGGTTGGTTGAAACGATTGGTGAAGAATATGCAGCCGGGCTTATCGGGCTGCTGGTCGGCGTGGTGTTCGGCATTGCCGCCCAACAATCCAGATTCTGCCTGCGCGCCGCGACGGTGGAATTTGCGCATTTCCGCATGGGGCCGCGCACCGCCGTGTGGCTGCTGACCTTTTCCACGGCAATGGTCTGGACCCAGGGGGCCGAACTGCTGGGCATGATCGACCCTGAAGAGGCGCGCATCATGTCGGTTGCGGGCTCGTGGTCGGGTGCCATCATCGGCGGCCTGATGTTTGGTGCCGGCATGATCCTGACGCGCGGCTGTTCCGGTCGGCTGCTGGTGCTGGCGGCGACAGGCAATCTGCGGTCTGTCATGAACGGGCTGGTCTTTGCCGTGTTTGCCCAGATGGCGCTGGCGGGCTGGCTTGCACCTTTGCGCTATCGGCTGGCCGCGTTGTGGACGACGCCGGGCGGACGCAACATCGACCTGAGCGAGGTATTTCTGCTGCCGGACTGGGGCGCTTTCGTCCTGGGCCTGTTGATCGCGATTTTCGCCCTGTATCTTTCCTGGCAGAACCGGATCGGGGCGAAACGGCTGGTCATGGCCTCGGGTGTCGGGTTTTCGGTGGCGCTGGGCTGGATCATGACATCGCATCTGGCGGCCGTCAGCTTTGAGCCGGTCACCGTGCAAAGCGCAACTTTCACCGGCCCCTCGGCAGATACGCTGATGTTTTTCCTGTCGCGCAACCCGGTGCTGAGGTTTTCGGTCGGCCTTATTCCCGGCGTGTTTCTGGGGGCGTTCGTGGCCTCTGTCGTGACACGGGAATTCGTGTTTCAGGGTTTTGACGGCCCGACCCCGATGCGCCGCGGCATGATTGGTGCAGCGCTGATGGGGTTCGGCGGGATGCTGGCGGGCGGTTGCGCCATCGGCAATGGCGTGACGGGCACCTCGCTGCTTGTGGCGACCTCGTGGGTCGCGCTGTTCTTCATGTGGGTAGGCGCCGTCGTGACCGATTACGTGATGGATCAGCTGCCCGAAAAACTGGCCGCGACAGCCTGATCCGCGGGCGCCTCAAGAAAGGCGCGAACGGCATTGGCCACCTCGCGCGGATGGGTGATCGGCACCATGTGGCCAGCCCCGGCAACAGTCACGCGCCGCACATCCGGGAAATTTTCCTGCAGGGTTTCCTGAACGGCATGAATGATCGGGTCGGTCCTTTCGCCGTCGATCAGCAGCACCGGCAGATCCATCTGGCGAATCCGTTCAAGCGGAATGTAGTCAGGCCCTTCGCCAAGAACGGAATCGCCGCCCTCGCGGACGATCGAGATCCGGTCGGTCATGTATTGACGTTGCTCGACCGGCAGCATTTCCCACGGCACGCCGCCGCCCCACAGCTGGGTAAATGCGCGGGCCGCCCCTTCCAGATCACCCTTGTCCAGCAATTCATACACGGCCGCGTTTTCAACCAGATGGGCCGCGAATTCGGGCCTGCCGGCATCGCGGGCCGCGGAAAAGAAGACCGGCTCGATCAATGTCAGGCTGCGGGCAAGGTCGGGGCGGTCATGGGCTATGCGCAGACAGACCGTTGCGCCAAAGGAATGCCCGACCAGATCAACAGGTTGCCCCCCCTTCTCGATCAGGGCAATGGCCATGTCTGCCGATTGCCTCTGCCAGCTGCGCGACGGGTCGCGCGGCCCGCTTCGGCCGTGACCGGGAAGATCCATCGCCAGCATATGGGCAAGGTCGTCAAGCTGGTCCAGCACCCCTTTCCACGCCCCCGAATGGGCAAGGCTGCAATGCAGGAAAAGCATCTCTCGCGCGCCCTGGCCCTGTTCGCGCCACCACGCCTGGCTGCCTGCAAGAACCGCCCCCGGCATCAGCCCAGCTCCGCAAGGTAGTCGTCAAGATAATCCAGACGATCCTGCCCCCAGAATTTTTCATCGCCGACAATATAGAATGGCGATCCGAACACACCGCGCGAAACGGCCTCTTCGGTGTTGGCTGCATAGGTTTCGGCACCGGTGATCATGCCGGAATTGACAAGGTTCTCGTCAAAGCCGTTGCGTGCAAGACAGTCGCGGATCACGGTCTCGTCTGCGATGTCGCGCTGCTCGGCAAAGCAGGCCGCAAGAATGCAGCGCACCAGACCACCGACATCGCCCCCGCCGGCGTTTTGCGCGGCGATAATGGCATAGGCGGCAGGCGCCGGGTTGGTCGGCCAGTGGGCGGGCTGCAGATTGATCGGCAGGCCTGCCTTTTTCGAGATGCGGGCGAGTTCCTGCAAGCGATAGGCCCGGCGCGATTCATGCCGTTCGTTCACGGGCAGCCCCCCCGTGCGTGGCAGAACGGACATCAGGTCGAACGGCTTGTAGGTGATGGTTGCGCCATGCCTTTGGGCAATCTGTTCCAGCCGGTCACCTGCGAGATAGGTAAAAGGCGATAGCGGGAAAAGGAAATAGTCGATATGCGCCATGTGTTGCTGCGAACCCCCGGTTTTCTGGTCTTTGCCCAAGCTATGCCACTAGGCAAATCGGATTTGCAATGCTAAGCGGGGCGCGAACATGAATTCCGTCGCGTAGATCGGCCACACGGATCAGCGCGACAACGGAGACAAGGGGCGTCGGATGCCAGCCAGTGTCGAACCCAAGCTGATAGCAGGAAACGCAAACCCGTCGCTCGCACGCGCCATAGCCCGGCGCATGTCGATGCATCGGGGGGATGCGGTCAAGCTGGTCGAGACGCGGGTTGAACGCTTCAACGATCAGGAAATCTTTGTCGAGGTTTATGAAAATGTGCGCGGCGAGGACATGTTCATTGTCCAGCCCACATCGAACCCCGCCAATGACAACCTGATGGAGCTGCTGATCATTTCAGACGCTCTGCGCCGCAGCTCGGCCTCGCGGATCACGGCGGTCATCCCCTATTTCGGCTATGCGCGGCAGGACCGGCGCACCAAGGCCCGCACCCCGATCAGCGCCAAGCTGGTGGCCAATCTGATCGTCGAGGCCGGCGTCGAACGCGTTCTGACCATGGACCTGCACGCGGCCCAGATCCAGGGGTTTTTTGATATCCCCGTGGACAACCTCTATGCCTCGCCGATCTTTGCGATGGATATCGCCCATAATTTCGACGACCTTTCCAAGCTGATGGTCGTTTCGCCCGATGTTGGCGGCGTCGGACGGGCCCGCGAACTGGCCAAGCGGCTGGATCTTGATCTTGCCATCGTGGACAAGCGCCGCTCGGCCCCCGGCGAGGTGGCGGAAATGAACGTGATCGGTGACGTGACCGGGCGCACCTGCCTGATCGTTGACGACATTTGCGACACTGCAGGCACGCTGTGCAAGGCGGCCGAGGTTCTGGTTGAAAAGGGCGCGGCCGAGGTTCACGCCTATATCACCCATGGCGTGCTGTCCGGCCCTGCCGTCGGGCGGATCGAAAAATCGGTCATGAAAAGCCTGGTGATCACCGATTCGATCCAGGCGACGGATGCGGTCAACGCCTCGGATTCTATCCGCGTGGTGCCCACGGCGCCGATCTTTGCACAGGCAATCCTGAATATCGCCAACGGGCGGTCAGTATCGTCGCTGTTTGAAACCGATACGCTGCGCACGATCTATCAGGGGCATTTCGGAAATATCTGAGCGGGAAGCGCCCCCTTTCAGTCGATATCCCAGACATCTTCGTCTCGCAATTCACCGATCGCAAGCCATGCCGCCCTGACCCTGGCGACCCGCGTGTCGCCCCAGGTGCGAAAGACGATGTCAAAACCCGTCAGAGTGACATTGCGGGCGGACACATCTGCCCGCTGATTGGTCTTCTGGTCCATATCCCACATATCCAGTGACACATGGACAGCCGGGATGCTGATAAACGGTTCGGAAAAGGATACCGGCGTTACACGCTCGCGCGGGCCGTCGCCAACCCACATCTCACCATTGTCGGCGAAATCCGAAAACAGAACCTGCGCACCCTGATCGACACCGATTCTGTAGCTATGGAACTTGCGCATTCGGGCCGCCCCCGCTTTCAGGTCATGCATGCAGCTTCAGAATAACCTTATCATTTTATTGAGAAAAATCAAAAAGGCCCCGCTTGGACGGGGCCTTTTATCATCTTTGTATCGCTCTGGTAGAAGAGGTTATTCCATCATCTCCAGCAAATGCACGAGGTCGGCGACAAGTTTCTCGCCAATGTCCTTGTGCTCTTGCTCGGCCACTTCAACCTTGGCGCGTGCCTCTTCGAGGATTGCCTCGATATCGGCGCGGCTGACGCCATCGCGCGGGAAGGCCTTTTCGGCAAGAACCGAAACCGCCTCGGCGTTGACCTCGACAAAGCCGCCGGTCACGACATATTCCGAAGCGTTCCCGCCCTCGGTCGCCCGGATGATGCCGGGGCGCAGCGTCATGACAACCGGGGCGTGGCCCGGCATCGCGGTCATGTCGCCCTCGGCGCCGGGCAGATCCACCGCCGACACCTGTGTCGAGGCGATCTGCCGCTCGGGCGACACAAGGTCAAATTGCATCATATCGGCCATCAGGGCCTCCTCGGGTTAAGCGGCTTCCGCGGCCATCTTCTCGGCCTTGGCGATCACGTCCTCGATCCCGCCGACCATATAGAAGGCGGCTTCGGGCAGGTGGTCGTATTC
>WFQE01000114.1 GCA_015487165.1 Paracoccaceae bacterium | reverse complement strand
GCATGCGGCCAGTCGAGCCGCAGGCACTGCTCCAGCGGTCGGCAGCAGTCACGCAAGTCGGCCTCGCCCGCCAGTAGCCTGCCCACCGGATCGATACCCTCGCCCTCCGCCTTCAGAGAACCCCAGCCGTTGCGGCTGCGCGAGCCCAGCGTTCCAAACCAGGCAGCAAGTTCAATTGCCTCTGCCATAGATTCTGGCGCAATGATTGTCATTGATCCCGTTTCTCCATTACCAATGCAAGGTGGCTTGGTGATCCCACGCAAACCAACAGGGCCAAAGCCAAGATATACATCGGCAGCAATACGATGATGGGCATTGTGTCTCGCACAGTATGCAGCTTGCTTGGCGCGCGGGTTTGGAATATTGCTCAAATCAACTTCCGGGTGACAAACCTTGGACAATGGATGCCAATCTCGTTTGCTCCCCCTTTTCCACTCCCCCAGCCGCAGCCGCACCTTGCTCTTGCCGCCGGTTTCACCAGACGCGCTGCCGAAGAGCGCCAGCTCCCGCTCGCGCAACCGGTTCACGTCATAATCGCAGCTGCTCGCCGCGGCCACCCGCCACCACTCGCGTAGCAAATGCTTGAACGGCGGCGTGCGCCACGCTCCCTTTTGCTTCGCATCCCCAAGGAAAGCCGGTGTTGCAAACGACACCTTGAGATTCCACTGCTTCATTCCCCGATCTCCTCCATCTCGTAGCGCCCCAGGCCCATCGTCGCGAGCTTGCCCGCATGCGTCCACTGGCCGAGCCAGAGCATCGGCCAGAGCCGCTGCGCTGTTTCCTCGTCCAGCGCGAAGCCACCGATGAGGCCGCCGACCTTCATCTCCGAGCGCTGGCGGCGGGAATAGCGCGGAAACTCGCGCCAGCGCCATTCGGCATCACGCCATTCGTCCTCGGTTACGGAGGCGCAGAACTCCCGCATCGCCCCGGCATCGCCAACCGCCTCCGCCAACGCGATCAGCCGTCGGCGCAGCGATGCCAGCCAGACGTCCAGTGTGATTTCCCGTGCGCCGACATAGCGTCCGCGATGCTTGAAGCGCAATGGCGACAGCATGCGCACGCGGAGCTTGCCGAAGGGCGCGGGCGCGGGAGCCAAATCCAGCGGCTCGATCGCGTCATCCAGACCTGTCCAGGCACCGCCACGCCAATGCTCGATGCCCTCGAAATCGAAGCGCTTGCCGGCCACGCCTTCGCGCCCGGCCTGCTTGAGCGCGTGCACGAGATAAGGAAGCTGGCCCGCCGCCTCCTCACCAAACAGCGTCAGACCGATCTCCAACACCCGACCATCCTCGCGCCAGCGGGGAAACAGGGCATAAGGCGCCGGTTGGGAGCGCTGACCGTCGTCCCTTGCGATCGCCGGATCGAACACGCGCACGTACATGCAGCCGCCCTTCAGCGAACATTCCGGGCATTGCCCATGACGAAACAGGCACACCGTGCGTTTGAGCCAATGGCCGAACGCACCGCGCCACGGCGAACCGAGAAACCGTCGCCCAGGCCGGTCGGCATGAAAACGCAGGCGGAATGGATAAACGGCCAACACACTCATGCCTGCTCCACGCGGATCGACTCGGGAGGCAGATGCAACAATCCGAAGCGGAAGCGGCCGGCACGGCCAACCCTGGCAATCTCGTACGGTGAGCCGTTGACCCCGAGGGCCAGTCGGATGGCCTTGTTCGTCCTTGTCTTGCGCTGCTCGAAGGACGCCTTGTCCATCCCCTCCTCCAGCGTCACCCAAGTCTGCTCGTGTCCCCGGTTCCCATTATCGACCAAAACCCGGAATCCGTCAAAAAAGCCCCGGGCATAGTCAGCATTCCTTTCCTCCAAGGCCGGACAGGGAATACCCTCATTGCCCTGCATGCGCAGGCGGGCCAGCCACCAGTAAAAGGCGAAATCCACCGGCGGCAAGCGCACCTGGCCCAGCGGAGTCTCCAGCGTGCGCGTTTGAACGCGCAACACCAGCCTGGGCGCATCAAACCGGTGAGATGCCGCTCGCACGACCTCGCTGAAGCTTGCGCGCCCCGCCTTCAGCGCCTCAGGCACACCCTCGCGCATGCGCACGAACGGAATATCGGCGAGCCAGACCTCGGCCTTCGCCGCATCGACAGGCCGGTCGTCGCGCGTGAAGATGATCCGCTCCGTTTTCGAGGGATAGAAAAACTCTCGCAGCGATTCGTAGGGCCCGGACACCAGCACATGCGACATCTCATCCTGCGGGCGACCGTAAAGCGACAGCGCATAACCGACAAAGAAGCCCATCGTCTTGCGTCCCCCGGCGATCGACACATGCAGTGCCGTATCCGGCTTGCTGGTCAGCCTGCGGACGATCTCGACAATGCCGTCGGCGGCCGCCTCGTTGTCTTCCGGCGTTCGGATATCGGCAAGCGGACCGCCATCGGCACGGCGCAGCACATGGATGCACTGCTCGTCAAAGCGAATCGGCGGCAGCTCATATTCCTCGATCAGGCGGCGAAACCAGCCGGGCGGATCGGCCAGCAACTGCAGCCGCGCCCGCTCCGCGCCCTCGCTCGTCGTGACGAGATGCACCTCGTCCGGCACGAACGGCGGCATCCGGCGCGCCAGTGCATACACCGTTTCGGTCACGATCTGCGGCGAAAGGCCGCCGACAGCAAGAAGAATCCGTTTCATGCCGCGATCCTTGCCCGTCGAGGCTCGGGATGCGACATTCGCAAGCTTGCGATCATGCGCCCTCCCTCCCCGTCAAGCCTGCCAGCCCGAAAGCGAAAACTGAATCGCCGGCGGGAAGGCCAGTGGGGAGACGGAAACAAAAAAGGGCCCGCGCAAGCGCGGGCCCTTGGTCTCAATTGCTTGTTCTGGCGTCCCCAACCGGATTCGAACCGGTGTTGCCGCCGTGAAAGGGCGGTGTCCTAGGCCTCTAGACGATGGGGACCTGTGCGATGACGCGCCGAACCCTAGAT
>WFQE01000113.1 GCA_015487165.1 Paracoccaceae bacterium | reverse complement strand
CCTATACGGAACTCTATTTCACGCCGGTGCTGTGGCCCGACTTCGATCGCGACGAATTCGAGAAGGCAATCATCTCCTTCTCCCATCGCCAGCGCCGCTTCGGGCAGACCGGAGAGCAGGTGGAGCGCCAGCGGAATGCTTAAACAGCGTGTGCTCACCGCGCTGGTGCTCGCGCCGCTGGCGCTGTGGGGCATCGTGGCGCTGCCCGAGACGGCCTTCAACCTCGCCTGGGGTGGTGTCGTGCTCCTGGCGGCCTGGGAGTGGGGGCGCCTGTGCGGGCTGTCGGGCGCCTTCGCCGTGTTCTATGCCCTGTTCCTGGCCGGACTCATCGCGGCGCTGTTTGGGGTGCCCGGCGCGTCGCGCTGGCAGGCGTCCGTGCTGTTGCTGGCCGGGTTCTGGTGGCTGGGCATGCTGTTCCGGCTGGCCGGTTTCCGGCGGCGACCGGTTCCCCACGGCATCCGTCCGCTGCCGGCGCTGGCCAGCGGGATTCCGGTTCTGCTGGGCGCCTATTTCGCCGTGGTCTTGTTGCGCCACACGCCCGGATTGGGATATCCGTATATCATTCTCCTCATGCTGCTGGTGTGGGGGGCCGACACGGCCGCCTACTTCGCCGGCCGGGCGTTCGGCCGGCACAAGCTGCTGCCCAATGTCTCGCCCGGCAAGAGCTGGGAAGGCGTCTATGGCGCCCTGCTGGCCACGATCGTCATCGCCGTGGCGGGCGCGCTCTGGTTCGCCCTGCCCATGGAACGCTGGCCGGCCTTTCTGGCGGTCTCGCTGCTGACGGTGGTGTTCTCGGTGGTCGGGGATCTGAACGAAAGCTATTTCAAACGCCGGGCCGGGGTGAAGGACAGCAGCCACTTGCTGCCGGGCCATGGCGGCATCCTCGATCGCATCGACAGCCTGACGGCGGCGGCGCCGATCTTCCTGATGGGGCTCAACCTCCTGGTGCGTCAACCATGAAGCGCCAGGGGATCGCCGTACTCGGGTCCACCGGATCCATCGGTCTGAGCACGCTCGACGTGCTGCGCAGACACCCCGAACGCTACCGCGTCGTGGCCCTGACCGCCTTCAGCCAGGTGGAACGCCTGTTCGATCAGATCCGCGCGTTCCGACCCGAGGTGGCGGTCATGGTCGATCCGGACGCGGCGGCACAGCTCGCCGAGCGGGTTCGCGGGGCCGGCCTGGCCACGACGGTGCTGGCCGGCGCGGAGGCGCTGAGCGAGGTGGTCCGTCTCGAGGAGGTGGATCAGGTGATGGCCGCCATCGTCGGCGCCGCCGGGTTGTTGCCGACCCTGGCGGCGGCCGAAGCGGGCAAGCGCATCCTGCTGGCCAACAAGGAAGCGCTGGTGATGTCCGGCAATCTGCTGCTCGAAGCCACCCGGCGCAGCGGCGCCAGGCTGTTGCCCATCGACTCCGAGCACAACGCCATCTTCCAGTGCCTGCCGGATCACTTCGAGCAAGGCCTGGAGACGGTGGGGGTGCACCAGATCCTGCTCACCGGCTCCGGCGGGCCGTTCCGGACATTGCCGCTGGAACAACTGGCACACGTCACGCCGGACCAGGCCTGCGCCCACCCCAACTGGAGCATGGGCCGCAAGATCTCCGTCGATTCGGCCACCATGATGAACAAGGGGCTGGAACTCATCGAGGCCTGCCTGCTGTTTCGGACCACGCCGGACCGGATCCGCATCGTGGTCCATCCCCAGAGCCTGATTCATTCCATGGTGCAGTACGTCGATGGGTCGGTGCTGGCTCAGCTCGGCCAGCCCGACATGCGTACGCCCATCGCCCATGCCCTGGCCTGGCCGGAGCGGATGACGGCCGGGGTGGAACCTCTGGACTTCTATCAGGTCGGAAACCTGGATTTCGAAGCGCCGGATCCCGAGCGCTTTCCGGCCCTGCGCCTGGCCGAGGCGGCAGCCCGGCAGGGCGGCACGGCACCGACCGTGCTCAATGCCGCCAACGAAGTGGCTGTGCAGGCCTTTCTCGATGGCCGGATTCCGTTTACCCGCATTGCGGAACTGGTCGCGGCGGTGATGGAGGCCATCGAATCCGTTGCCGCCACCGATCTCGAGACGATCCTGAACGTCGATCGCCAGGCCCGGGAGGCGGCCCGCCAACAGCTCGCACAACAGGACGGCAAACCCTCATGAGCATTCTCGTCAGCCTGCTGGCCTTTCTCGTTGCCATCAGCATTCTCATTGCCGTGCACGAGTTTGGCCATTTCTGGGTGGCGCGCCGCCTTGGCGTGAAGGTGTTGCGCTATTCCATCGGTTTTGGCAAGCCGCTGTTTCGTCGCACGCTGCGGGAGGACGAAACCGAATTCGTGATCGCCGCCCTGCCGTTGGGCGGATACGTGAAGATGCTCGACGAGCGGGAAGGGCCGGTTTCCCCCGAAGAACGCCACCGGGCCTTCAACCGGCAGGCGTTGTGGCGCCGCTTCGCCATCGTCTTCGCCGGGCCGGCTTTCAACTTCCTGTTTGCCATCCTGGCCTACTGGCTGATGTTCGTGGTCGGGGTTAGCGGGGTCAAGCCGATGGTCGGCGAGGTGACGCCGGGCAGTCCGGCCGCGCTGGCCGGCCTGCAGCCCGAAGAGGTGATCGTGGCCGTGGGCGGTCGCCCCACGCCGGTGTGGGATGTGGTGATCCAGGAGCTGGTCAACGGCATCGTCGATGGCCGCAAGGTGCCGATCACCGTGCAGACCCCGGAAGGGACGACAACCGAGCTGCAGCTCGATCTGGGTCAGGTGGACGGCAAGCTCGAGCCGGGCGAACTGTTCGATCGGGTGGGGTTTCATCCTTGGTCGCCACCCATCGCGCCGGTGGTAGGGCAGGTCGTGCCCGATTCGCCTGCCGCGCGTGCCGGATTGCAGAAAGGAGATCGCATCCTTGCCGCCGATGACCGAGCCATCGACGACTGGCGGGAACTGGTCGACCATGTCCGCGCCCGTCCGGACCAGACGATCGTCCTGCAGGTGGAGCGGAACGGTCAGCGGATCGACGTGGTCCTGCATACCGCCGCCCGTGACATCGACGGCGAGACCATTGGCTGGATGGGCATCGGGCCCGCCGCGGTGGCGCTGCCCGAGTCCATGCGTGTCGAATACCGCTATGGACCGCTGGCGGCGGTGGGCCGCTCGCTGGACAAGACTTGGCGCGACACGCTGCTGACCCTGAAGATGTTCGGCAAGATCCTCACCGGGGAGGCGTCCGTCCGCAATCTCAGCGGGCCCATCAACATCGCGGTCTATGCCGGCGTGTCGGCCAGTGCCGGTTTTGCGCGGTTCATGGAATTTCTGGCCATCGTCAGCCTGGGATTGGGTATCATCAACCTGTTTCCGATCCCGGTACTCGATGGCGGACACCTGATGTTCTACCTGGTGGAGATGGTGACGCGTCGCCCGGTATCCGAGGCCGTGCAGGAAATGGCCACCCGCATCGGGCTGGCCATCCTTCTGGCCTTGATGCTGTTTGTGTTCTACAACGATATCGCCCGTCTTCTGCAACCCTAGAAAAAGAATTCCATCCACGATGCGACGTCTATTGCCTGTCCTTGCCTTCCTGTTGCTGAGCCTGCCGGCGCAGGCCTTCGAACCGTTCACGGTTCGCGACATTCGCATCGAGGGTCTGCAGCGGATCTCGGCCGGTGCCGTGTTCAATACGCTGCCGGTGCGGATCGGCGATCGGGTGGACGAGAATCTCAGCGCGCGCATCATTCATGCGCTCTACAAGAGCGGCTTTTTCAAGGACGTGCGCCTGGAACGGGAAGGCGACACGCTGGTCGTATTCGTGGCCGAGCGCCCGTCCATTGCCGAAATCGTCATCACCGGCAACGACGCCATCCCCACCGAGCAGATGCAGGAGGCGCTCAAGCAGATTGGCCTGAGTCAGGGCAAGGTGCTCAACCGGGCCCTGCTCGACAAGATCCGGCTCGAGCTGGAACGGCAGTACTACAGCCTCGGCAAGTACGGCGTGCAGATCAAGACCACCATCACCCCCCTGGCGCGCAACCGGGTGAAGGTGAGCATCGAGATCGCCGAGGGGGCCGAAGCCAGCGTCTATGCCATCAACATCGTGGGCAACAAGGCATTTCCCGACCGGGTTCTGCTGGCGCGCATGAAACTCAACGAACGCGGTTTCTTCACTGGCGGCGCCCAGTATTCACGGCAATTGCTGGCCGCGGATCTGGAAACCCTCAAGTCCTGGTATCTGGATCGGGGTTACATCCATTTCACCATCGAGTCCACCCAGGTTTCGCTCACGCCGGATCGGCAGGACGTCTACATCACCATCAACGTGAGCGAAGGCAAACAGTATCGGGTGCGCGAGGTGAAACTGGCGGGCAAGCTGATCATTCCCGAGGACGTGGCCCGATCCCTGATCAGCCTGCATCCCGGTGACGTCTTCTCGCGCAAGGAGGCGGTGGACAGCACCAAGCGGATCAGCGACCGCCTGGCCGAAATTGGCTATGCCTTTGCCAATGTCAACATCATTCCCGATGTCGACGAGACGAACCGCACCGTGGGGGTCACCCTGTTCGTGGATCCGGGCCAGAAGGTCTATGTGCGGCGCATCAACATCAGCGGCAACACCAAGACCAAGGACGAAGTGATCCGCCGGGAGCTGCGGCAGATGGAAGGGGACTGGATGTCGACCAAGAAAATCGCGCTCTCCCGCACCCGGCTCAATCGCACCGGTTTCTTCGAGAACGTCGGTGTCGAAACCCCCTCGGTCCCCGGCGTGCCGGATTGGGCGGATGTGAATTACCAGGTTGCCGAACGGCCGACCGGCAACCTGTCGGCGGGTCTCGGCTATTCCGACACGCAGGGGGCCCTGTTCAATTTCGCCATCAGCCAGGAAAACTTTCTGGGGACCGGCAAGCGGGTCAGTATCAATGTGGACAACAGCCAGGTCACCAAGAACTACAGCTTCAACTACAACAATCCCTATCACACCCTGGATGGCATCAACCGCGGATTCAGTATCTACTACCGCGCCATCGATGCCGCCCAGGCGCAGATTTCCAACTACACCACCGACAGCTATGGCGCCAACCTGAGTTACGGTTTTCCGCTGAGCGAAACCGACTCGTCCCGCATCACCCTGGGGTACGAGAACTCGAACATCGTCCTCGGCGATTCGCTGGTGTCGCAGGATGTGGTTGATTTCGTGGCGGAAAACGGGGACCAATACGGGTATTTCCCGATCATCTACGCCTGGACGCGGGATTCGCGGGATCGGCGCATTCTGGCCACCCGGGGGGGGACGACCCGTTTCTCGACCGAGGTCGCAGTGCCGGGCGGGGATTTGGAGTATTATAAGGTCAACTTGCAGCACCAGCAGTACTTCCCCGTGAGCAAACGGGTGACGCTGCTCGCCAAGATCAACCTGGGTTACGGGGATGCCCTTGGCGAGACCACCCGCTTGCCGCCGTGGAAGAAATACTACGCAGGGGGCAGTCGGACGGTGCGGGGCTACGAGGCCAACAGCCTCGGCCCCGTCGATCCGGCCACCGGCGTGCGCACCGGCGGCAACCGCAAACTGATCGGCAACCTGGAGCTGATTTTGCCCAACCCCTTCTCCGAAACGGAAGGGTCGACCCGACTTGCGGCTTTCGTCGACATGGGCAATGTCTACGGCGCGGAGGAATCGATCACCACCGATTCGCTCCGCTTTTCGACCGGCGTGGCGCTGCTGTGGTTGAGCCCGGTGGGGGCGTTGCGGTTCAGCTATGCGGTTCCGTTCAACACCCAGGATGGTGATAGACTACAGGCTTTCCAGTTCACCATGGGATCGGCATTCTAGCAATGAGAACGATCACGACCCGAATCATCACGTTGTTGCTGGCCGGATGGCTCGCAGGATTCACCCCCGCGTCCTGGGCCCAGGACGCCCGCCTGGCTTTCGTCAACACCCAGCGGGTGATGGACAAGGCGCCCCAGGCGCAGGCGGCAAGGGAGCTTCTGAAGAACGAATTTGCGCCGCGGGACAAGAAGATCGTGTCCATGCAGAAGGAGCTGAAGAAACTGGAAGAGGAGCTGGCCCGCAATGCCCAGATCCTCAGCGACAGCGTGCGCATTGCGCGGGAGCGGAAAATCACCAGCCTCAAACGGGACATCAAGCGCGCGCGCGACGAATTTCTCGAGGATCTCAACCTGCGCCGGAACGAGGAACTGGGCAAGTTGCAGAAACTCATTTCCGATGCCATCGTCAGCGTGGCCCGTGAATCGGGTTACGACATCGTGCTGGGCGATACCGTGCTCTACGCCAGCGAGCGGGTGGACATCACCGACAAGGTGCTGGACCGCCTGCGCAAGCAGGCCAGCGCCACGCCGGCGGACAAGGACGCTGGCCTCAACGTCCGCTGATGGCGATCACCCTCGCGGAACTGGCCTCGGCCATCGGCGCCGAACTGCAGGGCGACGGCACCGCCACCGTCCGGGCCGTCAATACCCTCGAGGCGGCTGCAGAGGGCGATCTGTCGTTTCTTACCCAGGGAAAATACCGCGACGCCCTGCGCCGGACGGCGGCCACCGCCGTGATTCTGGCGCCGGACGAAGCGGAACACTGCCCGGTGAACGCCTTGCTGGTGGACAATCCTCACGCCGCGTTTGCCCGGGCGGCCGGCTTGCTCTATCCGGTTGGGCGTCCGGAGCCGGGGATCCACCCTTCGGCGGTCCTCGGCGAGGACTGCCACATCGCGCCCGACGTTGCCATCGGCCCCCATTGCAGCATCGGTGACGGGGTCACCCTGGCGGCCGGTTGCGTGATCGGGCCGGGCTGCGTCATCGAACGGGGGGTCTCGATTGGCGAAGCGGGGCGTCTGCTGGCCAATGTCACCATCCAGGCGGATTGCCGGATCGGCAAACGGGTTCTGATCCATCCTGGCGCGGTAATCGGCAGCGACGGATTCGGACAGGCCGACGATGGCGGGCGTTGGCTGAAAATCCCCCAGGTCGGGCGCGTCATCATTGGCGACGACGTGGAAATCGGCGCCAATGTCTGCATCGATCGCGGGGCCATTGCCGATACCGTGATCGAGGACGGCGTCAAGCTGGATAATCTGGTGCACATCGCCCACAATGTGCGGATCGGCGCCGACACGGTGATCGCGGCCCTGAGCGGGATTGCCGGCAGCACGACCCTGGGCCGGCATTGCATGCTCGGCGGCGAAGTGGGGGTCGTGGGCCATATCACGATTGCCGACAATGTGGTGCTCACGGGCCGTGCCGATGTGCGCCAGAGCATCAAGGAGCCGGGTGTCTATGCCTCGGGCACCCCGCTGGAGCCGCTGCGGGAATGGCACCGCAACCAGGCCCGCTTCCGCCAGCTCGACGACATGGCGCGCCAGCTGAAGAAACTCGAAAAACGACTCGCAGAACTCGAAGGAAAGGGATAGGACCTTGAACACGCTCGACATCCACGACATCATGCAACATCTGCCGCACCGGTACCCTTTCCAGCTGCTGGATCGGATTCTGGACTACGAAGTCGGCAAGACCCTCACGGCCCTGAAGAACGTCACCAACAACGAGCCCTTCTTTCAGGGCCATTTCCCCGGCCGGCCGATCATGCCCGGCGTGCTGATCCTCGAGGCCATGGCCCAAGCGACCGGCATTCTGGCCTTCAAGACCGCCGGCCACGTCCCCGATGGCAGTTCCCTGTACTACTTCGTCGGCATCGACAACGCCCGCTTCAAGCAGCCGGTGATTCCGGGCGACCAGCTCATCATTCAGGTGGACTTCGTGAAGGAGCGGCGCGGGATCTGGAAATTCGATGGCGAGGCGCGGGTGGACGACAATGTGGTCTGCAGCGCCGTGCTCATGTGTGCGGAGCGGGACGTGGAATGAACGTCGACGCCCGGGCGGTCGTCGATCCGGCTGCGCGGCTGGCCGATGATGTCCAGGTCGGCCCGTTCAGTCTCATCGGTCCCGATGTCGAAATTGGCCCGGGAACCGTCATCGGCCCGCACGTGGTGATCCGCGGGCCGACCACCATCGGCGCCAACAACCGCATCTTCCAGTTTGCCTCCATCGGCGAGATTCCCCAGGACAAGAAATTCCACGGCGAAGCCTCGCGGCTCGAAATCGGCGACGGCAACACCATCCGCGAGTTCGTCACCATCAACCGTGGCACGGAGGAGGGGGGCGGCGTCACCCGCATCGGCCACGACAACTGGTTGATGGCCTACATCCACATCGCACACGACTGCCGGATCGGCGATCACACCATCTTCGCCAACGGCGCCTCCCTGGCCGGCCACGTGGTGGTGGAGGACTACGCCATTCTGGGCGGCTTTACCCTGGTTCACCAGTTCTGCCAGATCGGCGCCCACGCCTTCTGCGGCATGGGCAGCGCCATCAGCAAGGACGTGCCGCCTTTCGTGATGGCCGACGGCAATCCTGCCCATGCTCGCGGGCTCAATCTTGAAGGGCTGAAACGACGGGGTTTCGACAAGGCGACGCTGCAGAACCTGCGCCGCGCCTACAAGCTGATCTATCGCTCGGGACTGACCGTGCGCGAAGCCGTTCAGCAGATCCGGGAAACCCTGTCCGACGACGTCCACGCGCTGCAATTGGCCGACTTTCTTTCGCGGGCCGAGCGGGGCATTGTTCGCTAAATAACTGTTCCGAATTCCCGGACAGTTAGGTTGGTTTCGTGCTAACCCTCAGGCACGCCCTCAAGGCAGGCGGGCCGTTTCGTGACACGCCGTAGATACGTCCCTGTAGGCTCGACGGCCCGCGGTCGCTTCGGGCATCCTGCCCTCTCGCGACACTTGTGCGTCCTGCACGTCGTCCCTGCGGCCGACGGTCACGAAACGGCCCGCCTGCCTTGAGGGCTCTGTGCATGCCGCAAGGTGTAGTGGTATTCGGAACAGTTATTTAGACAAGGATCGAGGGGCGAGGGCGAGGGGGGCGTTTGCCAGGTCGGTTCGTTTCGCGGCTCGCGCCGCGCCTGCAGTGATCCATTCGTCCATTTTCGTAGGAGCGGCGCAAGCCGCGAAAACAACGCCACGCCGTTCCACCACACCTGAATTGTTGCACAAGATCCCGGTCGGAGCGGCGTCCCGCCGCGATCATCCGATTCGAAAGATTTGCCGCCCAGCATTCTTGCGGCGCTTTGCCCGTAATGGCTCGACTCGAAGCGGCTAACGTCTGGCACCGCCTTCGAGCATCTCCACCGTCAAATCCACGATGTCGCCGTCTTCCGGTGGTGTGCTGAGGATGTCCCGGACCCGGGACAGCCGTTGCCGGTAGTCCCGGTTCACTTTTTCGTCCTGCAACATGGGCAGCAGATCCGCGGCGATGCGTTCCGGCGTGGCATCGTGTTGGAGCCGTTCCGGCACCAGGCGCTCGCCGGCGACGATATTGCACAGGCCCACGTGTTCGAGCTTGACCATGCGGCGGACGATTTGCCAGGTGAGCCAGGCCAGCTTGTTGATGATGACCATTGGCGTGCCGGCCAAGGCGATCTCCAGGGTCACGGTGCCCGACACGGTCACGATGGCGTCGCAGGCGGCCGTGACTTCTGGCGTGCGATCGCGGATCACCGGGATGGCCAGATCCGGATGGTTGGCAAGCCAGGGTTGCAGATCCGATTCGCCGAGCGTGGAGGCGAGGGGCAGAAGGAACTTCACGTTCGGGAGCTGTTGCCGGATCCGCTGCGCGGTGTCCAGGATCACCGGCAGGAGCCGGCGCACTTCGCTGCGGCGGCTGCCGGGATAGAGGCCCAGCACCCGGTCGGTGTCGTTCAGGCCAAAGCGTTTGCGAATCGCGGCACGATTCGGCGTCAGCGGCCGTTCCTCAGTGATCAGCGGATGGCCCACATAACGCACCGGGACGCCGTGGCGCCGGTAGAACTCGGCTTCGAAGGGGAACACCACGGCCATCATGTCCACCCGCTCGCGGATGGTCTTGACCCGGCCTTCCCGCCAGGCCCAGACCTGCGGGCTGATGTAGTAGAGGACGGGGATCCCCAGCTCCCGGGCGGTGGCCGCCAGGCGCAGGTTGAAGTCGGGATAGTCGGTGAGCAGAACCAGATCGGGCCGCCGTTCGCGCATCAGTTGGCGCATGCGGTCGAGCGCGCCGAAAATGGTTTTGCGGTGGGCCAGCACCTCCCACAGTCCGACCACGGCCAACTCGCCCGAGTCGATCAGGATCTCGGCCCCGGCCGCGCGCATGTCCCGCCCGCCGATGCCGAAGAATTCCGTTCCGGGCAGGCGTTTGCGCACACCGCGCACGATATGGGCGGCATGCAGATCGCCCGAGGCTTCGCCGGCGACGATCAGGACGCGGGGCATGGGCTCAGGCGAGGGCCCCGGCGACGGTTTCGACGATGCGGCCGATCTGCTCGTCGCTCAGCTCCGGGAAGATGGGCAGCGACAGGCAGCGGCGGCTGACGTCTTCCGTGACCGGCAGGGACACGCCGGCGCAGTCCTCGGCAAAGACCTTCTGCTGATGCAGGGGCACCGGATAGTAGATGGCGCAGGCGATATCGGCCGCCTGCAGGGCTTGCATGATGTCGTCGCGCCGGTCCGAGAGCAGGGTGTATTGATGGTAGACGTGCGTCCCCAGGCCGTTCTCGTGGGGCGGGGTGACGTGTGCCTTCAACGCCGCGCTGTAGGCATGGGCCGCCCGGCGGCGGCCACGATTGAATTCGTCGATGTGGCGCAGCTTGACCCGCAGAATGGCCGCCTGCATCTCGTCCAGCCGGGAGTTGTAGCCGATCACGTCGTGGTAGTAGCGAACCTGGCTGCCGTGGTTGCGCAGGATGCGCACCCGTTCGGCCAGTGCGTCGTCGTTGGTGGTGACCATGCCGCCGTCGCCGTAGGCGCCGAGGTTCTTGCTGGGAAAGAAACTGTGACAGCCGGCCAGGCCGATGCCGCCAGTCATCGTCCCGTCGATATCGGCGCCAAAGGACTGGGCGCAGTCCTCGATGACCTTGAGTCCGTGTTTCTCGGCCAGCGCGATCAGGGCCGGCATGTCGGCCGGCTGGCCGAACAGGTGCACCGGCAGGATGGCCCGGGTGCGGGACGTGATGGCGGCTTCCACGGCGCTCACGTCGATGTTGAAACTGTCGGGTTCGATATCCACGAAAACCGGCTTCGCGCCCGTGTAGCGAATGGCCTCGGCGGTGGCGATGAAGGTGAAGGCAGGGGTGATGACTTCGTCGCCCGGTCCGATGCCAGCGGCGAGCAGGGCCAGGTGCAGCGCATCGGTGCCCGAGGCACAGCCGATGGCGTGTTTCACGCCGAGATACTCGGCCGCTTCCTGTTCGAATGCCTGTACATTGGGCCCGAGGATGAAATGGGCGCTCTCCAGCACCTTGGCCAGTTCCGCGTCGATTTCGGGCTTGAGACGCTGGTACTGGTTCTTGAGGTCCACCATGGGAATCATCGATACGGCTCCTGCTTGCTGTCTAGCCGGCTTTCAGGGCCGGCCGAGAATGTCGGTGATGGTAAAGGCGGTCTCCAGCGCCCGCAGCCCATCCTCGCCGCTGACCACGGGCGGCCTGCCGTGGAGGATGCTGTCGAGAAAGGCGCGGATTTCGGCCAGCAGGGCATCCCCCTGTTCGAACTCCATTTCCTGGCTGTCGATTTCCGGAATGCCCGGGAACATTTCGCCATCTCCGCGGCGGTGCACGCCCAGCGTCTTGTTCTGAAAATCGATGGTCAGGTAGGCGTCCTCCTGGAAGATGCGCATCTTGCGCTCGCTCTTGAGGCTCACCCGGCTGGCGGTCACGTTGGCCACGCAACCGTTCGCGAACTGCAGGCGGGCGTTGGCCACGTCGGTGTCGCGGGAGAGGACCGGCACACCGTTGGCCCGGATCTCGGTCACCGGCGAGCGGACAAAGTCGAGAATGATGTCGATGTCGTGGATCATCAGATCCAGCACCACGTTCACGTCGGCGCCACGCGGGTTGAACGGGGCAATGCGGTGGGATTCGATGAACATGGGCCGCTCGAGCACGTCGGACAGCGCCAGCACCGCTGGGTTGAATCGCTCGAGGTGCCCGATCTGGAACACCACGCCCTTTTCACGGGCCAGCGCCACCAGCTCCCGGCCCTGTTCCAGCGTGGAGGTGATGGGTTTCTCCAGCAGCACATGGATTCCGGCTTCGAGAAAATGTTTGGCCACCTCGTAGTGCTTTTGGGTGGGAACAACGATGCTGACCGCATCCACCTCGCCGGGCAGGGTGCGGAAGTCGTCGATGGCGCGGGTGTGGAGTTCCCCGGCCACCCGCCGGGCGGCTTCCTCGTTGGTGTCGCATACGGCGACCAGTTCGGCCTGTTCGAGCGCGGCGTATTTCTGCGCGTGAAAGCGGCCGAGGTAGCCCACGCCAACCACGGCAGTTCGAAGTTTTGGCATCGGACGGGATCCGTCTGGAAAGTTGTTCAAAAAATGTGCACCGGCAGGCCGCGATCACGGCTTGTGGCGGGGCAGCGAATATAGGAAACTTGCGGTCATAATAGTCTCATTTAACCGCCTTACAATCAAACAGATAACCTCAGGAGGCAGGGTGGTCGGCGGAATCCGGACAGCCGGGGTAGACGAGGCGGGGCGCGGGCCCCTGGCCGGTCCAGTGGTGGCGGCCGCCGTGATCCTCCCCGAGGGCTTCCGTCTCGAGGGCCTGGCCGATTCCAAGCAGTTGAGCGAAAGCCGCCGCGAGGCGCTGGCCGAGCGGATCCGGGCCGAGGCCATCGCCTGGTCCCTGGGGCGCGCCGAGGTGGCCGAAATCGACCGGCTCAACATCCTCCAGGCCACGATGCTGGCCATGCAACGGGCCGTCGCCGGACTGGCGGCTCCGCCCGACCGGGTCCTGGTCGACGGCAACCGTTGCCCGGATCTGCCGTGTCCCGCCGAGGCGATCATCAAGGGCGATGCTACCGTTCCGGCTATCAGCGCCGCCTCGATCCTGGCCAAAGTGGCCCGGGATCGGGAAATGGTCGAACTGGATGCCCGCTATCCCCAGTACCAGCTGGCCCGCCACAAGGGTTACCCTACCCGGGCCCACCTGCAGGCGCTGGCCGAACACGGCGTCAGCCCCGTGCACCGGCGCAGCTTTGGTCCCGTTCGCCGCCTGCTGGAGGCGGCTGGGTCATGAACAGCGCCTGAGGAAAACCCATGCCCATCCCGCTCATCCTGCGCCTCGATATCACCGGCCAACCGGTCAAGTGGATCGACTGGCAGGAAGCGGCCTGCCTCTATGCCCGGGAGCGAGTGGCCTGGACGGCCGGCACCCACACCTTTGCCCTTAGGGGTGGCATCCGCCGCGCCGACGGCGAACGTAGCTGCCTGGAAATCAATTCCATCATCGCCGTGCGGGGCGAATTTCGCCGGCAGCTGTCGTTGGTGCCGCCGCTCAACAATACCGAACTGTTCCTGCGAGATCAGCTCTTGTGTCTGTATTGCGGGAAAACCCATCGGACGAAGGAACTGACGCGGGATCACGTCATTCCCCTGTCACGGGGCGGCATCGATTGCTGGAGCAATGTGGTCACTGCCTGCCGGCGTTGCAACGCCCGCAAGGGCAACCGGACGCCGGAAGAGGCCGGCATGCCGCTGTTGGCCGTGCCCTATATTCCCAACCTGGCCGAATACCTGCTGTTGAAGAATCACCGTATTCTGGGCGACCAAATGGCCTTTTTGAAAATGCAATTTGGCGACTCGCCCCGGCACCGGCGCACTTGAGCATTCAGCTTTGACCGGTTTCATTCACAAGGCGGATGTGAGTGTCCGAAGTCCACGGCGTAGCGAGGATACGCTTGGTGTTTAGGCAACCGGTGACAGCGCCTCTGTCGAACGCAGGTTTTCGATATACCAATCAATGGCTTCATCCAGGCCTTGATCGATGGTGTGAGTCGGCTCGTATCCGAGCAACTGCTTCGCCTTGGTGATGTCGGCTCGCGAATGCCGGACGTCACCGGCACGAAAATCCCGATACTGTGGGCGGAGCTCGGGGATCCCCGGTTCTCGGCTTCGGATCCGGGACTGAATCATGTCGAAGAGTTCATTCAACGACGTCTGTGCATTGACGGCCACATTGTACACCTGATTCAGGGCCGCCGGATTTTCGGTCATGGCGGCCAGAATATTGGCCTGAACGGCATTGTCGATGAAGCAGAAGTCACGAGTGGTTTCGCCATCACCATAGATGTGAACCGTCTTTCCTGCGAGAATACGGGCTACCCATTTCGGGATGACCGCGGCATAGGCTCCCTCTGGGTCCTGGCGCTTACCGAAAATGTTGAAATAACGTAACCCAATGCTGTCAAATCCATATGCCCGGGAAAACACATCGGCATACAGTTCGTTCACATACTTCGTAACCGCATAGGGACTGAGTGGGTTGCCGATTTCGTTCTCCACCTTTGGCAGTCCTGGCGAGTCGCCGTAGGTGGAACTGGAGGCGGCGTAGACGAAACGGCGTACACCGGCGTCCCGGGCGGCAACAAGCATGTTCAGAAATCCATCGATGTTCGCCTGATTTGTGGTGATGGGATCGTCGATGGAACGGGGCACGGAGCCGATGGCCGCCTGGTGCAGGACAAAATCGATGTCCTTGCAGGCTTTTCGGCACGTCTCCAGGTCACGAATATCCCCTTCAATGAAGGTGAAAGCATCCTGCCAGGCTGCGGGAACGCTGCGCGCGACCTCATCGAGGTTGTGTCGGTGTCCGGTTTCAAAGTTGTCCAGGCCCACGACGTCCTGCCCGTAGGCGAGGAGCATTTCCAGAAGATTGGAACCGATAAATCCGGCAACACCGGTGACGAGCCACCGATAGCGGTGGTTTTGCAGGCGATCGAGCTGTTCGGAATAGGCAGACATGTTGGATTCCTCAATCGGAGAGGGAAACGAGGCGCGTTAATACTTACTAAAACTATGGGTATGGCTTCCTTGTTTACAAGCGGCCATCGACATATTCCTTGGAGAGCACGTATTTTACATCGTAGACGACACAATTGTCCTTGCCAAAGGCTCGGATGGCTTCATCGCCCATGTCGGCGAATTCCTTGTGCGCAACGGCCAGAATGATGGCGTCATAAGTGCCGGTATCGGGTTTGTCGAGTATGTCGATCCCGTATTCACGTTGAGCATCAGCCGGGTTCACCCAGGGATCATAGACGTCCACGTTGGCGTGATATGTCTCGAATTCATGGATGATATCGATGACACGGGAATTGCGCAGATCAGGGCAGTTCTCCTTGAAGGTCAAGCCCATCACGAGAATGTTGGAATCGACGACCGGGATGCGCTTGCGTGTCATGAGCTTGATGACAGAATCGGCCACGAAGGCACCCATATTGTCGTTGATCCGGCGGCCTGCCAGTATCACCTCGGGGTGGTATCCGATTTCCTGTGCCTTGTGTGTCAGATAGTAGGGATCGACACCGATACAATGTCCACCCACCAGGCCGGGGCGGAAGGGCAGAAAATTCCATTTTGTCCCGGCGGCTTCCAGTACTTCGAGTGTATCGATACCGAGCTTGTCAAAGATCAAGGCCAGTTCGTTGACCAAGGCAATATTGAGATCGCGTTGGGTGTTTTCGATGACCTTGGCGGCTTCGGCAACCTTGATACTGCTGGCAAGGTGCGTGCCTGCTGTAATGATTGAACGATAAAGATCATCGACAAATTTCGCGATTTCCGGCGTTGAACCGGAAGTGACTTTTTTGATGTGGGTGACTCGGTGGGTCTTGTCTCCCGGGTTGATGCGCTCCGGGCTGTATCCGAGATAAAAGTCGTGATTGTACCGGAGCCCAGAGGCTGACTCGATGATCGGTGCGCAGACTTCTTCCGTTGCACCAGGAAAAACGGTTGATTCGAAAATAACAACGTTTCCTTTGCTGAGAACTTTTCCCGTAATCTCGCTTGCGCGCATCAATGGAGTCAGTTCGGGTCTTTTATATCGATCAATGGGCGTGGGTACGGTAACGATATAGACATTCGCATCTCGAATGGCTTCGACGTCGTTCGTATAGGCTAGTTGACTTGCCGTCTGAAGTTCCTGTGGGCTGACTTCAAGTGTCGAATCATGGCCCTCGACGAGTTCGTCAATGCGCTGTTTGTTGATGTCGAAGCCGATTGTGGGATAGTGTTTTCCAAACTCGACCGCCAAAGGTAATCCAACATAACCAAGCCCTATGACTGCCAGTTTTGCGTTGTTGATGTCTAGCATGTCGTGTCAGTTCTGCTTCTGGGATTTAAAGCCGCAGTATAAGACATGGATTGTCCATTAAGTACTGCATCTTTGGGTTAGATAAATGGTTATAGTGATAACGAGTAATGTAAGGTGTCCAGTTCTCGAAGGGATTCATGCTTTTTTATTAGTGGTGCGGGATCCGGCTTGCAGTTCGTTGTCTGTGTATGACGACTAGGCGCGAGGCTTGTTGCGGAGTTGCTTTAGTGTTGTACCGGTTTTCAGTTTATTGCATGCCTGTTATAAACGTCGGGGTTCTTCTGTGTATCGGAGCGAGTATGCCGAATTTGCTATTCGTCAAGGCCTGTCGCGATGGTAAATTGAGCGCCTTGAGTCGTCCCGCCTGTTTGGTGGTGTTCGGGGGTTAAGTGGCTGTCCCGGACTGGTCAGGACACCCATATAGCCAGGCCATGGTGTCCGGTTTGAGAGGCGGTATTCCGTTTCAACTCACACTAAGTCAGCTCAACAATGATTGCCAAATCCATTAAAACACCATATCTGGTTCTCCTTGGTGTGGAGATGGCGATATTGGTCGCGTCTGTCTATTTTGCTGCCGCACTACGGTTTGAAGAAGGCATCCGTGCGTTGCAGACGGGTTTTGGCGCGGTTTGGCCAAATGCGCTGGTTTATTCCGTGGTGATGGTGATCAGCCTGTTTTCCATGGGGTTGTACCAAGTTCAGTTGCGCGAGGGCGTGCAGGGAATATTTTACCGCATCGTCGTTGCATACCTTATCGGTATGTTGTTTTTATCTTTCGTTTTTTACCTTTTTCCCGTAACGTTTCTTGGTCGTGGTATTTTGCTTATCAGTATGGGGGGGTCGTTTGTCGCAATATCGTTATTGCGTTTCGTGATTTATCGAATCAATCCCGATATCTTCAAGCGCAGAACGCTTGTGTTGGGTGCAGGTAGAAAAGCAATACCGCTGACACGCATGCGTCGTCGTAGCGATCAGGTGGGTTTCAAGCTGGTTGGTTTTGTGCATGTGCGTGGTGAGAAAGATGAGATTGCAAAAAGTCTTATTATCAAACTCAACGAGCCGCTAATTGACTATGTTAACAATAACCACATCGATGAGATTGTTGTTGCGATCAATGATCGTAGAAAAGGATATCCTGTACATGAGTTGCTAGATTGCAAGATGAATGGGGTCAATGTTATTGATATGGTATCGTTTTTTGAGCGCGAAAGCAGAAAAATCATTCTTTCTGAAGTCAGGCCTGGGTGGTTTCTGCAAAACGACGGGTTCCATAAAAGTCATTTTCAAAGCTATTTGAAACGCGGGTTTGATATCGTTGTCAGTGGAATAATGTTGTTGCTTACATGGCCGGTCATGTTGTTAACCGTGATCGCCATAAAGGCAGAAGAAGGATTGCATGCACCGTTGATCTATAGGCAGATCAGGGTTGGGCAGAATGGTAAACCATTTTACGTGCTCAAGTTCCGAAGCATGCGCGTTGATGCGGAAAAGGGAGGGCGCCCGCAATGGGCAAAAAAAAGTGATGCTAGAGTTACGCGTGTCGGAAAAATTATCCGAAAATTGCGGATAGATGAATTACCTCAGATATTCAATGTGTTCAGGGGTGATATGAGCTTTGTTGGACCTAGACCTGAGCGGCCAGAATTTGTGGTCTCACTAGGAGAAAAACTTCCATATTATTCGGAACGGCATCGGGTCAAGCCGGGTATAACAGGTTGGGCCCAAATATGCTACCCGTATGGGTCATCCGAAACCGATGCATTCGAAAAGCTTCAATATGACCTCTTCTACGTTAAAAACTATAGCTTATCATTTGATTTTATGATCCTGTTGCAGACCGTTGAGGTTGTCTTGTTTGGGAAAGGTGCACGTTAACATCTAAAAGGAACATCATTGTCGTGTGGAGAATAGTCGTATTTACAGGAGGGTTGAGCTATTCTGTCCGAAAAGGAATTGCTGATATTTTGATCTCTTTTCCAGAGATAGAAATGCTTGTTGTGCACGAAGAAAATTATGCACGGTTTGCAAAGAAGTTGCGAGTACAATATCGGCACCTTAAAAAAAATCATTTTCGATGGATTGGTTATCAGATTGGAAAGATACCAGAGCGATGGAGAATAAACAAAAATAAACAGCTACTCAGCCAGAGTAATCTTCCAGGAAATTGCTATACCTTTGAGAGTATTTTTTCTCGATCCAATGTCAGTTACCTAAAGGTTGTTGATATTCATTCTCCAGCTGCTATCGATCGTGTCAAGACATTTGACCCGGATATTGGGGTTGCTTTAGCTGCTCCGATATTGCAACCACAACTATTTCAGATTCCGAAACACGGCACGATCAATTTACACAAAGGGAAATTGCCGCAATATCGAGGGATGCCGCCGGCTTTCTGGGAATTGTGGAATGGTGAAAAAGAAATTGGCTGCACCATCCACATGGTTAGTGAAAAACTGGACCAAGGCGCGATTCTTCTTTCACGAACAATTCCCGTTTTCCGATTCTCAACTCCTGGTGGCTTGCGCGTTCGGTTAGACGAAGTCGGTTCTCAGATGACTGTTGATGCCATTTACGCCATCATGACAGATCGTGCGCGTCTGCAGCCGCAGGAAGGACAAGGTCGAACCTATACGCAGCCTACTCTTAAGCAAGAGGCCTTGCTCCGCAAGCGGCTTGAAAACACGAGAGACTATTCTCTTTTGCGGCATTACGCAAAAGAATTTTTTTTTGGGTTGTACCTGTTTCCCTACAAAACCCTGTTCCGAAAATGGGCGAATCTCAGGAATAATCAACATATTTCAGTATTGTTATATCACCGTGTCAATGATGAAATGCGCGATTCCATGACCGTCGGAGTCGAGCAGTTTGATAAGCAAATGGAAATGATACGGCAGCGATATACGGTTGTGTCTATTGAAGATGTGATTTTAGGAAAGGTTGATCGTTCAGTGCCACGACCAATTGTTGCTGTGACTTTTGATGACGGATACGCCGACAACTATGAAAATGCAGTGCCGATTTTGCTGAAGCATCGTATTCCTGCTGCGTTTTTCGTGACAACAGGACTAATTGATAGCAATGGTGGTTTCGATCATGACAAGAAAAAACTGGGATATGCCCTAAAAAACATGACTTGGAAAAACCTCTCATTAATGAAGGGGTATGGGTTTGTTATTGGAGCGCATACAGTAACCCACATCAATTGTGCCAAGGCTGATAAACAAACCGTTAAGGAGGAAATCAGGGAATCCCTGCAAACGCTCAAGCGAAAGCTTGCTATTAACGATGTAATCTTCGCCTACCCGTTCGGAAAAAAAGAGGACATTACGGAAGATATTCGGCAATTCGTAAAGGAATGCGGATTCATTGGTTGTCTTTCTGCCTATGGTGGAGTCAACAAAACAATTGATCCCTACAATATTAAGCGTATCGGCGTCGACGCCCAGTTTACGTTACGCGCATTACAGGCCCATATCGAAGGCTTTTGACATCAGAGTAGTTGCAAGATTGCCAATAAACCCAGGAGACGATAGTGGACATATCCACGGAAGAGGCATGACTATGGCGATAATGACAACGCCTATTTCGTTTCCTCGGCGTAACTTCGTCTGCGTTTGGAAACCAACCTGGTCTGCATAAAAAATAGGACTATATCCATATAATATCTGAGGAAAAGGGTAAACTTAAATCATATATTTACCTTGTGACGAGAAGCATATAATCGCAACGAAGTCGGACGGTTCGTCTGTATAACCAAATAGGTAGTCACGGCATAAACCTTGTCAAGTGATGTGAACAAGAGCATGAGCCTCCCATGAGAAGATCACTGTTACCAGTTTATTATTTTGCCGTCTCGATTGTTCTGTTGTCATGCGCTACATCGGAAAAACCGGTTGATCGCACAGAGGGTAGTAATATCTTCGATCCCGCTCCCGTGTCCGATTATCATCTTGGAGTCGATGATCTGGTTCAGGTCAACGTGTGGGGCAATGACGAGCTCAGTGTAGAGATGCCTGTTCGTCCAGATGGAAAAATCTCCATGCCATTGATCGGTGACGTTCAGGCGGGCGGCCGAACGCCGAAACAAGTTGCCGAAGATATTCGTGTCCGCCTGTCAGGGTACATTCGAAATCCAAATGTCACCGTCATTTTGACGGAACTGCGCAGCCACGAATATTTGTCACGGATTCGGGTCACAGGTGCTGTTACATCGCCTGTGTCCTTGCCATACCGCCAGGGAATGACGGTTATTGACGCTGTTCTGGCTGCAGGCGGTGTAAATGAGTATGCGGCAACGTCTTCAGCGAAGCTTTATCGGAAACGGAACGGTAAAACACATGTGCTGAAGGTCGATCTCGATGCGATTCTTGAGGACGGAAAATTAGACACAAACTATGACTTGCAACCTGGCGACATTATAACAGTCCCAGAAAGGTTGTTTTAAGAGCCATGCAAGGTAATCTTTCAGTCATAATCCGACAGGTTCTTCAACTTACGTTAAGACACAAGCTGTTTGTTGTGAGTGTGTTTGTGCTTGTGAACGTTGTAGCCTTGTATGCTGGTTACAATTGGCCGAAGAAGTTCACCTCGTACACGACAATTTATATTGAAGAGGAAAATATACTGGGGCCGCTGATGCAGGGTACAGCGGTGCAGACTGATGTGGTTGACCGTGGTCGAATTGCGAGAGAATTATTGTATGGGAGACAGATTCTCATGCAGATCGTCAAGATCGGCGGCTGGGACAAGCTTCAACTAACCCCATCCGATCAAGAGAGGCTAATGGACGAGATAAAGAAAAGGACAACGATAACAACTGTTGGTCAGAACCTGATTAGAATAAGTTATCAGGATCCGGATCCTGAAAGAGCATATATCGTAACGAAAGGTTATGCGGATTTGTTTATCAGAGGGACATTAGCTGAGAAAGCGAAGGAAAGTAAAGGGGCTTTCGACTTTATTGATAACCAAGTCAAAATCTACGAATCAAAATTAAAGGACTCCGAAGAAGCGTTAAAGACGTTCCGGAGCAATAACACTGACTTCCAGGAAGGTGCGGTACAGGATGTTAATCGTAATATCTCTCAATATAGAACACGTCTGGAGGAATTGAAGCAACAGCTTCTCGAAGCCGAGATCAGAAGATCAACACTTGAATCTCAATTGTCTGGGGAAACGGAAACAGCTGCAGGAATTTCTCGTGTCGAGCAAATTCAAGCGAGAATCGGTCAACTACAGACTCGTCTAGATACATTGTTGTTGAGTTACCATGAAACCTATCCTGATATTATTCAATTAAAGACGCAAATTGCCGAACTGCGTGAATTGCTCAAAAAAGAGCAACAAAGGCGAATTCTAGAGAAGAATGCTGCGGAGACAAGTGGTCATGCCTATATTGATGAAAGTGTAAGAGCGAATCCAATCTACCAGCAATTGCAAGGGGACTTATACGATACAAAAACGCAGATTGCCATGTTGAAGGTCAGAATGGGCGAGACGCAACGCCTGTTACAGAAAGAGATTGAACGGGCAAAGCGTATCGCCGAGGCCGAGGCTACTTTAAGCGCTTTGACACGTGATTACAACGTGAATCAAGAAGTTTACCAGGATTTGTTGCGAAGGAGAGAGAATGCAAGGGTTTCCATGAATCTTGACCTCCAACATGAAGGCATGTCGATCAGCATTAGCGAACCTGCATTCTATCCACACACCCCGACTGGACCACGATATCTGCATTTTGTTATAGGTGGCCTGTTTTTGGGGGTTGCGATTCCAATCGGTGTTCTGTTCGGGTTGCAACAAGTTATGCCGAAAGTTCTGTCAGCGGCAGATTTGAAAGTGCAGTCAGATGTTGAAGTGTTGGGCGAGTTTGTCCACTTTACAACGCGTCATGAAAAACGTCGTGCCTTGGCTACTAATATTTTGTTGATCATGACAATGACAGGCGTGTTCATAGCTATTGCAGTGATTTCGGTTCAACGGCTTCAGAATGGATAATAAGGGCATATGAAGACCAAGCTGGAGAAAGCGCTCGAGAAAGCACGAAAAGGCCCATTGCCTGATTCTCATCAATTCTCATCGCCGATATTGCCTGCAGGACGGGGTAAAACGAGCGATTTATCTCTGTATCAGGAAGAAACGACCGTCTCAGCGAATGTTCTGCACGAACTGAAAATCATACACGGAGATACGGAAAAGAGTGCCATACTGAACGAGTTTCGTGCACTGCGAACGACTGTTCTTCAAAAGTTGCAGAGATCAAATATTTCTCTTTTGGTATTTTCGCTTAGGCGAGGGGGTGGAGCGAGCTATACAGCAATTAACCTAGCTTCTTCAATATCTCTCGAATATGACAAAACGTCATTGATAGTCAGTTGTGACATTTATCATCCACCAGCTTATGAAACATTGATAGAAAATGACAAAACAAACGGCTTAGTAGAGTTTCTTACTGGCAATGTTGAGATAGATAAAATTATCTATCGCAGCGGAATTAAGTGGTTGCGCATTATTCCTTCGGGATCACCCGATTCCTCGTTTACCGATTATTTCACATCAAGTCGCTTAAATTATTTTTTTTCAGAGATTCAATCAAGATATGATGACCGAATCGTTATCATCGATGGTCCCTCAGCCGAAAACGTCGCCGATTTGAAGCAAATTGCAAATAATGTCGATGCGGCCATCCTGGTTGTTCCATACGGTAAGTGTACTGTTGATGAAATTACAGACGCGTGTCAGATTGTTGGCAGCAAGAAATTGCTGGGGGTTACGATAAATAACATCCCTGATTTGCCAGTATGAAAATGGATTTTGGCAACAAAACCTTTCATGGAATACTGTTGTGGTGTTTATGTCTTGGGCCAGCTTTGGCGGTTAATATTTCCTATGATGCGAGAGTGGGGGTCGAGTGGAGTGATAACATAACACGTGTAGAAGATAGCAATATTCAACAAGTTACCACTGTATATGATCTGTCTGGAACACTTAATCACCAGGCAAAAGCCTATTCGCTTAATCTTAGACCCAGTGTTATTTATCGTGATTATCAGGGGGGGCAATTCACTGATCAAACCTTTGCCACGCTCTATGGTTCGTTTCTAGTCAGGATTCGGCCGGGGACGTTTGATTGGAATTTCGAAAATTTTCTTACACAAACATTGGTCGATCAACAGGCGGTTCCAACACCTTTCGGGCTTCAAGATACGAATGTCTTTTTTACCGGACCTGACATACGCTTCAATCTCGGGCGAGCAAAAACGCTAGCAGTTTCTGTGCGTTATGCAAATTTCTACTATTCACAAACCGACACGGATAATGATCGGATTGGAGTACGATTCAGATTCGAAAATGATACTGGATTTGTCACTACTCACGGAATAAGTATTGATGCTGCTAACATTCGTTATGAAAACACCACGATAAATGAAAACTACAAAAGGGACGATGTTTATTATCTTTATAGTAGAAGGGGCGTAAGAGTATCATCTGTCGTTGAACTCGGGTTTACCCGTATCTCTCAGCAGAAACATACCGATTTTCAGGACTATATGGGATTATTCCGCCTCTCATATGAGATTAATCGGCACTCAAATGCGGAATTCGAGGTTCATTCATGGTTCACTGACACTAGTAGAAATTTTCTTGAAAGTCGAGCATATAGTGAAGGTATTAGGCGGTTTTCTTCTGCTATTAGTGGTTATGTATTTCGGGAAGATTATAGTTATTTACGATATCGCTGGGAAGGCGATTATTTGAGCTTTGACATGGAGATGTCCGGTGGCCTACAAGATTATATGGGAAGTGACGACTATTTAGACAGAAAGCTTAGCGCTGCCTATGCGGGAATAACAAAAGATTTGACACGGCGAATTAACATGACATTCCGAAGTCGTTTTGTTAGAGCGAATTATTTTAATCAAAACATTGTAAATCGTGATCGCTATCTTACATTAGGTTTGGGATACCGTGTACGGAGAAATATCCTTTTAAATTTCAATTATTCCAACAATTCAAGAATAGTCGAAAATCAAAGAGGGGGTTATGAAGAAAATGTTGTTTATTTGAATCTTGCCTATTTGAGACATTGACCACCATTTTATGGTTATTTGTGTATCGTAAAGCACCATATAGACGCGGTAGATCATTATCATGTATCAGGGACATTTTGGGTTAAGAATGGAACCATTCAGGCTAGTCCCTGACCCTGGTTTTTTGTATCTAAGCAGCAAGCATGCAAAAGCCAAAACATATCTCGATTTCGCCATATGGAATCGAGATGGATTTGTTGTCATTACGGGTGAGATAGGGTCTGGTAAGACCACTGTACTGAACTCCGTCCTTCGAGGTTTGGATGAAAATATCATCGTCTGCAAGATCCACCAAACTTTGCTTACAGAGTCCCAACTCATCAAAACTGTGTTGAGCGAATTGCATGTTAGTGAGCCGGGATTGGACAAGGTTGAGCTTCTAAGGTCGCTGACCACAGTGCTTTTGGAACATCATCATCTTGGAAGGAAAGTGATTCTGGTTATAGACGAAGCGCAGAATCTCGGTATAAAGGCATTGGAAGAGATTCGTCTTTTGTCAGAGCTGGAAGATAATTATGAACGATTATTGAATATTATCCTCGTTGGGCAGCCTGAGCTCAAAAAGCTATTAGATTCTGCAGAACTTGAGCAGTTATCACAACGAATTCGACTGCGTTTCCATCTCAAAGCCTTGTCTGAACAGGAAACCGAAGATTATATCAATACCCGTCTCGAAATCGCTGGTCTTCCAAATCAAAAAATTATCACTCCAGAGTTGATACCACTCATTTATCGATATACAGGAGGTATTCCAAGGCTCATAAATATATTGTGTGATACCGCGCTCGTTATAGCCTACGCAGAAAATAAGCAAGTTGTCTCTATGGATATATTAAGAGAGGCGATTCGAGAACTGCAGTGGGTTACCTTCAGGCGCAGAAAAGAAAAGGTTAGAGATAGATCAATATTACGAAAGAAACGAGCTTCTTTGAATACACCGGTTTTGTCCGGAATTGATGAACTGCCACTGGATATCGATCTGGCGAATTTGGAAAATAAAAATTCAGATGCATAAAAACGCATTGACCATTGATGTTGAAGACTTTTATCACGTCTCTGCATTCAGTCACAAGGTGAGTCGCTCCGATTGGGGCAGATTTGAGTCTCGTGTAGTCAACAATACGCGCCGGATATTGACGCTACTTTCAAAAAGGAATGTAAAAGGGACTTTTTTTGTACTTGGATGGGTTGCGGAAAAGCATCCGGAGCTCGTCCAAGAAATCGATTCCAATGGACATGAGGTTGCCAGTCATGGCTATAGTCATCAGCTTATATATAAGCAAGGCAAAAAAGAATTTTATGACGAGACCAAATTCTCCAAGGAGCTTCTTGAAGATCTCATCGGGAAGCCGGTTAACGGGTATCGAGCTGCAAGTTATTCTATAACACCACGGTCTTTATGGGCGCTCGAAATATTACATGAGTTGGGGTTTTCGTATGATTCGAGCATATTCCCCGTGTTTCATGATCGATATGGCATTCCTCACAGTCCAAAACAACCATACAAAATCAAATTTCAGAATGGTGGATTCCTGAAAGAATTCCCACTTTCAACTACACGGTTTATAGGGTTGACGTTGCCCATTGCCGGAGGTGGATACTTCAGACTATACCCATACTTTCTGACAGAGAGATTGATAAACAGGCATATCAAAAATAATCACCCATATGTATTTTATATTCACCCTTGGGAAATCGATCCAGGTCAACCACGAATCGATGCAGGATTTCTGTCTCGGTTTCGACATTATACTAATCTCGATATATGTATGTCTCGATTCGAAAGACTTATAGAAAAAATTGAATTTACAACAATGGACGAGGTCCTGTCACATTGCGGCAATCTTCAGGATGTTTCTGCGAGCGACCTCGAAAGGTAGTCATAACGATGAGTAATGAAATCAAAGTTAAGAAATTGACCAAAATAACGGACTGCATGGCTACTCAAGTCCAGCGGTATGTTCAGAATTTATCTAAAGCCTCTATATACCATCTTCCCGAATGGTGTGATATTGCTAAGACCGTGTTT
>WFQE01000112.1 GCA_015487165.1 Paracoccaceae bacterium | reverse complement strand
GCCCTGCGCTCGCCCCTGTTCGGGCTGACCGAGCGCGATCTCTTCAGCCTTGCACATGAACGCAAGGGGTATCTCTGGCCGGAACTGCGCAACCGCAAGGCCGACTACCGGCAAGCATATGAAATCATCGACGACCTGCTGGACAAGGTGGATTTCCTGCGGCCCTACGAACTGCTTGAACGCATTCTCACCCACCATGACGGGCGCAGCAATCTGATTGCGCGCCTGGGCAGCGAGGCCGAGGACGGTATCGACGCGCTGTTGAACCAGGCAATGCAATACGAGCAGATGGAGCCCCCTACCCTGACGGGTTTCCTTGGCTGGGTGTCAACCGACGAAAGCGACATCAAGCGCCAGATGGACAGCCACGGAAACGAAATCCGTGTGATGACGGTTCATGGCGCAAAAGGGCTGGAGGCGCCGGTCGTGATCCTTCCCGACACGGCGCAACAACGGGACGGCAACCACCAGCATCTGATCGCGCTTGATGATGGGTTCACCGCCTGGAAACTGCCCGAAACCGCAGCCCCCGCGCGGATGCGGGAAAGGATTCTGGCGAAAAAGGCATTCGCGGCGCAGGAACGCATGCGGCTTTTCTATGTGGCCATGACCAGAGCCGAGAACTGGCTGATTGTCTGCGGTGCCGGAACGCGGCCGAAAGAAGGAACCTGCTGGTACGATCTGGCCAAAGCGGCCAGCCTTGAAGCCGGCGCGGCAAAGGTCGATTTTCTGGGCCGCGAGATCCTGCGCCATGAACCCCTGGGCTGGGCACAGGGCGGAACCTGCACAAGCCCGGCAGAACAGCCACGGATTTCGCTGCCCGAATGGGCTGGCCGCAAGGCACCCCAGGCCGAACGCCCGCCGGTGATGCTGAAGCCATCCGATCTGGGCGGCGACAAGATCATCGCCAATGCCACGCAGGGAAATGACGAACAGGCCGCCATGCTGCGGGGTAGCCGCATTCACCTGCTGCTTGAACACCTGCCCGGCGTGGACAAGGCCATGCGCAAACAGGTTGCTACAAGGTTATTGCCAACGTCTGACGATGCCGCCGGCATCCAGGACATCGATGCGCTGCTTGCAAAGGTCGGCGCAATACTGGATTCGCCGGATCTGGCTTTTCTGTTTGCCAGCAACAGCCTTGCCGAGGTGCCGGTAACCGCCCGCATCAACGACCGGCCGCTTTACGGCATCATCGACCGCCTGATTGTTGACGATGAAAGAATACTGGCAATCGACTACAAGACCAACGTGGCAATTCCCGAAACGCCCGAACAGGTGCCAGAGGGGATCCTGCGCCAGATGGGGGCATATGCCGAGGCCCTGGAACAGATCTATCCGGGGCGGCTGGTCGAGACGGCAATACTCTGGACCGAAGCGCCACTCTTGATGATGTTGCCGCGACAGGTTGTGGCAGGGGCGCTTGCGCGTGCCGCCGCATCTTGACGCTGCCAAGGGCCATACATAGGTTGGCCGCAGTGAAACACATACGGGCAGGAGACCAGCCAATGGCAACCGTAAAAGTTACCGACGCAACCTTTGATGAAGAAGTCAAGAACTCGGACATCCCGGTCATCGTGGATTTCTGGGCAGAATGGTGTGGCCCCTGCCGCATGATCGGCCCGGCTCTTGAAGAACTGTCCGAAGAATACGAGGGCAAGATCAAGATCGCCAAGGTGAATGTAGATGAAAACCCCAACTCGCCCATGACACTTGGCGTGCGCGGCATCCCCGCCCTGTTCATGTTCAAGGATGGTCAGGTCGTTTCGAACAAGACCGGCGCAGCCCCCAAATCGGTGCTGCAGCAGTGGATCGAAAGCGCGCTGTAACGGGGGCGCTGCCACTATCAGAATAACGGAGCGCCTCTTGGGGCGCTCCTTTTCGTTTGAATTGCCCTGTGTCAGAACCCGCGTCGCAACAGGGCACTCACAAAATGCCTGTCCCCGCCATTGGCCAGCATTCTGGCCGCATCCCGGATCGGCACCCAATGCGCGCTGTGATGGGGTTCGGATATCTCGGTCAGCTTTCTGGTCGGTTGGCACAGATAGATATGGCAAACCTTGCGCGCCCAGATTTCATATTCCGGCATCCAGGTGTATCGCTGAAACGCGCCCAGGCGGCGGTGAATGCGAATGCCCCAGCCGGTTTCCTCGCGCACCTCGCGGTGCAGGGCGGCAACGGCGGTTTCGCCTGCATCGATGCCGCCACCCGGCAACTGAAATTCGGGCCGCGGTTCGGCCTGAAAGGTGATCAGCAGATCGTCGCCCAGTCGCAATATCCCATAGGCGCCCGGCCGCGTGACATAGCGCACGCCTGCCTTAATGGGTTCGTCAAACCGTCTGATCATGCCTGCCTCGAAAATCGCGTCGGTAAAGTGTTGAATTGCCTTGTCGGGGCAAGTTGTCTATTGCAACGCGCTGAACGTCAAGGAAATCGGAAAACGACATGAGCCTGCCGAACAAGATCGCCTGGGATGACACGGTGCTGCCGTTCCAGCTGGACCACGCCGATATCAGGGGCCGCGTGGCCCGGCTTGACGGGGTGCTGGAACGCATCCTTGGCCAGCATGACTATCCGGCTTTGGTCGAAGCCATGGTTGCCGAGGCCTGTGTGCTGACCGCCCTGATCGGCCAGACGATCGAGCTGCGCTGGAAGCTGAGCCTTCAGATCCGGGGCGACGGCCCGCTGCGCCTGATCGCCACCGACTATTACGGCCCGACAAAAAAAGGTGAACCCGCCCGCATGCGCGCCTATGCCAGCTATGACGCCCAGCGACTGGCGACAGCCCAGGGCACACCCTTTTCCATGATCGGAAAGGGAATGTTTGCAATCCTGATCGACCAGGGCAAGGGGACCGAGCCCTATCAGGGGATCACCCATCTCGAAGGTGGCTCGCTTGCGGCAAGTGCCGAAACCTATTTTGCCAACTCGGAACAGCTGCCGACCCGGTTCGCCATTTCAATGGGCAAGGCGCAGGAACCCGGTGAAAAGGCGCCCCTGTGGCGCGCCGGTGGCATCATGATCCAGCACATGCCCAAGCCCAGCGCGTTGGTCAAAGGCGAAGCCATGGCAAAGGCCCATGAAACAACCCCCGAAGAGGATGCCGAAAACTGGCGCCGCGTGAACATGCTGCTGGACACGGTCGAGGAAATGGAACTGATCGGCCCCCATGTCTCGCCGGCGGAACTGATCTATCGCCTGTTTCACGAGGAAGAGCCCCGCGTATGGGATGCCCAGCCGGTGAAATTCGGCTGCTCCTGCGGACCGGAAAAGGTCAAGCAGGCCATGTCGATCTATTCGGCCAAGGACATCGCCCACATGACTACCGACGAAGGCAAGGTCACGGCCGATTGCCAGTTTTGTGGCGCACATTACGAATTTGACCCTGACGAGCTGGGTTTCGAGGCGAAAAAGCGCTGAGCTTGCTTGCCCCTGCACCGCTTGTGTTCCATCTATGATGGCATGAGCGTGAAACCCTACAGCATCGACCATGTCGCGCGTTTTCTGGAACGCGACCTGCGCGAGGGATCTTCGGATTTTGATCTGAATCCCGAGATCCGGGCATCCTGGCCCGCCCCGGTCGAGCTGCGCCCGGCCGCGGTTGTGGTGCCGTTGATCCAGCGTGAAAACGGCGTCAATGTCATCCTGACCAAGCGCGCCTCGCATCTGAAACACCACCCCGGCCAGATCGCCTTTCCCGGTGGCAAGGTGGATGAGGGGGATCTCGACGTCACCGACGCCGCCCTGCGCGAGGCCGACGAGGAAATCGGCCTGTCGCGCGAAAATGTCGAGATCCTGGGCGAAATGCAGACCCATGAAACCGTGACGCATTTTCGCATCACGCCCGTGATCGGCCATGTTCTGCGCAATTTTTCCCCGCGCCCCCATGCAGGCGAGGTGGAAGAGGTTTTCGAGGTGCCCCTGGCCTATGTCGGCGACCCCGCAAATTTTGCCATCGAGGGCCGGTTCTGGGGCAGCAAGCGGCGCCTGTATTTCGTGGTTCCCTGGGGGCCCTATTACATCTGGGGCGCAACGGCCCGCATCCTGAGAAACCTTGCCGAAGGGCTGTCGAAATGACCCGCGTCACCGGCGAATGGCTGGCCAACCCCGCGACTCAGGCGGTTTTCGACATGCTGGAACGCGGCGGGTTTCAGGCATGGGCAGTGGGCGGCTGTGTGCGCAACGCATTGCTTGACCAGCCGGTGACGGATGTCGATATCGCCACCGACGCCCGCCCCGAACAGGTGATTGAACTGGCAGAATCCGCCGGGCTGAAATCGGTGCCGACCGGGCTGGAGCATGGAACGATTACCGTGGTTTCCGGCCACACCGGATACGAGATCACCACCTTTCGACGGGATGTCCACACTGATGGCCGGCACGCGCAAGTCGTCTTTTCCGACGATCTGGAACAAGACGCCCATCGGCGCGATTTCACCATGAATGCGCTGTATGCGAACCGCCACGGGCAGATTCGCGACCCGCTGGGCGGGCTGGCCGATCTGCGCGCGCGCCGCGTCAGGTTCATCGACGACCCTCACGCCCGCATCCGCGAGGACTATCTGCGCATCCTGCGTTTCTTTCGTTTCCACGCCTGGTATGGCGATCCCGAAAACGGGATCGACCGCGACGGGCTGTCGGCCTGTGCCGAGCTTGCCGAGGGGATCGAGCGCCTTTCGCGCGAACGCATCGGCACCGAGATGCGCAAGCTGCTGGCGGCACCGGATCCGGCACCAAGTGTTGCGGCAATGGAACAGGCCGGCATTCTGCACCGCATCCTGCCGGGCGCGTCGTCACACAGCCTTGCCGTCTTGGTGCATATGGAAACCGAAATCGACGAGGCCCCCCGCTGGCTGCGCAGGCTGGCCTGTATCGGGGGGGCAGATGCAAAAGACAGGCTGCGCCTCAGTCGTGTCGAGGCCCGGCAGCTTGCCCTGCTGACACAGGAATCCGGCACGGATACCGGCCTTGCAGAACTGGCCTATCGCCACGGCGCGGATCTGGCCGTCGATGTTGTGCTGCTGCGCGCGGCAATGGCCGGCACGCCGCCGACACCGGATGTTCGCACGCGGGCTGAACATGCCGCGCAGCAGGTATTTCCCCTTGGTGGGCATGACATCACAGGGGTGGATAGTGGCCCCGAACTGGGAAAGATACTGAAACGGCTTGAAAGACGGTGGATCGATTCCGGGTTTTCTCTGGGTCGTCAGGAATTGCTTGAAACCGTGCCGACACATAATAAAGGGGGCTAATCCGCTGATCAGCCCCCTTTTTCGATATGGTTGTGAAGTGACAGGCAGGCCTGTTTGTCAGCCGGCCTTGGGCATGACATTCACGCCATGTTCGTAAACCAACTGCCCGCCATAGTACGCGACCAGGACGATGAGCAGAACCAGCACGATGTCAACCAGAACGACGAGCGTTTTGCGACCACCTTCAAGCGGGATTTTCTTCCACCAGAAAAAGGCGCGAATAACGGCCCAAACGCCGAACAGGACGGCGGCCAGCGAGCCCAGCCCTTCATGTGTTTCAAACAGGCTCGGCGAAACACCGCGCGACACCGCAATATCCAGGGCTGTGTCGCCAAGAACCGCTGCCAACAGGGCAAAGCCGCCCGTGGCAACCGCAATAGCGGTGGCTACCGACGCATATGTATCGCGCCCACCGAGTGGGATTTTCAGCCACAAGGCGGCCAGATCGACGGCCGCCAGGACCGTGATAAGCACAATGGGAAAGTGAAGAATCATTGGGTGAAACTGCTCGACTGCAGGCATTGGAGGACTCCATTCTTGAAACTGTGATTTCGATTCGCTCTTGGCGTGATCGACATTACCGATATGTGATTTGTGTCATTGCTGTATGCCTCGGAACATCGGTCTTCAAGTGGCTGATAATAAACGCAGGTTGAAATGGTAAGGGACAGGGGTAAACTTCGGGTGACCCATACCAAAGGTTTACCCCGTCAGGTGTGGAACGGGCCCGTCGAAGCGTGTGTTCTTGCTTGCGTGACGCCGCAATGTTCGGCATCTGACACAAGCCAGCCAGGGCCGGAGGACGCGATGAAGCTGACCATTTTACGCCTGGGTCACCAGGGAGACGGGATTGCCGATGGTCCCGATGGCCCGATATTCGCACCCCTCACCCTGCCCGGCGAGGAAATCGAAGGTGAACCCCGCGACAGCCGGATCGAACAGCCCCGCATCATTACCCCGTCATCCGACAGGGTGCGCGCGCCTTGCCCCCATTTCAGGAAATGTGGCGGCTGCGCGCTGCAGCATGCCTCGGATGAATTCGTATCTGCGTGGAAATCCGAGATCGTGCAAAATGCGTTGCGCGCGCAGGGCATCGATATTCCGGTGCCACCCCCTGCGGTTTCTCCACCCGGGTCACGCCGCCGCGCAACGCTTGCCGGAAAACGCACCCAAAAGGGGGCGCTGGTCGGGTTTCATGCACGCGGCACCAAGACGATCATTCCGATTCCCTCCTGCACCCTGCTGAATCTGGAAATCATTTCGGCCATCCCGGCGCTGGAACGCCTCACAATATGCGGTGCCTCGCGCAAGGCCATCCTTTCGATTTCGGCAACCGTCAGTCTGAACGGTCTGGATATCACCGTCACCGGCGGCAAGGCCCCCGATCTGCCGCTGCTTGAACAGCTTGGGGGCATATCGCGCGATGCCGGATTCGCGCGCCTCAGCTGGAATGGCGAAATCATCGCAACCAATGCCCCACCCGAACAAAGGTTCGGCACCGCCCATGTTGTGCCCCCGCCCGGCAGTTTCCTGCAGGCAACCACTGACGGGCAAGAGGCCCTGACAGATGCGGTGCTGCAAGGCATCGGAAACGCCCGCCATGTGGCGGATCTGTTCTCGGGATGCGGCACCTTCACCCTGCCTATTGCCGCGCAGGCAGAAGTCACCGCATTCGAAAACGGCCCCGAGGCAATCGCGGCGCTGGATGCGGGTTGGCGCAAGGGCAACGGCCTGAAAACCGTCACCGCAATCAGGCGCGACCTGTTCCGCCGGCCGGTTCTGGCGGGTGAACTCGACCGTTTCGATGCCGTGGTGATCGACCCGCCCCGCGCAGGCGCACAGGCGCAGATTGCCGAGATCGCCTCAAGCCGCCTTGCCCGCGTGGTGCATGTTTCCTGCAACCCCGTGACATTCGCCAGGGACGCCCGCACATTGCTTTGTGCCGGATTCCGTATCGACAATATCAAGGTGATCGATCAGTTCCGCTGGTCACCCCATGTCGAGCTGGTCGCCCGGTTCAGCCGTGACTGACCTGCTGCTGCCCGCGGGCGATCAGGCGTGCAATGCCCCAGCAGATGAACATGAAAACGACCGAGGTGACGATTGTCGTCGCATAAAAGACCAGCCGCTGTGAAAACTCCATGTCGTTCAGAAACGGATAGGGGAAACCGCTGGTAACCTTGCCCTCGGGAAAGCTGTTCAGCGGTTGCACAAGAAATTCGATCCACAGGATATAGGGAATGAAGATTGCCATCATGGTAACAAAGGTCCGCTTCAGATCCTTGAAGACGCCAAGAATGAAAAAGGCGTCGATCATCATCAGGAACTGGGAAACCCCGTGAAGATAGTATTCCTGATACCAGGGCATCGGCTTGCCACCAACATTCAACAGCGCCGGGTCAGTGAAATACATCTTCCAGTAAAGGAACATCACCATCAGACCCAGCACCACCGAGGCCGACACGAAAGAATTATAGGTCTTGTCGCTGCGCCCCAGCGAATAACGCAGCATCATCCACGCAACCAATGTGTTTGCAGTCAGCCCCCAGATGGTCAGATATCGGAACTGCCAGCCAAAGACATCCAGCGGAAAACGCGTGAACTGGTACAGCCAGAAACCCAGCGCCAGCAGGAATACGATCCAGCGATAGGTGGTGACGGCGGATGATGTGTTGTTGGACATGACAGCCCCTCCCGGTTTTGCGGCAAGGTTAAACCCTTGCGCTGCCGGGGTGCAATGACGGATCAGGCGCGTTTGGTGGAAACCGATGCGATTCCAAGGGCCTCAAGCACCTTTGCCTCGATCTGGGGGGCGTTCAGGCCGGCGATGTCATACATCGCGTCGGGGCTGTTGTGGCTGATGAAAGCGTCAGGCAGAACCATCGAGCGGAATTTCAGACCGGTATCGAATACGCCCTCATCGGCCAGAAGCTGGGCGACATGGCTGCCGAACCCGCCGATGGCGCCTTCTTCGATGGTAATCAGCGCCTCGTGATGCTGGGCCAGCTGCAAGACCAGATCGCGGTCTAGCGGCTTGGCGAAACGTGCATCCGCAATGGTGGGCTCAAGCCCCCTTGCGGCAAGCGACTCGGCCGCTTTCTGCACCTCGGCTAGACGGGTGCCGAATGACAGAATGGCCACGCGACCCGATCCTTCGGCGATGATCCTGCCCTTGCCGATTTCCAGAACCTTGCCGCGATCGGGGATATCCACACCCACACCTTCGCCGCGGGGATAGCGAAACGCGCTGGGCCGGTCGTCAATGGCAACAGCGGTTGCCACCATATGCACAAGCTCGGCTTCATCGGCCGCGGCCATCACCACGAAATCGGGCAGGTTGGCCAGAAAGGCGATGTCGAAACTGCCGGCATGTGTCGCGCCATCGGCCCCGACAAGCCCCGCACGGTCTATCGCAAAGCGCACAGGCAGGCGCTGGATGGCCACGTCATGCACCACCTGGTCGTAACCGCGCTGAAGAAAGGTGGAATACATCGTGCAGAACGGCTTCATCCCGCCGGCGGCCAGTGCCGCGCTGAAGGTCACGCCGTGCTGTTCGGCAATGCCGACATCGAATACGCGGTTGGGAAAGCGTTCGGCAAACAGGTTCAGCCCGGTGCCGTCGGGCATGGCCGCAGTTACCGCAACGATGCGGTCGTCATGGCCGGCCTCGGTGATCAGCGCGTCGGCAAAGACACGCGTATAGCTGGGGGCGTTTGACTTGGCCTTGACTTGCTCGCCTGACACCACGTTGAAACGCGACACGCCGTGATACTTGTCGGCGGATGCCTCGGCCGGGGCATAGCCCTTGCCCTTTTTCGTCAGCACATGAATCAGCATCGGGCCGGTGGCGCGTTCGCGCACGGTGCGCAGAACCGCCAGCAGCTGATCAACATCATGCCCGTCGATCGGCCCTACATAGGAAAAGCCGAGTTCCTCGAACAATGTACCGCCGATGGTCATGCCCTTGACCAACTCTTTCGCACGGCGCGCGCCTTCCTGAAGGGGCTCGGGCAACAGGCTGACCGCGCCTTTTGCTGCGGCCTTGAATTCCTGGAACGGGGCACCGGCATACAGGCGCGACAGATAGGATGACAGCGCGCCCACGGGCGGCGCGATCGACATTTCGTTGTCGTTCAGGATCACGAACAGCCGCTTGCCCAGCGCACCCGCATTGTTCATCGCCTCAAATGCCATGCCCGCGCTCATGGCGCCGTCGCCAATCACGGCGATTGCATCCCCTAGTGCCGGATCAACGCTGCCCCCCAGATCGCGTGCAACCGCAAAGCCCAGCGCCGCCGAGATAGAGGTCGAGCTGTGGCCCGCGCCGAACGGATCATAGGGGCTCTCGCTGCGCTTGGTGAACCCCGAAAGCCCCCTGGCCTGGCGCAAGGTGCGGATGCGGTCGCGCCGCCCCGTCAGGATCTTGTGCGGATAGCACTGGTGCCCGACATCCCAGATCAGCCGATCGCGCGGGGTATCGAACACCGCATGCAGGGCGACCGTCAGCTCGACCACGCCAAGGCCGGCCCCAAGATGCCCGCCGGTCATGGAAACCGCGGATATGGTTTCGGCCCGCAGCTCGTCGGCCAGAACGCGCAGCTCGCCATCCGAAAGCCTTTTCAGGTCTTCGGGCGATTGCACCCTGTCAAGCAGGGGGGTCTTGGGTCTTGGTTGCTGAGGCACTGTCTGTTTTCCCGTGGCACCTGTGCCGACGTCCGACCCTATCACATGTCGCGATCTATGATAAAGCGGGCGAGGTGGCGCAGGTTATCGCCGGTTCCGCCAAAAGGTTCAAGGCAGTCACAGGCCTGTTCCACCAGCTCGGCCGCCTTGCGCCGCGCGCCGTCCACCCCCAGCAGCGAAACAAAGGTCGCCTTGCCGGCCTGCGAATCCTTTTGCAGCCGCTTGCCGGCCTTCGAGGCGTCGCCCTCGACATCAAGAATGTCATCGGCGATCTGGAACGCCAGACCGATGGCCTGCGCATAGGCCTGCATCAGATCGGTGTTTGATCCGCCCATCACGGGGCCTGCGGTCGCCGACCAGGTAAACAGTTTGCCGGTCTTGTTGGCCTGCAATGTCGTGATCTGTTCCAGCGTCAGCGGGGTGGTCGCGGTTTCGGCCGCGATATCCTGCATCTGCCCCTCGACCATGCCGCGCGCGCCGGCGGCCTCGGCCAATGACGAGATCAGCCGCAAACGGATGGTCGGATCGGCCGCACTGCGCGGAGAGGCCAGTATTTCAAAGGCCAGCGTTTGCAGGGCATCGCCGGCCAGAATGGCGGTGGCCTCGTCCCATTTGACATGCAATGTCGGTTTGCCCCGGCGCAGGTCGTCATCGTCCATAGCTGGCAGGTCGTCATGCACCAGCGAATAGGCGTGAATGCACTCGACCGCCGCGGCAACGCGATCGGCCTGTTGCGGACGCACGCCATAAAGATGCGCGCCCTCCAGCACCAGAAAGGCCCGCAGCCGCTTGCCACCCGAAAGAACGGCATAGCGCATGGCGCGGGTCAGTTGTGTATCGTCCTGTTCGTCAAGCAGCCCGGTCAGGCAGGCCTCGACCCGGTCTGCATGTGCGGCCAGCACCTCCTGGAACATTGTTCAGATCTCTCCCAGCGGCTTGGTTCCGACGGGTTCGCCATTCTCGCCAAGGGTGATCTGTGCAACCTTTTCTTCGGCCGCCTGCAACCGCGCTTCGCAATGCTTGCGCAATTCTTCGCCGCGCTCATACAGGCGGATCGAATCCTCAAGCGGCACCTGTGCGCTTTCCAGCTGGCTGACAACGCGTTCCAGCTCGCCCAATGCTTCTTCAAAGGTCATCTCTGATACCGGTTTGTCAGCCATTTCCCCGCTCCATCAAAACCCTGACATGCGCCGCGACGGACGCGGCGAGCGCATCCAAATCATATCCACCCTCCAAAGTCGAGACCACGCGTGAGTTGGCAAACGCATCGGCAATGTCGCAGACCTGCCCTGCAACCCAGGCGAAATCGTCTTCGGTCAGGTCCAGATTGGCCAGCGGGTCGGCGCGATGGGCGTCAAACCCTGCCGAGATCAGCAACAATTCGGGTTCATGGGCGGTCAGCGCCGGCAGGGCGCGCTCGGTGAAAGCCGCACGAAAGCCGGCCCCATCTGTGCCCGGTTTCAAGGGAATGTTCACCACATTGTCATGGGCGCCGCGTTCATCCGCACTGCCCGAGCCGGGATACAACGGCATCTGGTGGGTCGAAACGAACAGGATACGCCCGTCGTCCCAGATAAGATCCTGCGTGCCATTGCCGTGATGCACATCGAAATCGACAATGGCGACACGTTTCAACCCATGTCGTTCAAGCGCGTGCTTGGCCGCAATGGCGATATTGCCGAAAAGGCAAAAACCCATGGCGCGGCTCTTTTCGGCGTGATGGCCGGGCGGGCGAATGGCGCAAAAGGCGTTTGTGGCCTTGCCCGACAGCACCGCATCGACGGCCGCGACATTGGCGCCAACCGCGCGAAAGGCGGCGTTCAGGGTGCCGGGTGACATATGGGTATCTGGATCAAGCGCGCGATAGCCCTGATCGGGGCTGGCCGTGCGGATCAAGGCAAGATGCTGCGCCGGATGGGCCAGCAGGATATCGGCATCCTTGCACAACGGGGCAGAACGGCGATCGAGCGCGTCAAATGCGGGGGCGGCAAGCGCCTTGTCGATCACCCGCAACCGTGCAACCTGTTCGGGGTGCCCCGGCGGGTTGGTATGTTCGAGACAGTCGGGATGGCTGAACAATGCGGTTGTCATGGGCCAAGACTAGGTCAGCGGCGGACGGGCTGCAAGAATCACGATGGCCCGCCCGGTTTCGCGGGCGAGCCAATTTTCGTTGGTCGTCAACTCAGGCCGAGGCGCGTTGCCGGTTGCCCTGCTTGTTCGACCAGTTGTTGCGGCGCCGGTTGCGGCCGCCGCCCTTGGCCGGACGGCGTACCGAATTGGCAGCCTGGCGGGCAGGGATTTCGGTTCCATCAACCGATTGCGCCGGAATTTCCTGACGAATCAGGCGTTCGATATCGCGCAGTTGCTTGAGCTCGTCACCCGCACAAAAGGAAACCGCCAGCCCCGAGGCCCCCGCACGCGCGGTGCGGCCGATACGGTGGACATAGCTTTCGGCGACATTGGGCAGATCGTAGTTCACGACAACCTCGACACCGGGCACATCAATGCCGCGCGCGGCAATGTCGGTGGCAATCAGAACCGGGTTCGAGCCGCTGCGGAAAGATGCAAGCGCGCGCTGGCGCTGGCCCTGCGACTTGTTTCCGTGGATCGCACCAGCACCCAGCCCATCGGCATTCAGCTTGCGGGCCACCTTGTCGGCGCCGCGCTTGGTGCGGGTAAAGACGATCATGCGCTTGCCGGGATGGGCGCGCACGAGGCGGGCAATGGCCGAAACCTTGTCGCCGCTCTGCATGTGCAGCACGGTCTGGTCGATCCGGTCGGCAGTTGCGGCAACGGCGGCAACCGATACTTCGGCCGGGTTGGTCAGGTGGTCGGCAGACAGCGCCCTGATTTCCTTGGGCATGGTGGCCGAGAACAGCAGCGTTTGCCGCTTGGCCGGCAGCAGGCGCAGGATCCGACGGATCGCCGGCATGAAGCCGATGTCAAGCATCTGGTCGGCCTCGTCCAGCACGACCGTCTGCACATGGTCAAGCCGCAGTGCCTTTTGCGAGATCAGGTCTTCCAGTCGTCCGGGCGTTGCCACCAGCACATCGACACCGTTACGCAACGCGTTGATCTGGCGCTTGATGGGGACACCACCAACAACCACGACCGAGCGCAAGGGCAGGCCGGTGCCGTAATCCTGAACCGATTTCTCGATCTGGGCGGCCAGTTCGCGTGTGGGCGAAAGGATCAGCACGCGCACGGGGCGATGGCCCTTGGCGCGCGGTGCCTCGGCAAGCCGGTGCAACAGCGGCAGGGTAAAGGCGGCGGTCTTGCCGGTGCCCGTCTGGGCCAGGCCGACAACGTCGCGTCCCTGCATGATCAGCGGGATAGCCTGTTGTTGAATGGGTGTGGGGGTTTCGTAGCCCTGTTTCACAAGGGTCGAAAGGATCGGCGCAGCAAGGCCGAGTTCGTCAAAATTCACAATGTTTCTTTCTCAGGTAGGGTTGCCGGAGACCTGATTTCGTCGGGTCCACAAGCACCGTGTTCTTGTCAATCGAGCGACAAGACAGAACGGATACATGTGCCCGCAAGGTCAGCCGCAGCATCTCTCTGGATCTTCGCGATGTCGGGAGGATACAGTGATTTTCAGGCCTTGGCGTCTTGTGCCTACCTGAATGCTTGATCGGCATAGACACTGTTTGGCAGCTGAAGTCAACAGAATTCGGCGCAACCGACTGGCGGGCCGGGGGCGCTGCCCCCGTCGCTGGCGCGACTCCCCCGGCGTATTTTGGCAAAGAAGAAGGTTCCGGGTCAGTCCGGGGCCAGCATGTAGCCCTCTCCACGCACGGTTTGCAGGTAGCGGGGCGATTTCGGGTCTGATTCGATCTTGCGGCGCAAGCGTGTGATCTGCACGTCTATAGCGCGTTCCTGCGCCTGGCCCTTGTCGCGGCCCAGTTCCTCGACCAGATGGGCGCGGCTGATGGGTTCGTGAGGGCGGGCGGAAAAAACCCTCATCAAGGCGCTTTCGGTGGCCGTCAGGTGAACCAGCTCAGAGCCTTTCCACAGCTCGCCCCGGCCCAGATCATAACGCACGTCGCCCAGATAGAGGGTCTGCGGCATTTCCCTTTCTTCCTGTCGCGGGGTAACCCGACGCAGGATTGCGTTGATCCTGAGCAGCAGTTCGCGCGGCTCGAAAGGTTTGGAAAGATAGTCGTCGGCACCCGATTCCAGCCCGCTGATGCGGTCATTGGCATCGCCGCGTGCCGTCAGCAACAGGATCGGGGTCTGCAGGGTTTTCCGCAGGTCACGGGTGAGGCTGAGACCGTCTTCGCCCGGCATCATCACGTCAAGCACGATCAGGTCGAATTCCAGCCCCTTGAGCAGGTTTCTGGCATGCGCCGCATCACGCGCAGCACTGACCCAAAAGCCGTTGCGCGCCAGAAATTTCTGTAACAGGCCGCGGATCCGTTCGTCATCATCGACGATCAGAAGGTGGTGTTCCGGCTGTTCAGCCATTTTTCACCCTCCGTCCGTCATCGAGTTCAGAAACTCGCGCATGCGTGGATCCATGATTTCCTCGAGCACCTTGCGAAAGCCCTGCACCGCCTCGGGGCCGGCGGCACGAAAGGCCGCGCGCATCCGGGCGCGTTGGGCGTCGGACAGTTCGTGTTCCAGCGCACGGCCCTTTTCCGTCAGATACAGGTGGCGTTCGCGCTTGTCACGCGTTCCGACCCGGCTTTCGACCAGCCCGTCATTGATCAGGGTGCGCAATACGCGGTTCAGCGACTGCTTGGTGACACCCAGAATATCGAGCAGATTGTTGACGGTAGTGCCGGGTGACCGGTTGATGAAATGGATGGCCCGGTGATGGGCCCGCCCATAAGCATAGTTTTCAAGAATGCGGTCCGGGTCGGCGGTAAAGCCGCGATAGGCAAAAAACATCGCCTCAATGCCCTTGCGCAGCTGGTCATCGGTCAGGAACAGCAGGTTTTCGCCGCCACCGCCTTTGCCCGGGAATGCTCTGTCCTGCATGATCGACGACTCTCACTAACATTTTCAGCAACTTGGGTCATTTTATGTCAGTCTTGTTGACTTTCCAAGAATCAAATGTTAGCAAAACCGTGAATTCGCGTAACTTTGTGTCCGTTTCGGACCTAATTGCGTAACTTTCGACAACCCGGCTTCGGCCGGCTATTTCTTGAGGGTGGTACCATGGGTGCTGGATATGACGATCGTGACGGCTTTATCTGGATGGACGGCAAGCTTGTGCCGTGGCGCGACGCCAATGTACATGTCCTGACCCATGCCATGCATTACGCCTCCAGCGTTTTCGAGGGCGAGCGCGCCTATGGTGGCAAGATCTTCAAGTCGCGCGAACATTCCGAACGCCTGCGCAGGTCGGCCGAGATGATCGACTTTGAAATTCCCTGGACAGTTGATCAGATCGAGGCCGCCAAGGCCGAGGTTCTGGCGAAAAACGACCTGAAGGATGCCTATGTTCGCGCCGTTGCCTGGCGCGGCGCCGGCGAAGACATGGGCGTAGCCAGCGCCCGCAACCCGGTAAGGCTGGCCATCGCCACATGGGAGTGGGGCGCCTATTACGGTGATGCCAAGATGCAGGGCGCGAAGCTCGACATTTCCAAATGGAAACGCCCCAGCCCCGAGACCATCCCCAGCCACGCCAAGGCGGCCGGTCTTTACATGATCTGCACCATGTCCAAGCACGCGGCCGAGGCCAAAGGCTGTTCGGACGCGCTGATGATGGATTATCGCGGCTATGTGGCCGAGGCGACCGGCGCGAATATCTTTTTTGTCAAGGATGGCGAGGTGCATACCCCGTTGCCTGACTGCTTTCTGAATGGCATCACCCGGCAGACCGTGATCGAGATGCTGAAGGAACGCAACATTCCGGTTCATGAACGCCATATCATGCCAGAGGAACTGGAAGGATTTCAGCAATGCTGGCTGACCGGCACCGCGGCCGAGGTCACGCCGGTCGGGCAGATCGGCGACTACAGTTTCGAGGTCGGCGCGCTCGCGCGTGAAATCGCCGAAGGGTACGAACGCCTGGTGCGGGCCTGACGGACGCCGGTGAACTGTTGCAGGAACGCGATCAGAAAACCTGCCCTGCGCGGGCTTCCCTTGAGCAGGAGGGGAGGCTCTGGTAATCTCTGGCCACAGGCTCGGCGTCAGGGCCTTGTAATCGTGACGCGTTTGCCAAAGGAGGACATCGTTCTGTCGGAACGTGTTGATGCGGTCACAAGGCAGACCGCCCCGAAAACCGGGACCGCCATCCCGGAAGATGACGGCCCTTCAAGTAGATTGTTGCGCCTCGTCCTGGACTCCCTTGAAAGTGACAAAGCCGAAGATGTCGTGCCGATCCCGCTGACCGGGAAATCCGAAATGGCGGATTTCATGGTGATCGCTTCGGGGCGTTCGTCGCGGCAGGTCATTTCGCTGTCGGAAAAGCTGGTTGACCGGCTCAAGGCCGAAATCGGTCAGACCTGCCGCATGGAAGGCAAGGAAAACGGCGACTGGGTGCTGATCGACTGTGGCGATGTGGTCGTTCACATCTTCCGCCCCGAAGTGCGCGAATTCTACCAGCTTGAAAAAATGTGGATGCCATCGGGCACAGCGGCAGCCGGGGGCTGAATGAAGCTGCATCTCTGCGTTGTCGGGCGCCTGCACGCAGGCGCCGAGCGCGACCTTTGCACCGATTATGCGACGCGATTCAACCGCACCGGCCGCGCATTGGGCCTGGGGCCGCTGACCATCCACGAGGTCGAAGACCGCAAGGGCGGTGGCATGAGGGCCGAGGCGGCGCTGCTGCGCAAGGCAATTCCGGCCGGAGCGGTGGTCTGCGTTCTGGACGAACGCGGCCGGCAGATGACATCCCCCGATTTCGCGGCCAGGTTGGCCGAGTGGCGCGATCAGGGCCGGCAGGATCTGGCGCTGGTGATCGGCGGGGCCGACGGCATTGACGCGGCGCTGCGCAAGGATGCCGACATGGCGCTGTCATTGGGCAAGATGGTCTGGCCGCATATGCTGGCGCGAGTCATGCTGACAGAACAGCTGTATCGCGCGGCCACCATTCTGGCCGGCACACCCTATCATCGGGCATGAGCCACCGACCTTTTACAAGATGGCCGCCAGCCTTGCCGCCTGGTTGATGGCGCGCTTGGCGTCCAGCTCGCCCGCCTTGTCGGCACCGCCAATGACATGCGGGGTGATTCCCTTTTCCTGCAAGGCATCGGCAAGGCTGCGTTCCGAAACCTGGCCCGCGCACAGAATGATCGTGTCGGCCTCGATCAAGGTCGGGTTTTCGCGCGCCTCGCCAAAGCTGACATGCAGGCCATCGGCGTCGATCCTTTCGTAATTGACCCCGCCGATCATCTTGACGCCTTTCATCTTGAGCGTGGCGCGGTGAATCCAGCCGGTTGTCTTGCCCAGGTTGCGACCCAGCTTTTCGGCCTTGCGCTGCAACAACGTGACCTGATGCGCGGGTTTTGCCGGCTGCGGGCCATCGGGGGCCAGGCCGCCGGGGTTTTCTTCGGGGTCGCCCACACCCCATTCGCGTTTCCACATCTCCAGATCGGTGGCCGGGCTGTGGCCGCGCTCGACCAGGAATTCGGCAACATCGAATCCGATGCCACCCGCACCGATGATGGCAACCTTTTCGCCAACCGCGGCTCCGCCCCGAAGAACGTCGATATAGCCCAGCACGTTCGGCCCGTCCTGCCCCGGAATGCCGGGGTCGCGCGGGTTGACGCCAGTGGCGATCACCACCTCGTCGAAACCCTGCAACATGTCGGTTCTGGCCGCCTGCCCCAGCCTGACAGAGACGCCTGTTGCCGCAAGGCGGGCCTCGAAATAGCCGATCAGACCGTTGAATTCCTCCTTGCCCGGAATACGCCGCGCCATATCCAGCTGCCCGCCGATACGGTCGGCCTTGTCGAACAGGGTCACCTTGTGGCCGCGCTCGGCCGCGACGATGGCGGTTTCCAGACCCGCCGGGCCCGCGCCGACAACGGCGATGGTCTTGGGCTGGGCAGCGGGTTCATACCGCAGCTCCGTCTCATAGCAGGCGCGCGGGTTGACCAGACAGGTCGAGATCTTGCCGCTGAACGTGTGGTCCAGACAGGCCTGGTTGCAGGCAATGCAGGGCGCAATCTGGTCACGCCGCCCGTCGGCGGCCTTGGCCACGATTTCGGCATCTGCCAGAAAGGGCCGCGCCATCGACACCATGTCGGCACAACCATCGGCAAGCACCTGATCGGCCACTTCGGGCGTATTGATGCGGTTCGATGTGATGACAGGAATGCCCACCTTGCCCATCAGCTTTTTCGTCACCCAGGTGAACGCCGCGCGTGGCACGCTGGTGGCGATGGTGGGCACGCGGGCCTCGTGCCAGCCGATGCCGGTATTGATGATGGTGGCGCCGGCGGCCTCGACCTTCTGCGCCAGCTCGACCACCTCGTCAAAGGTGGAACCATCGGGCACAAGGTCGATCATCGACAGGCGATAGATGATGATGAAATCCTCGCCCACGGCCGCGCGGCAGCGGCGCACGACCTCCAGCGGCAGGCGGATGCGGTTTTCATAAGAGCCTCCCCAGCGGTCGGTGCGCTTGTTGGTGTGGCGCACGATGAACTGGTTCAGGAAATAACCTTCCGAACCCATGATCTCGACCCCGTCATAGCCGGCCTCGCGGGCGCGGGTGGCGGCGGTGACGAAATCGTTGATCTGTTTTTCGATGCCCTCCTCGTCCAGCTCTTTGGGCACAAAGGGCGAGATGGGCGACTTGATCGCACTGGGGGCAACGCAGTCGGGATTATAGGCATAGCGGCCCGCATGCAGGATCTGCATGGCGATCTTGCCGCCTTCGTCATGCACGCGGTCGGTGACGATGCGATGGTTGGCGATGTCGTCTTGGCTGAAGAGCCCGGCCGCACCGGCAAAGACCCCGCCTTCGCGGTTGGGGGCCATGCCGCCGGTGACGATCAGGGCGGCGCCTCCACGGGCACGCGCGCCATAATATGTGGCGATGCGTTCCCATTCGCCCAGCTCTTCCAGCCCCGTGTGCATCGAGCCCATCAGAACCCGGTTCCTGAGCGTGGTGAACCCCAGATCCAGCGGGGCAAACATATGCGGATATTGCGACTGGTCCATTGTTGCGCACCCTCTCGAAATATTGGCGGATTACCCGGAAAACCGGACTAACAGTGCGACCTTTCCCCGGAATTGTCACCCTCGACGCCGCGTCAACCCAACTGTCGCCCTAGCCTTGCGCACAATGGTTGCGAAACGCCTTTTTCAGCAACTCCAGCTCGGCCCGCAAAAGCGCGATCTCGGCTCCGAAATCGCCTTCAAGAACGGTTCCCGTTGCGATGGCAAAGCTGTCCAGAACCTCGTTGCCTTCGACCAGCCGCAACAGATAGGTCTGCACCCCTTCGTTAATCGAACTGGGCGGGATCGCAACCTTGACGTTCCACTGGCGATCGCGCCCGGCATCCGGGGTCACCTGCACCCGCGCCACTGACGAGCCGAGATAGACAAGCTCCAGCTCAGGGATGCCCTCGACTCTTGCACGTGTGGTCAGAACCCCCTTGTACTGGCCGGCGCGAATGGCGGTTCTGGTCAGGGTATAATCCTTCATGCCCTACCTCACAAAGCAGCGCGGCGGTGCCGCGAAAGTATCAGATCATGGAAAATGATCCGATTCATTCCGGGGTCGGAAAAGAACAGGTCGAACCAAATATGTTCGGCCCAGTTTTCGTTGAAGGGCACATAGGCCATATCATATTCGATCAGGCATTCGGCGCCAGACTGATCCACCGCCTTGTTGATCTGTTCGGTATTGGGCCCGTTTTTCAGGTTGAGGCGGGCAAAGATCTCGACCGGGCGCTCGGTTTCCAGCTGCATCGTCAAACGCAGGACATGGGCCTTGCCCAGCCCTTTGACCACCTCGTCAGGCGCACGAATGACAAGCGACAGAAAGCTGCCGGTGAACCGGAACACATCCAGTTGCAGGGCAAAGGGCGCATGGGCATCGGGTTGCCGGACCGCAATCTGACGCAGGGAAATCTCGGTCAGGCGGCAGTCGTGATAAAGGGTGACATCATCACCGATGGTTGTCTCGTTTCGTGCGGGGGCATGGCCTGCGGGCCTGACCGCCGCTGACCAGGCCGAGGGCCTGCCGGACCAGTCAGTGGAAGGTGGCACGCTTGTGGGGCGATCCATATGGGGGGGCGTTGCCAGCCGCGTCTCGGCAGTTCGCTGGATCATGTTCACATGCCTGCCCATCTTGCGTGCCTTGTCGGCCAGCACGGCAAGGCGCCCCGGTTCGGCAGTGCGGGCCCTGGCCGCCAGCCTCGCCCACTGGACAAGACTGCGCTTGATGCCGAGATCTTCCAGAAATCTCATAGCCGTGACATCCTCGCACCCGCTGTCATCCACCTAGGGCAGTCTAGCGATATTCCAGCAGGGATAAAACCGCCTGCACCTGTTCTAGTTGAAAATCTTGCGTAACAATCCCATGCGCCAGAACCCGTTTCCGGTTGGCGGTGGTGCTGGCCTGGCCGTGTTGTCATTCGTGTCGGTCTGGTTATCGGTTGTCGTCTGGTTTGCGGGTTGGGCCACGACCTGCGCCACCTGCGTAACAGGTTGTGCTGTGACAACGCCGTTTTTCTCGCGCATGATGGCGACAAATTCCTTCAGCAACTGCAGCCCCTTTTCGGGCGGCAGGGGGTCTGCATTCATACCAATGACCGACAACGACACAAGCTGCCCCTTGATGTCGAGATACGCGCGCCAGTAATCGCGCGAGGCCCCCGGAACCACGCCAAGCGAACTGTCGCTTGCGCGAATATAGAATGTGTCGCCATCCTGACGTGTTTCAAGGATCTCGATGCTGCCGGGGTCAGACGACCGGCTGAGCGCGGTTTTGCCGGTTTCGGAACGGAAAAACCTGTCGAGGTCATCGCCTGCGGCGGAAATAGGCCCCACCTTTTCGCCACCCTGCATGATCGATGTGGTCAGCAGGGCCTTGACCGCAGGTTTGGGGGCATTCCACGCTGACGAGGTTGCCTGACAGCTGGCCAACAGGACAAAGGCAAGATCCGCACGCTCTTCGGTGGTCTTTTCGTCGATACAGAACCCCTTTGGCCCCTCGACGATGATCTGCTGGTCAACGATCTGTATCGTCCGTGTCTTGACCATCTGCCCGCTTGACGAGGTTGACTGGTTGCCCATGCGCCCCCCGCCACAGGCCGACAGAAAGACCGCCAGGCCGAGCGCCAGCAAAACGCGCTTGCGAAAAGGTCCAGATGCCTGCACCGACACGATTTTCGCTTTTTCCACCCGGAACCTGCCCTCTGAAACAGTGCTTTTCCATGAAATAGAAGACCCGGCACTATTGCACAAGCTTCCGATCCGATACCACACAAAATTGAACTGGAATTTCCCCTATGTCCCGTGTTTCAAATAGCCATGGAAAAAAGCGCCGCTTTTGAAACCTTCATTGCCCCCGCAACCGGCAGGAACAGCGTCATACGGCTGATTGCCGGCGTTCTTCTGGTGTTTGGGGTCTATATTGCCTTTTTCTTTGTCATGTTCACCCTGGCCTGGCTGATTGCCAGTCAAGCGGGTCTGGAGTGGCTGGCTGATGCCCTGACCCTGGGTGCAACGCCGGCCGAAATGAGCGCCCTTTTCGCCACATTCCTGGGGATGATTCTGGGCGTTTTTCTGACGGTTCGCCTGATTCACCGTCGCAGCCCCCGAACACTTTTCGGGCCGGATATCCGCACATTCCTGAAACATTTCACGATCGCGCTGGTCGTGGGAATGGTCATTTTCGGCTTTTACGAGCTGGTCAGCCTTGCCTGGATTGACCCGGTTCCCAGGCTTTCCCTTGCGACCTGGCTGCGCTGGCTTCCGCTTGGAATGCTGATGCTGTTGATCCAGGTGACGGCTGAAGAACTGACATTTCGCGCATACCTCGTGCAACAGCTTGCCTCGCGCTATGCGTCGCCCCTGATCTGGATGCTCTTGCCTGCGTTCCTGTTTGGTCTTGCCCATTACCGACAGCAGGAAATGGGCGCCAATACATGGCTGCTGGTGGGCGCGGCGGTGGTGATCGGGCTGGCCCTGACCGACCTGACCCGCGCAACAGGCAATCTGGGCGGGGCGATCGGGCTGCATTTCGTCAGCAATTTCTGGGCCATTATGGTGATTTCGGCAGAACGGCGGCTGTCGGGCTTCAGCCTGTTCATGACCCCGCTTCCGCCATCGGACACGGGGTTGATGCGTGGGCTGATCCTGATGGATGTCGTGGTATTCCTTTGTGCCTGGCTTGTCCTGAGGCGCCTGCTGGCCCGGCGTGCGCAAAACACCACTGGGTGATTGCAATTCCGCCCGGTGCGGCATATTTACCGACCAGACACCACAGCAGGAAAGCATGCCCGCATGAACTGGATCTCAAACTATGTCCGGCCCAAGATCAACTCGATCTTTTCGCGCCGCGAGACGCCGGATAACCTGTGGTCGAAATGCGATTCCTGCGGCACCATGCTGTTCCATCGCGAGCTGGACAACGCGCTGAATGTCTGCCCGAATTGCGATCACCACATGCATATCGCGCCCCGTGCGCGATTTGAAAAACTGTTCGACGGCGGGCTGTTCACAGAGGTCGAGGTCGAAAAACCCATCGCCGACCCGCTGAATTTTCGCGACCAGAAGAAATACCCCGACCGCATGAAGGCCGCCCAAAAGAATACGGGCGAGCCCGAGGCGATGCTGGTGGTCGAGGGCGAGATCATGCGCACGCCGATCGTGGCCGCGGGACAGAACTTCAAGTTCATGGGCGGATCCATGGGCATGTATGTAGGCAACGCGATCATCGCCGGCGCGAAACGCGCGATCGAACGCAAATGCCCCTTTGTCATCTTTACCGCCGCGGGTGGCGCACGCATGCAGGAAGGGATTCTTTCCCTGATGCAGATGCCGCGCACCACCGTCGCGGTGGACATGGTGAAAGAGGCCGGCCTGCCCTATATCGTCGTGCTGACCCACCCCACGACCGGCGGGGTGACGGCATCCTATGCCATGCTGGGGGATGTGCATATTGCCGAACCCAACGCCCTGATCGGCTTTGCCGGGGCGCGGGTGATCGAACAGACCATCCGCGAGAAACTGCCCGAGGGCTTTCAGCGGGCCGAGTATCTGCTTGACCACGGCATGATCGACCGCGTTGTCCACCGCAAGGATATCCGGGATGAACTGGTCACGATCTGCCGGATGCTCATGCGCCAGAGCCCGGCGATCAAGGGGGATCTGCCAAAGCCGGGGCAGGAAAAGACACCCGAGGCAAAGGATGCCAAGGGGTGAGCGCCCCGCATAGCGACGTCATCCTTGAACGGTTGATGTCCCTGCACCCCAAGATCATCGACCTCACCCTTGGCCGGATCGAACGCCTGCTTGCCGCGCTGGGCCAACCTGAACGCGCACTTCCCCCCGTCATCCATCTGGCAGGAACCAATGGCAAGGGATCCACGCTTGCGATGATTCGCGCGGCGTTCGAGGCCGAGGGAAAGACCGTGCATGCCTATACCTCGCCCCATCTGGCGCGGTTTCACGAACGCATCCGTCTGGCCGGCGAGTTGATATCCGAACCCGACCTGGCCGAAATTCTGGCCGAATGCGAGGCGGCAAATGGCGACCAGCCCATCACCTATTTCGAAATCACCACCGCCGCTGCGCTGCTGGCCTTTTCCCGCGAACCTGCCGACATCTGCCTGCTTGAGGTCGGCCTGGGGGGGCGGCTTGATGCAACCAATGTGATCGAGCGGCCCGAACTCTGCGTCATCTCGCCGGTTTCCATCGACCATCAGCAATATCTGGGCGAGACACTGCCCGAAATCGCGGCCGAGAAGGCAGGCATAATCAAACGCGGCGTTCCCTGCGTCGTCGGCCCGCAACAGGAACCCGCGCTAACAGTCATCGAGGCGCGCGCCGAAAAGCTGGGCGCGCCCCTGCTTGCCCACGGACATCACTGGCATGTCTGGGAAGAGCGCGGGCGCATGATCTATCAGGATGAAACCGGCCTGCTGGATCTGCCGCTGCCCAACCTGATCGGGGCGCATCAGGTGATGAATGCCGGCGCCGCGATTGCCGCGCTCAGGCATCTGGGCATTTCCGAACAGGCCATCGAATCCGGCGTGACACATGCCCAATGGCCCGCCCGCCTGCAAAGGCTGCGCCACGGCCCGCTTGTGGATGCCGCACCACGGGCCGAGTTGTGGCTGGATGGCGGCCATAACGCCGCTGCCGGTGCCGCGCTGGCCGAGGCGTTGGGCCGCCTGCCGCCGCGTCCGTTGCACATGATCTGCGGGATGCTGCGCACCAAGGATATCGCCGGCTATCTTGAACCCCTGGCCCCTCTGGCGACAACATTTCACGGCGTCAGCATCCCCGGAGAACCCGCAACCCTGCCCGCCGAAGAAACCGTTTCAGCGGCGCTGAAGGCCGGCATGAAGGCCGCAACAGCCGACAGTGTTCTGGCCGCGGTCAAGGATATCGTCGGCACTGACCCAACGGCGCGCATCCTGATCTGCGGCTCGCTCTACCTTGCGGGCAAGGTTCTGCAGGAAAACGGGTAAGGCACGCAAACCGCGATCAGATCAGGAACTGGGCCAGCGCCTCGTTATCGGTGATATCCTGATACACCATGCCGGCCTCGTCCATCCGCCCGCAGATACGGGGGAAATCGGCCGGATCGCGGGCCTCGATCCCGATCAGGACGGATCCGAAATTGCGCGCCGATTTCTTGAGATATTCAAAGCGCGTAATATCGTCATCCGGCCCCAGAATGTTGAGAAATTCCCTGAGCGCGCCAGGGCGCTGCGGAAAACGCAGGATGAAATATTTCTTCAGCCCCTGAAATTTCAGCGCGCGCTCCTTGACCTCGGGCAGGCGTTCGAAATCGAAATTGCCGCCCGATGTGATGCAGACCACACGCTTGCCGCGGATGTCCTCGCACAGATCGCCCAGCGCATCGACAGACATGGCGCCGGCGGGTTCCAGCACGATGCCCTCGACATTCAGCATTTCGATCATGGTGACACAGATCCGGTCTTCGGGGGCCGCCAGAACATGCGCGGGGTCAACACCCCTGAGCGCGGCGAACGTGCGGTCGCCGACGCGCGCGACCGCCGCGCCATCGACAAAGGAATCTACCTTGTCCAGCGTCACCGGATGCCCCGCCTCAAGCGCTGCGGCCAGGCTGCGCCCGCCCGCGGGTTCGACAAAACGAAAGGTTGTCTGCGGTGACAGCGCCTGCAGATATTTCACCACGCCCGAGGCCAGACCGCCCCCGCCAACGGGCAGGATCACCATGTCGATGGTCTCGGGGGCCTGTTCCAGCAGCTCGACGGCAACGCTGGCCTGGCCCTCGATCACGTCGTCATCGTCAAAGGGGGCCAGAAAATGCGCGCCTTCGCTTTCGCAATATTCCTGTGCAGCGGTCAGGGTGTCTTCGAAATAGTCACCTACAAGGCGGATCTCGATATTGTCGCCACCGAATGCACGCGTCTTGTCGATCTTCTGGTTGGGGGTCGTCACCGGCATGAAGATCACCCCATGCACACCGAAATGACGGCAGACAAAGGCAACCCCCTGTGCATGATTGCCGGCGCTTGCGCAGACAAAACGGGCCTGATCGGGATGCGCCATCAAATGCTTGCGCATGGCGTTGAACGCACCCCTGATCTTGTAGCTGCGCACGGGCGACAGGTCTTCGCGCTTGAGAAAGATCTCGGAGTCGAATTTCTGCGAAAGAAAGTCATTACGCTGCAATGGCGTTTCCGCAAACAGTTTGCGCATCTCGCGTCTGGCGGCAATCGCATTGGCGACGAAATCGGACATGTTTCCTCCGGCACTGGTGAAACCACATCTTTGCCGGGCCGACCCGAAAAAGGCAACGCGACCTTTTGGGGCGATGCCCGTTGCACAGCGCCTGAAAAGGAAATAAACCCCGCCGGTAACCAGATTTGTCGGAGATCAGCGCCGTGACCAACCCTGCACCCAAGAAAGTCGTCCTTGCCTATTCGGGCGGGCTTGATACCTCGATCATCCTGAAATGGCTGCAAACCGAATATGGCTGCGAGGTTGTCACCTTCACGGCCGACCTTGGCCAGGGCGAAGAGCTGGATCCCGCGCGCAAGAAGGCCGAGATGCTGGGGATCGCGCCGGAAAACATCTATATCGAGGACGTGCGCGAGGAATTCGTCCGCGATTTCGTCTTTCCCATGTTCCGCGCCAATGCCGTCTATGAGGGGCTGTATCTGCTGGGCACCTCGATCGCGCGCCCGCTGATTTCCAAGCGCCTGGTCGAAATCGCCGCCGAAACCGGGGCCGACGCCATTGCCCACGGGGCCACCGGCAAGGGCAATGACCAGGTGCGGTTCGAATTGGCGGCTTACGCGCTGAACCCCGATATCAAGGTGATCGCACCGTGGCGCGAATGGGATCTGACCAGCCGCACCAAGCTGCTGCAATTTGCCGAATCCCACCAGATCCCCATTGCCAAGGACAAGCGCGGCGAGGCGCCGTTCAGCGTTGACGCGAACCTTCTGCATACCTCAAGCGAGGGCAAGGTTCTGGAAGACCCCGCGCAAGAGGCCCCCGATTACGTCTATCAGCGCACGGTTCACCCCGAGGATGCGCCGGATAAGCCCGAATATATCGAAATCACCTTCGAGCGCGGTGACGCGATCGCAATCAATGGCGAGGCCCTTTCGCCCGCCGCCCTGCTGACCCGGCTGAACGAATATGGCCGCAAGCACGGTATTGGCCGGCTCGATCTGGTCGAGGGGCGCTTTGTCGGCATGAAAAGCCGCGGTATTTACGAAACCCCCGGCGGCACCATCCTGCTCGAGGCCCATCGCGGCATCGAACAGATCACCCTTGACCGGGGTGCGGCGCATCTGAAAGACGAGCTGATGCCGAAATATGCCGAGCTGATCTATAACGGCTTTTGGTTCAGCCCCGAGCGCGAGATGCTGCAGGCGCTGATCGACCACAGCCAGGAATTCGTTACCGGCACGGTAAGGCTTAAACTGTACAAGGGTCTGGCCCGCACGGTCGGCCGCTGGTCTGATTACAGCCTCTATTCGGAAGAACATGTGACCTTCGAGGAAGATCACGGCGCCTATGACCAGAAAGACGCCGCCGGCTTTATCAAGATCAACGCGTTGCGCCTGCGCCTGCTGGCCATGCGTGATCGGCGTGGCTGACCCAAAACCCGGATTTCAAAATACCGGAAAAGGGGGCTGCAGCCCCCTTTTTTCATGCCTGCACAGTCGGCAATTCGCGTCGCGCAACAATTTCCTACATGAACATGTAGGCGTTGTTTATCAGCACGATTTTCAGCGCGATGATCCCAAAAAAGACGATCAGAGGGGCCAGGTCAAGCCCGCCCATGTCCGGCAGAAACCGGCGGATGCGCCCGTATATCGGCTCTAGCAGGCGGTTCAGACCGTACCAGATCTGGGAAACCAGCGGTTGGTGCAGGTTGAGAACCTGAAAATTGATCAGCCAGCTCATGATCACATGGGCGATCACGATGAACTGAAGGAAATTCAGGATCATCAGCAGGATTTGTATCAGCGAAGTCATCTGGCAGCCCGTTCTTGGAAAAACTCGCTCCAAGACCTAGTGAGCCTTGCCCTCCAACGCAAGGGCAAGCTCTCGCGACGTCCTGCTTGAATTTTCCCCCCCGACACGACATGCAGTTTTCTGATCTTTCGGGGGGACATGATGTATCCGATCTTTCGGTTCACAAAGGAAATGCTGGTTCACGCCCGCGATGGCAGGATCGGGCCGGGCGATGTTCATGTTTCTCACCACATCTGCTGGCCCTGGGATGTTGACCCCTGGATGGAGCTGAACAACGGCCGCACACTCACCCTGTATGACCTGGGCCGCCTGCCGATGGTCTGGCGCGCCGGGCTCTTGCCGGCCCTGCGCCGGCGGGGCTGGACGATGACGGTTGCAGGCGCATCTGTCCGATACAGACGGCGGGTGCGAATGTTCCAGAAATTCACGATGAAAAGCACCATCCTGGGTTGGGACGCACGGTTTTTCTATTTTCAGCAATCCATGTGGAGCAAGGGAGAAGCAACGTCATCCATCCTTGCGCGGATGGCTGTGGCCACCTCTGACGGAATCGTTGCACCAGATCTTGTTGCCCGTGAACTGGGCTGGGCAGAAATTTCACCTCCCCTGCCCGAATATGTCGAGGCCTGGATAAAGGCCGAGGTCGTGCGCCCCTGGCCTCCGGCGGTCTGACAACCTGCCCGCTAGGGGCAGGTTTTCGCTTGCGCTTTTGGCTTGAACCAAGTCTTATTCCCGCAATCAACACAACGGGGACGGGACAACAAGATGGCCGAAGTTTCTTTGAAAAAACGGGTCTGGGGCTGGATGCTGTTCGATTGGGCAAGCCAGCCATACAACACACTGCTGATCACCTTCATATTTGCACCGTACTTTACCTCAACCGTGGTCGGCGACAGCACCCAGGGGCAGGCCATCTGGGGCTATACAGTTGGCATTGCGGGCCTGATCATCGCAATTCTGGCACCGGTCCTGGGCGCATGGTCCGACACGACCGGCCCCCGCAAGCCGTGGATCTTTCTTTTCAGCGTGATGTATGTTGTCGGCTCGTTCCTGTTGTGGTGGGCCGTGCCGGGGATGCAGGATTACCTGTGGATCCTGATCGCATTCGGCATCGGCCTGATCGGGATGGAGCTGGCAACGATCTTTACCAACGCCTATCTGCCCGAACTCGGCCCCCATGACGAGGTGGGGCGCCTGTCGGGCAACGGCTGGGCGCTGGGCTATGTCGGGGGATTCATCACCCTGATCCTGATGCTGGCGCTTCTGGCCGAAAACGACAAGGGCGTCACCCTGATCGGCATAAAACCCATTCTCGGGCTTGATCCGGCCATGCGTGAAGGCACCCGTTCGGTCGGGCCGCTGACAGCAATCTGGTATGCGATCTTCATGGTTCCGTTCTTTCTGTGGGTGCACGACACACCTCGCAAAGCCAATGTGACGAAGGCCCTCAGAACCGGACTTGGCGACCTTGGCCGCACCCTCAAATCACTGCCTTCGCGCCCCAGCCTGTTTGCATTTCTTTTCGCCTCGATGTTCTATCGTGACGCGCTGAACGGCATCTATACCTTCGGCGGCATTTATGCCAAGGGCGTGCTGGGCTGGTCGATCGTCAATATCGGCGTGTTCGGCATTATCGGCATCACCTCGGGCGCGCTGTTTGCCTGGCTGGGCGGGAAGGCCGATCACAAATATGGCCCCAAGCCGGTTATTCTGACCAGCATGCT
>WFQE01000111.1 GCA_015487165.1 Paracoccaceae bacterium | reverse complement strand
GTGCTTGGCCGCCGCATAGATCGCCAGAAAGGGCGCGCCCATCAGCCCGGCGGCCGAGGCGATATTGACGATGGCCCCGCCTGTGCCGGTTTCCTGAAACTGGCCCTCCATCACCGGCAGCTGGGCCTGCATGGCATAGAATACACCCATCAGGTCGATCTCGATCACATCACGCGCCAGATCGACATCGGTTTCGGGCAGGCGCGCCATGGGCTGCACGATGCCGGCATTGTTGACGGCAATATCCAGCACCCCGAATTCGCTGCGCGCCAGATCGACTAGATCGTCATGCAGCGCCGGGTCGGACACGTCGCCCGCCAGCGTCACCACCTCGGCATTCAGCGTATCGGCGAACTCGTCCAGTACCCCCTTGTTGCGGTCGGACAGGACAAGACGTGCCCCTGCCTCGGCAAAAACCTCGGCCGTGCGGCTGCCAAAACCGCCGGCGGCGCCGGTGATGAGCACGGTCTTGCCGTGGAACCTCATGCCCGCCCCCCTGTCAGATCAACGGCCATGCGGGCCAGAACGGGGATCGCCCGGGCCATTTCGCGCGCGCGTTCGGGATTCGAGGCGTTGCCGTCATGGGCGCGCCGCACCACGCCCTGCAGGATGGCGGCAAGGCGGAAAAAGGAAAAGGCCAGATAGAAATTCCAGTTGTCGATCCGGGCTATCCCCCGACGCCGGCAATAGGCGGCCACATATTCGCCCTCATCCGGCAGGCCCAGCGCGTGACGATCCAGCCCGCCAAGCCCGCGCATCCCCGCATCATGGGGCAGGCGCCACTGCATGCATTGATAGGCCAGATCGGCCAGCGGGTGGCCCAGCGTGGACAGCTCCCAATCCAGCAGGGCGATGACCCGCGCCCCGTCGGGGGCAAAGATCATGTTGTCCAGCCGATAGTCGCCATGCACCAGCGTCGCCACCCCGTCATCGGGGGGCATGTTTTCCAGCAGCCAGTCGATCAACCGATCCATGTCGGGGACCGGCTCCATCACCGAGGCGCGATACTGCTTGATCCAGCGGTCGGTCTGGCGGGCGAAATAGTTGCCGGGGCGGCCGAAATCCGACAGGCCGACGGCGTTGACATCGACATTGTGCAGCGCCGCAAGCGTCTGGTTCATGGCGTCATAGATCGCACCGCGTTCGGGTTTCTCCAGCTCCGGCAGCGCGGGATCCCAGAAGATGCGCCCGTCGAGATAATCCATGACGAAAAACATGCGCCCCAGCGGGTTTTCGGCTTCATCGTCAAGGGCCAGATGATACATGCGCGGCACCGGCACGTCGCTGCCTGCCAGCGCCGACATGACGCGATATTCGCGATCGACCTGATGCGCCGATTTCAGCAGCTTGCCGGGGGGCTTGGCGCGCAGCACATATTTGCCCGAGCGCGCCGTCAACAGCCAGGTCGGGTTGGACTGGCCGGTGCCGAACTTGCTGACCTCCTGCAGCCCGGCAAAGCCCTCGACATGGCGTTCCAGATAGCGGCCCAGCGCCGCGATGTCGCCCAGCCCGTGATCGGTCATGCCGCGCCCCCGTCCTTCATCACATGCAGCAATACCTGTTCGGCAACCAGCGCCGGGGTTTCGATATCCTCGATCTCGACCCGGCTTTCAAAGACGCACATATAGCGCCCCGGTTCGCGCTCCTCGGCGCTTGCCATGCGGATATGCACGCGCACCCGCGCGCCCGCCGGCACCGGATGCAGAAACCGCACCTTGTTCAGACCGTAGTTGATCGTCAGCGCCTTGTCGCGGATTTCGGGAAAGACCTGCTTGCCCAGATGGCTGAGCAGCGACAGCGTCAGAAACCCGTGCGCGATGGTGCCGCCAAAGGGGGATTCGCGGCGCGCGCGGTCGGGATCGACATGGATGAACTGACGGTCCTCGGTGACCTCGGCAAAGGCGTTGATGCGGCTTTGGTCGATGGTCAGCCAGTCGGAATGGCCCAGATCGCGGCCCGCCAGCGCCAGAAACTCGTCAATGCCGATCATCAGCCCTGCTCCAGCGCGGCGCGAAAGATGTTGTGGCTGGTCTGCACATGGATGCCCCCGCACAGCGGCAGGATGGCCCCGGTCACATAGGATCCGCCCTTGCCGCATAAAAACAGGGTTGCCCCGGCGATATCCTCGGGCGCGCCAACGCGGCCAAGGGGGACGTCGGCGCCCACCCTGCGGGCGGCCTCGTCATCGGCGGTAGCAAAGGCCGTCATTTTCGAGCGGAACGGCCCCGGCGCAAAGGCATTGACGGTGATATGTTCATGGGCCAGCTCTTTTGCCAGGATGCGGGTGATCTGATGCACCGCCGCCTTGGAGGCCGCATAGGAATAGGCCCCATCCCCCATCGGCACCGCCCCCATGACCGAGCCCAGGTTGAT
>WFQE01000110.1 GCA_015487165.1 Paracoccaceae bacterium | reverse complement strand
TGGATTCCGACCGCGATCAATCTTGATGAGCTGACAGTTTCGGCGCTGGGCGCTCTGCTGACGGGCAAGGGGTCGTTCAAGGTTGATCTCGCCAGCGGCAAGACGATGGATGGCATGCCGGTGCCGGTAGGCTCGGTCAACCTCGATCTCAAGGGCGCCTTCGGGTTGATCGACAAGTTGATCGGCATGGGCCTTGTGCAAAGCGATCAGGCGATCGGCTTCAAGGGTATGCTCGCGGCCTTTGCCCGGCCGGTAGGCGAAGATCATTTTGCTTCGAAGATCGAAGTGACGCCGGACGGTGCGGTTCTGGCGAACGGCCAGCGTATCCGTTAGGCCAGACCGGAAAAGCAAAAAGGGCAGGCCGGGGCAGATCCGGCCCGCCCTTGAACCCACCCTTGAACCCTGGGGCAGGATTGCCTTAATCAGTGATGCACAGGCAACCGGGCGGGAAAAATGGCTGAAAACTTGGAAAAACTGACCGACGCGTTGCTTGCAGCAGCCCGTCGCGAAGGCGCTGATCAGGCGGATGCCTTGGCGGTTTCGGCAGAAAGCATTTCGATCGAGGTGCTTGACGGCGCGCTCGAACATGCCGAGCGATCCGAAGGCACCGATATCGGGTTGCGCGTCATGATTGGCAAGCGGCAGGCGATAGTTTCGGCGTCGGATACCAAGGCGGAAACCATCAACGAGATGGCAGTCAGGGCCGTTGCCATGGCGCGCGAGGCGCCGGAAGACGATTCCATCGGTCTGGCCGACCCCGAACAGCTGGCGCGTGACTGGGATGTTGATGCGCTCGAGCTTGCCGACCCGGCTCCGGAACCCGACCCCGATTTTCTGAAAGACCGGGCATTGGAGGCCGAAGCCGCAGCGCAGGCGGTTGAAGGCGTCAGCAAGGTGCAGGGAACCGGCGCGGGCTATTCTTCAAGCCGGATTCATCTGGCAACATCGAACGGTTTCTCCGGGGGATATGCCCGAACCGGCATTTCGGTTTCCTGCGTCGCCATCACCGGCGAGGGCCTGTCAATGGAAAGGGATTACGCCGGCGAGTCCCGCACCTTTCTGGAAGACATGCCCGATCCCGCGGAAATCGGTCGTCGCGCAGGGGAACGTGCGGTTTCCCGTATCGGGGCGTCAAAGCCGCCAACGGGGGCGTATCCGGTGCTGTTTGACGAGCGCATCTCGTCGTCGCTGATCGGGCATCTTCTCATGGCGATCAACGGCACCGCCATCGTGCGCGGGTCAAGCTGGCTGCGCGATGCGCTGGGCGAACAGGTGTTGCCCGACGGCATTTCCCTGATCGAAGACCCTTTTCGCAAGAGGATTTCCGGTTCCCGCCCCTTTGATGGCGAGGGGCTGCTCAGCCAGCGGCGGGAAATCGTGAGGGACGGCGTGCTGATGGGCTGGACGCTTGATCTGGCGACGGCGCGGCGGCTTGGCATGGAAAGCACGGCCAATGCCTCGCGCGGGACATCGTCGCCACCATCGCCCTCGGCAGGAAACGTCGCCCTTACACAGGGAAGCCAGAGCCGCGAGGATCTGATCCGCGACATGGGCACCGGCCTGCTGGTGACCTCACTCATGGGGTCAAGCATCAACCCGACGACCGGCGATTATTCTCGCGGCGCGTCGGGCTTCTGGGTCGAGAATGGCGAAATCATCCGCCCGGTAAATGAATGCACCATCGCCGGAAATCTGCGCGACATGCTGCGGGGATTGCGGCCTGCCAATGATGCGCGCGCCCATCTTTCACGCATGGTGCCCAGCCTGCTGGTCGAGGGTCTGACCATTGCCGGAGAGTGATCTGACCCTGCTGCGGGATGCAGCGATCGAGGCCGGCAGGATTGCCACCAGATATTTCAAGTCCGACCAGCAGATATGGGACAAGGGCAGCGGGCAAGGCCCCGTGTCAGAAGCGGATATTGAAATCGACCGCATGTTGAAACAGCGCCTGTCTGCGGCGCGCCCCGACTATGGCTGGCTTTCCGAGGAAACCGAAGACGACGACAAGCGCCTGTCTGCCGAACGCGTGTTCATCGTGGATCCCATCGACGGCACCAGGGCCTTTGTGAATGGTCAGACGACCTTTGCGCATTCACTGGCCGTGGCGGAACGCGGCAGGATAATCGCCGGCGTCGTGCATCTGCCGCTGCGGGGGTTTACCTACGAGGCGACACTTGGCCAGGGTGCCCGGCTGAACGGCGCGCCGCTTGCCGCATCAGCGCGTCACCAGGTTGCGGGCGCCCAGGTTCTGGCGGCACGGCCCCAGCTGGCCGATGATCTGTGGCCCCGCGGCGCCCCCCCGGTCGAGCGGCATTTCCGCTCGTCCCTTGCCTATCGCATGTGTCTGGTGGCCGAAGGGCGGTTCGATGCCATGCTGACCCTGCGCGACGCGTGGGAATGGGATATCGCCGCCGGCGCGCTGATCTGTACCGAAGCCGGGGCGAGTGTCACCGACAAGCATGGGCAGCCATTGCAGTTCAACAACCCCCATCCGCAGACCCCCGGTGTTCTTGCCGGTGGCCCGTCGGTTCACAAGGGGCTGCTGAGATATCTGGATATCGCCTGACGGGCCGGGGCAGAGCCACCCTTGATCGGCCGCTTACAGCCCTTTCCAACACGCGCAACTTGCCGTAAACCCGCCCCATCACTCAGGAGGGTTTCATGGTCCAACGTCTGCATCTTGTCTTTGGCGGAGAGCTGGTCGATCCGCAGCACAATGTGTTTCGCAATGTTGACGACATCGACATCGTCGGCATCTTTCCCGATTACGAGAGCGCCTACAAGGCGTGGAAAGAGGCATCGCACCGCACCGTGGACAACGCGCACCAGCGTTATTTCATCGCCCATCTTCACCGGCTTCGCGACGAAGAATCCCCCGGTGGACCGACTGAAGAGCTTGGCTGACAGGCGGGTCTGAACATGGGGCGCTCCATCGGGCTGTGGATTTATCTGGCGTTTTCAGAGCGCGCGACAAGGCTGGCCGAACGCAAGCTGCAAGAGCGCCTCGCCAAGGGCAAGGAAGACCCCGCGCGCCTGCAGGAAAGATTTGGCACGGCCTCGATGCCGCGCCCCGATGGCACGCTGGCCTGGTTTCATGCGGCCAGTGTCGGGGAATCCCTGTCAATTCTCGAACTGGTCCGGCGCCTGCTGGATCAACGGCCCGATATTCACGTTCTGGTCACGACCGGCACGGTAACATCTGCCGCCATGATGGCCGAGCGCCTTCCGGAGCGCGCCATCCATCAATTCGCACCGCTTGATGTCAGGCCTTTCATAAGAAAGTTTCTCGACCACTGGCGCCCCGATCTGGCGATCTGGACGGAAAACGAGTTGTGGCCCGCCATGATTTACGAGACCGGGCGCACCAATATTCCGATGCTGTTGATCAACGCCCGTATATCGCGCAAGTCGGCAAGGGGGTGGAGGTGGTTCCCCGGCTCGGCCAGATCGCTGTTGCGGCGCTTCGATTTCGTTCTGGCGCAGGATGACGAAACAGCCCGAAACCTGCGCCGCCTCGGCCTGCCTGCGCGCAAGGTCGCGGTGGCGGGCACGCTCAAGGAAGGCTCGGCCGCCCTGCCATGCGACGAATCCGAGCGCGCCCGCCTGGCATCGGCCCTGTCGGGGCGGCCTGTATGGCTGGCGGCCTCGACACATCCCGGCGAGGAAGAGCTGGTAACCCGCGCCCACCGTCATGCGGCGCGTGCGGCACAGCGTCTGTTGCTGATTATCGCACCGCGCCACCCCGAGCGCGGCCCGGAAATCGCCGAAATGCTGCGCAAGGATGGCTGGAAGATCGCCGTCAGATCACAGGGCGAAATCCCCGATGCGACGACCGAAATCTATCTGGCCGACACGCTGGGCGAGATGGGGTTGTGGTACCGGCTGGCGCCGGTCACCTTTCTGGGCGGTTCTCTGGTCGAAATCGGTGGTCATAACCCGTTCGAGCCGGCCGCCCTGGGTTCGGCGATCATCCACGGACCGCATGTGTTCAAGGTCGATGATATCTTCAACCGTCTGGCCGCTGCGGGGGCCACGGTCAAGGTCAACTCGGCCGAAGAGCTGGGCCATATGGTTGTACAGGTGCTGTCGCCCGAAAAGGCCGCGGCGATGGCCCATGCCGCGTGGGAGGTCAGCTCTGCCGGTGCTGAAGTGACCGATCGGGCCTTGATGCTGCTGGCCGATCACCTGCCCTCGTCAAAGGAAGAAACATGATGCAGCCGCCCCGTTTCTGGCAGAACCCGCCACGGCGGCCGGGCCTCATGGTCCGCCTTCTGGCACCGCTCTCTGCCGTCTGGCGCTGGCTGGGAAAGCGTCGTTTGAAAAGGGGGCCATGGCACAAGGTTGCCGCGCCAGTGATCTGTGTCGGAAACCTGAATATTGGCGGCACCGGAAAGACGCCGACCGTCATTGCCCTTGCAGCCCACCTGGCCGAACGGGGGCTGGCCGTGCATGTGGTTTCACGCGGTTATGGCGGCAGTCTGGAAGGGCCGGTAAAGGTTGACCCAAGGCAGCATGACGCCAGCCAGGTCGGGGATGAGCCGCTGCTGATTGCCGCCTTTTGCGATACATGGATCGCCCGCAACCGGCGTGCCGGGGCCATAGCCGCCGAACAGGCAGGCGCGGATGTCATTGTGCTGGATGACGGTTTTCAAAATCCCTCTCTCCACAAGGATCTGTCGATTGTGGTGGTGGATGCCGTGGCCGGTTTTGGCAACGGCCGGCTGTTTCCTGCCGGGCCGTTGCGCGAACTGCCGCGCGACGGGTTCGCGCGGGCCGACCTCTTGCTGGTGATCGGGGGGCCGAAATCGCGACGACGGTTCCTGCAAGAGATTGCGGACACCCCCCATCCGCCAGTGGCCGAGGCCGCACTGAAACCGCTGGAAACCGGGATGTCCTGGCAAGGCCAGAGGGTTCTTGCCTTTGCCGGGATCGGTCGGCCGGAAAAATTCTTTGCAACTCTGCGCGGACTGGGCGCCGAGGTCGTTCATGCTCAGGCGCTGGGCGACCACCAGCCGCTGACGCCCGCCCTGATGAAGCGCCTTGAAACCGAGGCCCTTTTGCGCGGGGCCCAGTTGGTGACCACCGAAAAGGATGCGACGCGTCTTCCCGATGACTTTCGCGCGCGGGTCACGACCTTGCCCGTGCGGTTGCAGCTTGTCGATTGGGGGCCGATTGATACGGCGCTGAAAGATATCGGGTTATAGAAAAATGCTCGAACTCGCAAACGCATTGATCCGAGATGACAGAAAATGGGCCCCAAAAAATGCTTGAGCAAGACGGATACTCTGATCCCAAATGGGTGAAAGTTCAGTGGCAGGTCAGGCGACAAGTGCCTGATGAGGGAACTGAAGGTCCGCCTGATGGAGCGGATACTGGGTGCCAAGTTGACCGATCTTCTTGGCTACGAGCCGCGTGGTGAGCCTGCCAGACAGCAATCAAACCGGCGCAACGGGACAACAGTTAGGTGTTCGTGAGGGTATCGACCCTATCATAAATGGCTCCACCCCTCATGCGCCCATCAGATTATTGACATCCTTCAGCTTGATGGCGGATTCGAACCTGCAATGTTAAAACGGCCGCCGCTGCGGAATAATACGAAAGCATTGATCCGGATAATTTCATCAAATTATTCAAATCCTGTAACAATTGTGTTACAGTAAAAAATTACGGAAATTTACTTTTTTTCACAACGCCTGCATCGGGCGCGGACCGGCGCATTCAGGCAGGTGGGCCGGAAAAATCCGGTTTCTTTGTTGGGGGGCCAAGATCTGACATGACAGGTCACCATACAACAGTTTTTCGCGTGACTTCACGCACAGTCACATCCATAGGCCTACCTGTGCAAGCGCTGCGTTTGATCGCGGCCTGTTTTCTGTTTCTTGCAGCTGTTGGCGTGCCTGCCAAGGCGCAGTCGCCGGAACCGGTTGTCAGGCCGGGCACGATGGTTGTGACGGGATTTTCAGGAACCCGCGATGCCAGAAATGGATCTGTTGCGCCCCAGGCGATGGCGGATCCGGATCGCACATTCATCGATCTCAACGGATCATCTGCGCGGTTTTACCTTCCTGTCCGACCGGGGTTTGTGCAGGATGGGCGGCTGTGGAACCTTGATGATTTCCTGTCGGTGCCGGCGGCACAGATCGGGCAGGTTTTCGGGATTGCACTTGATGACGGCTGGCCCAGGACTGACCCGGTGCACCGTTCGGTGCCCAATGTTTATCTGAGTGCGACATCGGTTTACGGGCTGAACATCGTCATCCCCGACAGCAATGGAGACGGTCTGCCTGAACGGGTCGTCGTGGGGCAGCCGGGCGCATACTTCATGGAGGGGCAATTTGGCACGCTGACCACTCCGATGGGGGCGGTATCGGGGCCTGGGTCCATCTACAAGGTCGATGGCGTGACGGGCGAGGTCAGCCTGTTTGCCAATCTCGCCTATCGGGGGGTTCCAAATTCCGGCCCGGGGTTGGGAAATATCACCTATGACCGACAGCACCGGCAGCTGTTCGTGTCCGATCGCGATACCGGCATGATCCACAGACTTGATCTTGACGGCAACGATTTGGGCATATTCGACCATGGCATCCAGGGCCGCGCCGCGGCGGGCTTGCCAGTCGTACCCTTCAATCCAGCCAACAGGATGAATGTGAACGATCCATCCTTCGATGCTGAAGACCCCGGCAGCTGGGCCTTCCCGGTAGCCGCACGTCGCATCTGGGGGCTGGCCGTGCATCGCAGCCGCCTGTATTACGCCGTGGCCGAAGGCCCTAGTATCTGGTCGGTCGGTATTGATCCTGTAAGTGGAGATTTTCTTGACGATGCCCGGTGGGAGTTGGATCTCCCACCCGAGGCTTCAGGGGCCGAGGTTTCAGATATACTGTTCAACCGCAAGGGGGCTATGATCCTTGCCCAGCGAGGGGCGCAACTGGCGTCATATGATTATGACCGGTTTTCCCAACCGCGCCGGGCCCGTGTCCTTCGGTTCTGGAGGGAACAACCTGATGACCCGAAAACACCCGGCATCTGGCAGCCCGTCCCCGAAGAATATGCGATCGGATTCCGCCCGGACCATCGCAACGCCGCGGGCGGGGTGGCGCTGTATTACGGTTATACGGCAAAGGGGCAAGTCGGCGGCTGTTATGGAACCTTGTGGGCAACCGGGGATGACTTGCGTGTCAACCGAAAACTGGCGGCCGATCTGGCTCTTGGTGGAGAGGCTGCGGTTCATGGCGTTCAGGCTAGCCCCCAGAACCTGGTGCGTAATCTGAACACACCTCCCTGGAAGTCGTATTTCATCGACTATGACAAGATTTACGGTGACCCGCGCATGAGCGGGCATGTGGGTGATGTGGAAACCTATCACCCCTGTCGCGCCGGGGGTGTTCCGCCGGTTGGGTGGTTGCCGCCGTTCTTCTTCCCACCCATCTTCTTCCCCCCGTCCGGGGGGGGAAGCTGCATCCAGGTCGCGACCAAGGCCACCTGCAACCCCAAGACGGGTCAGTGGGATGTGAACATCTGGGTTAACGAGGGGAATTCAGGTCTGGGCGCCGACATGCTCAAGGTATTGTCTGGAACGCCGGGTGTGACGGTTCAGGGAGGACCGATGCACAGCTTGAACCCAGCCAACATATCCCTGTCGGGCAGCGCGCCCAGCGGCGTAGTCGATCTTTCGTTGTGTGCCTTTGACAGTGTCCAGGCCGCAACCGGCCAACCGTTCACATGCTGTCGAGCTTCTACCCGGGTGCGCTTGCCGGAGGGCGGTTGCGGTGACGGGGCGGCCAGTTCAACGCAGAACGGGCACTCCCCTGTTCTGCGGGAATCAAGATAGTTCAGAGGGAACAAGATGCGCCATAAGATGCTGCAGTCGACATCGTCAGGACGCGTAAGGCGAACAGCCGGGTTACTGGGTTCGCTTGCCGTGCTGTTGTTTGCCAGCATCTTTTCCTCGGCAGCATCTGCCCAGCAAGGCGGCGGCCAATGCACGCGCTTTGGCGAGGGCGATCAGGCGGGCTGGACGGCATGCCCCACGCGACCGCAAATCGTCGTTGGTGTCTCCAACGGCTCGGACGGTTACGCCAACAGCACGGGTGATCCCACGGATTTCTTTCTGCTTCTGAAAGATCTTTCCGGAGCATCGGCTGCCTGCAACACTACCCCGGCGGTCACTGGAAACTGGGTCGAAAAGTTCGGCCAGTGCGGGCAGTTCTGCTTTGATTTCAAGCTGTTTTACGCAGGTTCGCCACCGGCGCCTGTGCCGCCGCGCTTTTCGATCTTTTCAGGCAGTTTACGGGCAAATTTTGTCGCGAACTTCACCGTCACGGCCCAAGATGACTGGGTCCATGTGTGCGCACCAATCAAGACCATCGATCCGGGCGACAATCTGCCGTCGGGCAGTGACGGCGAATGGCGGATTTCGGGCTCAAACGGCTATGACGCAAACTGGAACAGTATTATCACAAACGTGACCAAGGTGTTGCTGCCTATCGATTTCACCAGCCAGCCGTCAGAGGTTGCTGGCTATGACAATTTCTGCTTCCTCACGGACAATTGCCAGCAGCCGCCTGAACCACCCAAGGCATGCCTGCAACTTGAGGCCAAACCAAGCTGCGATGCCCAGGGAAATATCTCGGTTACATTATCGGGCACCGGGCCATCGGGATTCGCTCCAGATCAGCTGGAGGTTTCGTGTCTGACGCCAGGTGTGACTGTCAGCCCTTCGACCGTATCGCCTGTGCTGCCTTGGCAATCCTTCGCGCTTGACGGCGCAACCCCGGGGCAAACGGTCACACTGATGACCAACGCCGTGTCAGGTGGCAAGGGGGATGTCCCCGGTTCCGATCTGTGTTGTGGCGAAACGATCAAGGTGGATATTCCCAAGGATATCTGCGACCGGCCGAATGTTGATATCGGGATCACGAAGCGGCTGGTCAGGAAAAAGCCCGCGGGTGTTATCTCAGGATATAGTCTGCTCTACCTGCTCTACGCGGTCGAAGTCACCAACGAAGGTGGGGTGATCCCAGCTTCCAGCACAATTAGTGTTACCGATTCCGTTCCTGCCGGAATGACCATCACCGGCATATCAGCCGGAAACGGCTGGGACTGTTCATCAAATACCTTCCCCGTAACCGGCCCGGCGACGGTTCAGTGCAGCTACCAGGCTTCTGCAGACATTCCCTCGGCCGCAATCATCGGAACACTGATGGTCAATGCCACGGTGCAGGGTGACGGGTTGTTCCTCAACTGTGCAAATGCTGATCTCGTACTACCCAACGGCACCACGGACGGTGCCTTGGACAACAACCGCGACTGTGAAAAAGTTGTCATCGGCACCCCCGGAGGCAAGACAGAATTGCACGTCGTCAAAAAGGTCGTCGGTCAGGTGGTTGCCGTGCTGCCGCCCGACGTGGCTTTCCCGGTGTCGATCGATTGCGGGACTGTTGCCACTACGCTTGCGCTTGACGGCGGCAACGGCTTTGCCGGGGTGCTACAGAATATTCCGCTCGGTAACGACTGCACGGTCACCGAGCAGCCACCTCTGAACGGGCCGGCACTGCCGACCACCTGTCACTGGCAGACCAGCTACGACCCCGCGCAAACAGTTCAGGCAACCTTCCCGCCGGCAACCGTGACGGTCACCAACGAGGTGGTGTGCAAGACCCCCGGCACCCTGACAATCAGGAAGTTCGTGGATATCCCGGATATGGCGACCGATCCCAACGTCAACAGCGTGAATGTCGATGTTTCGTGTTCGGATGGCTTGACGGAAACAGTTACATTGAATCGCCAGAACGGGGGCGTGCAAACCTTGACCGATCAGATCCCCGAGGGCAGCACATGCGACATCTCGGAACAACCGGTTCAGGCGCCGTCCGGCTGCCAGTGGGACACCAGTTACTCTCCAGGGCAGCAGGTCACAATTTCCGGAGCGACTGAAGTGACGATCACCAACAGGTTGGTATGTCAGGGGCACAAACCGACAGCGGACAATTCGACGACATATGATCTGAAGATCACCAAGACCGGCCCCAAGACCTGCACAGCTGGCGGAACCTGTCGCTTTAACGTCAACGTCACCAACCTTGGGCCCGGACCATTTGATGGCCCGCTGGTCGTTGACGACGTGACAAACCTGCAGGGGATGGTCGCACTTTCCGAAAGCTCCGGAGGAAATGGCTGGTCTTGCGCCCAAGCCGGCACAGCGATTATTTGCAGCAATCCGGCACTGCATCTGTCATCCGGGCAGTCGAGCATGTTCCGGATCAACTTCAGGATGTCTGGACGAATTCGCAACGGCAGCAGGTTCCGCGAATGTGTCCAGCCAGGTTCTGTCTCCCAGCTACCGAAGGGCCGCGCGCAGGTGCGGCAGGTCCAGGCGGCACTGAATACTCTTGGCTATGATGCCGGGCCGGTTGACGGAGTCGCCGGACGCCGGACCCAGCGGGCAATTGCCACCTACAGCGCAGATCATGGGCTGCCATCTGGTCGCAGCATCAGCCCTGCCTTCCTTGAGGCGCTGTTTGGCACAAGGGGAACAGATGCCAACCCCGGAAATGACCGCGGCTGTGCCGATGTCGTTGTCAGGCGGGTCACGAAACCGCAGCCCAGCAGAAAACCGCCCAAATCCACACCCTCAAAGCCCTCGGCGCCCAAACGGCCAAAATGCACATTGCCATATGTATATAACCCGATCACTGGCGGCTGCGTCAGCGTTATCCAGCTTGTGCCACAAGGAGGTGGCGGCGCAGTGAAGGGCGGCGGTGTGGCACGTCCGTAGGCGTCGGGGGATCGGCGGGGTTGGGCGCACCATTCGGCGATTGCCGGGCTGCCCTGTTTTAATTCCGCCCCCAGTGCTCATTTGTGCGGCTCAAACGGTCGAATTGCGCCATCACCTATAAATCCATCTCGAAAAACACCAATCGATCACGAGCCAACTCGGGAACATCCTGATAAGGTCCCCGCAATCGAAACCCTAATGAAAGATATAAATTTTGCGCGGCTTTTAGGGAAACGCCCGTATCCATGAAGATGCGCGAGTAGTCATCAGCACGGCATTGTCCAATCAGAGAATTCATCAGTTCACGGCCGACACCAAGTCCGCGCGCCTCTTCACGGACAAAAACGCGTTTTATTTCTGCCGTGCCGGGCATAAACCTGTGGCTCATACCGCATCCAACCGGTTCACTGCCTTTAAGAGCAAGCTTGACACAACCTTTCGGGGGAGAATGCTCCAGTTCGAGAGTATCCATAATTTTCGCATATGTTTCCCGCGAGTAGAATGTTGTTACAGTTTCCTCGTCTTTGGGCCCCAATTTGAGAAGAAATTCCCGATAATCCCAACACAACTGCCGCACGGCGTTGAACTCGGAATTAGTCTTGGCATCAATGATTGTAATCAATTGGACATCCAACTTTCGCGTCTGGGCTGATGCCCAATAAATTGTCGTCTGAGAGTGCCCCATTATCGGCCTCTATTCAACAGAAACGATTTGAAGGTCCAACGGCGCAACTTGATCAAACTCTGGAGAGCGCACGAGAAAATTCCTGATGCGAGGATCAATGGGGACCACAACACGGCGTCCGACTTGATGCGGCTTCACCTGAAAGCCGCCAAGGAAAGATTTGGGGAATAGACCAGCGCGACACCCAACCACGACCGAACCTTTTTTCGCGTCAGTCGCGCAGGGCGCGGCGCAGGATCTTGCCGGTGACCCCCTTGGGCAGCTCATCGCGATATTCGATGATGCGTGGATACTTGTAAGGCGCGGTGACGGCCTTGACATGGTCTTGGATCTCGCGGCTCAGCGCGTCCGATGGGACAAAGCCCGGCTTCAACACGATCACCGCCTTGACCACAGATCCGCGCTCGGCATCAGAAGCGGCCACGGCGGCACATTCCAGCACCGCGGGGTGTTCGAGCAAGGCGTTTTCCACCTCGGTCGGTCCGATCCGGTAGCCGGCCGAATTGATGATGTCGTCTGCGCGCCCCTCATACCAGAAGAATCCATCACCGTCGCGCCGCCCGAGATCGCCGGTCAGCCACCATTTTCCGTCCTGCCCCTCGATCACGCTTTCAGCCATCTTTTCCGGGGCGTTCAGATAGCCAAGCATCATCTGCGGATTGGGCAGGCGCATGGCGATATGGCCGGTTTCACCGGTGGGCAACATATTGCCGGCGTCATCCAGAATCGCCATTGCAACCCCCGGCGCCGGCACCCCCATCGAGCCGATGCGGGGCTCCATCCCCGTCAGTGTCAGAAGGGTCATGAGGGTCTCGGTCTGGCCATAGGCCTCGGCCACGCTGAGGCCTGTTGCGGCCTTCCATGCCTCGGCCACGGTGGTGTTCATGGCTTCGCCGGCGCTGACGGTGCGGCGCAGGGGGGTAAGGTCGAAGGACGAGATATCCTCCTGGACAAGGCGGTACAGCTCGGTGCCCGGGGCGCAATAGATGCTGATGCGATGCTTTTCCAGCAGCTCCAGGCGCATGCGTGCGTCGAACGGCCCGTCATGGAAAAAGGCGGTGCCCCCCTCGGACCACGGGCCGAACAGGATCGAGGTGCCGGCCTTGGACCAGCCGGTATCGGCCGTGCACCAGATCCGGTCGCCGGGCTTCACATCCAGCCAGAAACGTGCCGAATAGCGCCAGGCATGGATCGCGCGGGCGGCATGGACCACGCCCTTGGGGTGGCCGGTGGATCCCGAGGTGTAATAGAGGATGGCCGGATCCTCGGCCATGACCTCGGCAGCCTCGGCCTCATGGCTCTGGGACAGTGCCGCGTTCATGTCGAGCCATCCGGCATGTTCGCCAATGCTGACACGAACCGGCACATCCTGCAGCCCGGCCGAAATCATGGGCACATGTCCGGCCCGGCAGATCACGCCCTTGGCGATGCAGTGTCGGGCGCGATAGGCGATGTCGGCGGCGGTCAACATCTCGATGCAGGGAACGGGAACCGCGCCGATACGCATCAGCGCGACCACGGAAATCTGCCATTCGGGAATCCGTGGCAGGACGACCAGCACATGATCGCCCTTGGTTATCCCCTGTTCCCGCAGCGCATGGGCAAGGCGTTTGGACAGGGTCGAGATTTCGCCAAAGGTGAACTGACGCACGTCACCGGTTTTTCCCTGCCATACAAGGGCCAATCGATCACCCTGTTCGGCCCAGCGATCCACCACATCCACGGCAAAGTTGAAATGCGTCGGCGTATTCCACTGAAAATCGGCAAAAGGTTCCTGCTGTGTCATGTCGCTGTCCACCCCCCATCTACGGCAATCGTTGCACCGGTCACATAGCTGGCAGCATCCGACGCCAGATATACGACCGCGCCCGCCATTTCCTCGGCCGCAGCAAAACGCCCCATTGGTGTTCGATGCTCGACCGAGCTGCGCAGCTTGTCATTGGCGGCAAGGCCGGCTGTCAGATCGGTGGCCACATATCCCGGTGCAACATTGTTGACCCTGACACCGCGCGCAGCCCAGTCCTTGGCAAGCGACCGCGCCATCGCCTCGACCCCGGCTTTGGCGGCGCAATAGGCCGCAGCACGAGGCAACCCGGTGTGGGCCGCAACCGAGGTGATATTGATGATCGCGCCGCGGCCGCGTTCCAGCATCCTGCTGCCAAAGATACGAGTGCACAGGAATACGCCGGTCAGGTTCACGTCGATGATCTGCTGCCATTCGGCCAGATCGGTGTTTTCGGTAGGCTTGTACCAGGGGTTGATGCCGGCATTGTTGATGAGGATATCAACATTTCCGAACAGTCCGCCCGCATGATCTGCCAGGGCCTGAACCTCGACCTCGCTTGATACATCGGCGGCAAAGCCGGCCGCGCCATCGCCAAGCTGCGCCACCGCGTCATCAAGGGTCTTTCGGTTGCGCCCCGAAATCAGAACGCTGGCCCCGGCATCCATGAGCGCACGCGCGATTGCCAGTCCGATACCGCGCGAGCCACCGGTAACGACGGCAGATTTCCCAGCCAGATCCATGTTCATCTCACAACCTCGTTTCTCCCTTTGATTGCCTTGGCGACCTTGCGCCCGATCGACCAGCGATGC
>WFQE01000109.1 GCA_015487165.1 Paracoccaceae bacterium | reverse complement strand
GGGCGCATGGGGGCCATATCGTCGCCCAGGGCACGCCTGAGGAAATCGCCGAGGATCCGGCATCACTGACCGGCCAGTATCTGACCGGCAAGCGCGAGGTGCCCATCCCCGGCGAACGTCGCGTGGGCAATGGCAAGTTTCTGGTGGTCGAGGGCGCAACCGGCAACAACCTGCAAAACGTGACCGCGCGTTTCCCGCTGGGCACCTTCACCTGTGTCACCGGGGTGTCGGGCAGCGGCAAATCGACCCTGACCATCGAGACCCTGTTCAAGACCGCAAGCATGCGCCTGAACGGCGCGCGCCAGACGCCGGCCCCCTGCGAGGCTGTGCGCGGGCTGGAATATCTGGACAAGGTGATCGACATCGACCAGCGCCCCATCGGTCGCACGCCGCGTTCCAACCCCGCCACCTATACCGGCGCATTCACCCCCATCCGCGACTGGTTTGCGGGCCTGCCCGAAGCGCAGGCGCGGGGATACAAGTCGGGGCGGTTCAGCTTCAACGTCAAGGGCGGGCGCTGCGAGGCCTGTCAGGGCGACGGCGTCATCAAGATCGAGATGCACTTTCTTCCCGATGTCTATGTCACCTGCGAAAGCTGCAAGGGAAAACGCTATAACCGCGAAACCCTTGAAATCCGCTTCAAGGGCAAGAGCATCGCCGATGTTCTGGACATGACGGTTGAAGACGCCGAACAGTTTTTCAAGGCAGTGCCCAGCATCCGCGAAAAGATGACTGCGCTGCGCCGTGTCGGTCTGGGCTATATCAAGGTGGGCCAGCAGGCGACCACGCTTTCAGGGGGCGAGGCACAGCGTGTCAAGCTGTCGAAAGAGCTGAGCAAGCGCTCGACCGGGCGCACGCTGTACATTCTGGACGAACCCACCACGGGGCTGCATTTCGAGGATGTGCGCAAGCTGCTCGAAGTGCTGCACGAGCTGGTCGATCAGGGCAATACCGTGATCGTGATCGAACATAACCTGGACGTCATCAAGACCGCCGATCATGTGATAGACATCGGCCCCGAGGGTGGCGACGGCGGAGGGCGCATCATTGCCACCGGCACCCCCGAAGAGGTAGCGATGGCAGAAGGCAGCCATACCGGGCGATATCTGCGCGAGATCCTCTCGCGTCGGCGCGCGGCGGCGGAGTAGGGGGAAAGATGGCAGGTCCGGTCATAGGTCTGGCGCTTGGCTCGGGCGGGGCGCGCGGGTGGTGCCATGTTGGGGTGCTGCGCGGGCTGGAAGAGCTGGGGATTCGCCCCGACGTGATCGCGGGCGCCTCGATGGGGGCGATCGTGGGGGCGGCCTATGCGGCAGGCAAGCTTGACGTGATCGAGGAATGGGCGCTTTCCATCACGCGCCGCAAGTTCCTTGCCATGCTGGATGTGCGCCTGTCCGGCGGCGGGCTGGTGCTGGGCAAGGCGATTTTGAACCTGCCGGCCGAGCTTGGCCTGCCGGAACATATCGAAGATCTCACCGTGCCCTTTCGCGCCGTTGCCAGCGATATGCAGACCGGCCGCGAGGTCTGGCTGAAGCGGGGCAACCTGGCCGAGGCGCTGCGGGCCTCGTCCGCGGTGCCGGGTCTGCTGGGCCCGGCACGGATCAAGGGCAAGTGGCTGCTTGATGGCGGGCTGACAAACCCGGTGCCGGTGTCGGTGGCACGCGCCATGGGGGCTGAGATCATTATTGCCGTGAACGCGGGCACGCCTTTGGGCGGCAGTATCTGGTCGCCCGATATCGTGGACGACCAGCAGGGAATTTTGACCCATCTTGCCGGCAAACTGCCCAAGGCGCTGGGCGCCGGGCTGTTTGCCCCGCCTGAAGGCCCGCGCAGCCCCGGCTATCTGACCGTGGTCAGCAGCGCGATCGAGATGATGGTGGTGCAGATCCTGCGTGCACGCCTGGCGGGCGACCCGCCCCATGTGTTGCTGAACGGTGATCCGGATGTGGTCAAGACGCTGGAGCTGTATAACGCGGCCCTTGCAATCGAAGAAGGCCGCCGGATGGTCGCGCGCCACAAGGTTGCGCTGCTGAACCTGCTTGAGGGCTAGCCGCCGGGGGGGCTCGCCGATATGAAGGCCGATATGAAGAATGCCCCCGCCATCACCGGGGGCATTTTTCTTGTTCCTAGCTGTCGCTCTTGCAGGTCTTGATCCCGAAGATCGCATAAAGCGGGCAGGACGACAGGGCTGCCGTTGCCAGCAGGATCAGGCCGATAATCAGCGCCACCAGCTTGTAGGCCATGTCCGGATACATGAAATAGGCCGCGATCAGGATGATGCCGATGATGGCGCGAAGGATGCGGTCAACGGTTCCGACGTTCTTTTTCAACATGATGGTGTCCTCACCTTGTGATTTCACTTGTGTAGTCGGGATAGTCACGCACACAATATAGGGTATATTGATCAAAAAGTCACGCAATTTCAGGTATGCGTGGTTGTTGCGCAACATACGCCTTCCTTTGGCATCAAACGAGCCGGACATTCCGGAATTGACCTGGCTGGCGGCATTTGCGAAACAGGGGCCGGGCAGCCTTTGGAGACCCCGATGAAGATCATCATTTGTGGCGCCGGGCAGGTCGGCTGGCAGATAGCGCGCCATCTTTCCGCAGAAAACAACGATGTGACCGTGGTTGACAGCAACCCCGAGCTGGTGCGCCGGGCGACCGAGACGCTGGACGTTGCCGGCGTGACGGGGTTTGCGTCCTATCCGGATGTGCTTGATCAGGCTGGCGCGAATGACGCCGACATGATCATCGCCGCAACCTTTTCGGACGAGGTCAACATGGTCACCTGTCAGGTGGCCCATTCGATCTTTTCGGTTCAGCGCAAGATCGCGCGGCTGCGGGCGCAAAGCTATCTTGATGCCATCTATTCCGACCTTTACCGCCGCGACCACATGCCGATCGATGTGGTCATCAGCCCCGAACGCGAGGTTGCCGAAGCTGCGCTGCGGCGCCTGCTGTCGCCCGCGACCTTTGATATCGAGGATTTCCTTGATGGCCAGGGCCAGCTTATAGGCGTTTCGCTTGATGAAAGCTGTGCGGTGCTGAACACGCCCCTGCGCCAGCTGTCTGAACTGTTCTCGACGCTCCGGGCCATTGTCGTCGGGGTGCGTCGCGACGGCATGCTGTTTGTTCCCGAGCCGGGCGACCAGCTGTTTGTTGGCGACCAGATCTATATCTTTACCCATACCGAGGATCTGGGGCGCACGCTGGAAATCTTTGGAAAATCGGTGAAAAAGCGCGAGCGCGTGGTGATTATCGGCGGGGGCAATGTGGGGTTGGCGGTTGCGCGCAAGCTGGAACAACGCACTGACCGGGTGCGCGCCAAGGTGATCGAGATGGACCGCTCTGTTGCCGAACGGGCGGCAGATGCCCTTGAACGCACCATCGTGCTGCATGGCGACGGGCTGGACAGCGATCTTCTGGAAGAGGCCAACATACAAGAGGCCGACGCGGTTCTTGCGGTGACCGATGACGACAAGACGAACCTTCTGGTTTCGACAAGAACCAAGGCTGCCGGTTGCCCCATGGCGATTGCGCTGGTCAATGACCCCAGCCTGAATTCGCTGATGGGGCCACTCAATATCGATGCCTTTGTCAATCCGCGGGCAACGACGGTTTCATCCATCCTGCGCCATGTGCGGTTGGGGCGGATCCGTTCCGTCTATTCGATCGGCGATGCCGAGGCCGAGGTGATAGAGGCACAGGTGATGTCGCCGTCGCCGATCGTCGATCAGAAGGTGCGCGACATTCCCTTCCCCGAAGGGGTGCTGCTTGGCGGCATCAAGAAAGGCAACGAAGTCATCCGCCCGACCTCGACCACCGTCGTCGAAGAGGGCGATGTCATCGTGCTGTTCTGTCTGGCCAAGGACGTGCCCGAGGTCGAGCGCCTGATTCAGCCCGGCATAGGTTATTTCTAGGGTCATGGATAACCGCGTGGCATCGCTGACCAGGGCAAGGGGGCAGCCCCCGATGCGGCACTGGGGCAGGGGCGGGCAAGCCTGATGCGTGGGTTCAGAAATCTTCCGCTGCTGGTCATTCTGATGGGGTTGACCGCGCCGGCCATGCTGGCGCCGATGGCTCTGGCGGTCAGGCTGGGCGATTTCCGTTCCGCGCGCGTATTTCTGGAAAGCGGCATCCTGATCTTTCTGTTCGTGGCGCTGGTCGCCGTGGCCAGCCAGAACCGTCCGGTCCGGCGTACGGGCCGCGATCACCTGATGGATCTGCTGGGGGCCTATGTCGTTTTGCCGGCGCTGTTGGCGCTGCCGCTGGTCTTTCTCGTGCCCACGGCCACGTTTTCAGAACTGTATTTCGAGATGCTTTCAAGCCTCACCACCACGGGCGCCAGCCTGTTCGACCATGGCCGCAATCTTGGCGAGCCGATCGACCTGTGGCGCGGCTTTGTGGGATGGCTGGGGGGGCTGCTGATACTGGTCAGCGCCTTCGCCATACTGGCCCCGCTCAACCTTGGCGGTTTCGAGATCTATTCGAGCAAGGCGCCGATGCCGGGCATGCGGGGGGGGATTCATGCGCATGGGCGCGGGCTTGGTGTGTCCGGGCGCATGGCGCGGTCGCTGTTCAGCCTCGGGCCGATCTATCTGGGATTGACCGTGATCCTGTCGATAGCCTTGCTGCTGAGTGGCGAGCGTGCTTTTTCCGCAGTCATGAAGGCCATGGCGACGCTTTCGACCAGCGGCATCACCGGCTCGGGTGGCAGCCATGGCGGGCTGGGAAGCGAAATCCTGATCTTTCTTTTCCTGTTGCTGGCAATTTCACGCCGCAGCTTTACGAATGACAACCCCCGCGCCGGTCTGGCAGGGGTGTTTGACGACCACGAATTCCGTCTGGCCGGCGGCTTGATGCTGTTTTTTACCGTGTTGCTGTTCCTGCGCCACTGGGTGGGGGCGATCGGGGTCGAGGCCGGGCGCGACAGCCTGGCCGCACTCAGGGCGCTGTGGGGCAGCCTGTTCACGACGCTTTCCTTCCTGACCACCACGGGCTTTGAAAGCGTCGACTGGCACGCGGCGCGAGAATGGTCGGGGCTTGGCAGCTCGGGGATCATCCTGCTGTTTCTGTCGGGAATTGGCGGCGGCGTAGCCACCACTGCCGGCGGGATCAAGCTGCTGCGGGCCTATGCCATCTATCAGCACAGCATGCGCGAGTTTCGCAAGCTGACCTATCCCTCATCGGTTGGCGGCGCCGGGCAGGCGGCGCGCCATATCCGGCGCGAGGGGGCCTATGCGGCGTGGATGTTCCTGGTGCTGTTCGTGTCCACGGTGACGCTGGTCATGCTGGCGCTGGCGCTGACGGGCGTGGGCTTTGTCGATTCCCTTGCCCTGTCCGTTGCTGCGCTATCAACCACTGGCCCGCTGCTGGATGCCGTGCGCGAGGGGGCCTTTGTCTGGGGCGATCTGGATGGCGCGGGGCGGTTGATTCTGGGCCTTGCAATGATTCTCGGGCGCATGGAAATATTCGTCATTATCGCGCTGGTCAGCCCGGAATTCTGGCGCAGATGACGTGAAGTTGTCATTTGTTACGCAACAATATTTTCCTTTTCATCTGGAAATCCGAAGGATTCACAGCCATATTCAGCCCATAACGACAACAATAGCCGCCTGACAATCGCGGCGCGAACCAAACTGAAGGCTGAAAAAGATGGCTGCCGATAAACAGAACTTGCAGGACGCATTCCTGAACAATGTGCGGAAATCCAAGATCTCCGTGACGATTTTCTTGATCAACGGGGTCAAGCTCCAGGGTGTGATCACATGGTTCGACTCTTTCTGCGTCCTGTTGCGCAGGGATGGCCAGTCGCAGCTGGTATACAAAAGCGCGATCTCGACGATCATGCCGTCGCAACCTGTCAGCCTGTATGACGGTGACGAGGCCTCGTGACACGGCCGCGCGCGGCTGAAGCCCGATCATGACGCGGTGCCTGGTTCTGCATCCCCATGTCTATGGCCGGCATAAGGGCCGTTCCCCGGAAAACGCGCTTGAAGAGGCGGTTTCGCTGGCGCATGCGCTTGACCTCGAGGTTGTGGATGCGCGGGTGATCCGCCTGCAAAAGGCCCATGCCGGCAATCTGTTCGGCAAGGGCAAGCTGGAAGAGCTGGGCCGCTTCATCAAGGAAAATGATATCGGGCTGGTCATTGTCGATGGCCCGGTCACCCCCATCCAGCAGCGCAACCTTGAACGCCTGTGGAAGGTCAAGATCCTGGACCGGACCGGCCTGATCCTTGAAATATTCGGCGCCCGCGCCCGCACCCGCGAGGGTGTGTTGCAGGTCGATCTGGCGGCGCTTTCCTATCAGAAATCACGCCTCGTGCGCAGCTGGACCCACCTTGAACGCCAGCGCGGGGGGCTGTCCTTTGTCGGCGGCGCGGGCGAAACCCAGATCGAGGCCGACCGCCGCGCCATTGACGAGGCCATCACCCGCATCAAGCGCCAGCTGGCCAAGGTGGTCAAGACCCGCAGCCTGCACCGCTCGGCCCGCAAGAAGGTGCCTTATCCGATCGTGGCGCTGGTGGGCTATACCAATGCCGGCAAATCGACCATCTTCAACCGCCTGACCGGCGCCGATGTGGTGGCCCGCGATCAGCTGTTTGCGACATTGGATCCGACCATGCGGGCCATCACCCTGCCCAGCGGGCGCGAGGTGATCCTGTCGGACACGGTGGGGTTCATATCGGATCTGCCGACCCAGCTGGTCGCCGCCTTCAGGGCAACGCTGGAAGAGGTGCTTGACGCCGATCTGGTGCTGCATGTGCGCGACATCACCCATCCGGAAACCGAAGAACAGGCCCGCGACGTGCGCGAGATACTCGAGGATCTGGGCCTGAACGCAGAGGCTCGCGAACACATGATCGAGGTCTGGAACAAGATCGACCGCGCCGCCCCCGAACAGCGCAGCGCAATCGAGGCCGCGGCACGGCGCAACCCGCATGTCATTGCCATTTCGGCGCTTGCGGGCGATGGCATCGACGAGTTGCTGGAACTGATCGACACGACCTTGGCCGAGCCGACCAGAACCGAGCGGATCCATCTGGATTTTTCCAAGGGGAAACAACGCGCCTGGCTGTTCGAGCATGGGCTGGTGGACAGCGAGACGCAGGTTGAAGACGGCTATGACCTGACGGTGACCTGGACCGACAGGCAGGCTGCCCAGTTCAGCAAGGTCTGAGGGGGTGGGCGGTCACCAGAGCCCAAACTGCGCTGCATTGAATTTTCGCCCCCCGGATTGCTTGCAATCCGGTTCGCGCCCGACCCCGCCCCCCAGGCGGGCGCGAATTGACGGAATTGTTGCAACAGGTTGCAACGTCGGACTCGAGAAAACCGCTGCGCAGATCTCGGTGCGCCCCCCCGGGGCTGGGCGCGAACCTGGCCTTTAACCTGGTGCAGGGCGGCCAGCACGCTCTGCTTGCGCGGTTTGGTCAATTCCAGATACCCTGTCAGCGCGACCTGCCTCGTCACTCCCATTCGATCGTGCCCGGCGGCTTGCTGGTGATGTCGTAGGTCACGCGGTTGATGCCGCGCACCTCGCCGATGATGCGGTTGGCGGTTTCCGACAGGAATTCGTGGCTGAAGGGGTAATAGTCGGCCGTCATGCCATCGACGCTGGTCACGGCGCGCAGGGCGCAGGCGAAATCATAGGTGCGCCCGTCGCCCATCACGCCCACGGTGCGCACTGGCAGGATGGCAACAAAGGCCTGCCAGATTTTATCATACAGCCCGTGCTTGCGGATCTGGTCGATGAACACCGCATCGGCCTGGCGCAGGATTTCCAGCTTTTCGCGGGTGATCTCGCCGGGGCAGCGAATGGCAAGGCCCGGCCCGGGAAAGGGGTGGCGGCCGACAAAGCTGGCGGGAAGGCCCAGCTCGCGGCCCAGCGCGCGGACCTCGTCCTTGAACAGCTCGCGCAGGGGCTCGACCAGTTTCAGGCCCATCTTTTCGGGCAGTCCGCCCACATTATGGTGGCTTTTGATGGTGACCGAGGGGCCGCCTGAAAAGCTGACCGATTCGATCACGTCGGGGTAAAGCGTGCCTTGCGCCAGGAATTGCGCGCCGCCGACCGATTTGGCGTGTTTCTCGAACACCTCGATGAACAGGCGCCCGATGATCTTGCGCTTGGTCTCCGGGTCGGACTGGCCGTCCAGCGCGCCCAGAAACAGATCGCTTTCATCGGCGTGGATCAGCGGGATGTTGTAGTTGTCGCGGAACATGCCCACGACCTCGTCGGCCTCGCCCGCGCGCATGAGGCCGGTATCGACAAAGACGCAGGTCAGCTGGTCGCCGATGGCCTCGTGGATCAGCACCGCCGTCACCGAGCTGTCCACCCCGCCCGACAGCCCGCAGATCACCTTGCCGTCGCCCACGGTTTCGCGGATCTGGCGGATCGCCTCGTCCTTGTAGGCGGCCATGGTCCAGTCGCCGGTGAAACCGGCCAGATCGGTAAAGTTCTTGAGCAGCCGCGCGCCGTTGGGGGTGTGATGCACCTCGGGATGGAACTGCACCGCGTAAAAGCGGCGCGCGGGATCGCCGATAATGGCAAAGGGGGCGTTTTCGGATGTGCCATAGACCTCGAATCCGGGGGCGAGTTCGGTGACGCGGTCGCCGTGGCTCATCCACACCTCTTCGCGCCCGTTCTCGAACCAGCCGGCAAAGATCGGGTCACTCGTGTGGTTGCCGGCGGGCTGTACGAAGGCGCGGCCGAATTCGGCGTGGTGGCCACCCTCAACCTTGCCGCCCAGCTGGGTCATCATCACCTGCTGGCCATAGCAGATGCCCAGGATCGGCAGGCCCATTTCGAACAGTTCCTGCGGGGCGCGGGGGCTGTCCTTGTCCAGCACGCTGGCCGGCCCGCCCGACAGGATCACCGCAAGCGGCGCCATGGCGCGGATGCTGTCGGCGCTGACCTTCTGATAGGGGTGGATTTCGCAATAGATGTTCAGCTCGCGCAGGCGGCGGGCGATCAGCTGCGTGACCTGGCTGCCAAAGTCGATGATCAGCAGGCGTTGATGGGCGGATGTGGGGCTGTTCTGGGTCATGTGCGGTGATTAGGGGCTGGCGCGCGCGGGATCAAGGGGGGGATCGGGGGCGTTGCCGTTGGTGGATGTCGCTTTTCCGCGCGGGGAAGGCGCAATTTCGTCCTCGGCGCGGGGCCGCGCAGGCTATGACGACTCGAAAGATGCGGCCAGGCACAGGGGCCAGTTACAGGGGATTGCCAGATGTCGGACACAGCAGCACGGCGCAGGCGGGGGCGCGGCGGGGGCGGCGCGGCACGCAGGGCCGAACGCCTGGCGCCGCATTTCGAGGCGGCGAAATTCATCACCCGCAACATCCCGAATTTCGACGTCCTTGATGACGAGGCGCTGGAAATCATCGAAACCAATGCCGAGCTGGTGCTTGAGGAAATCGGCGTCGATTTCACCGACAACCCGGCGGCGCTGGAACGCTGGCGGAATGCGGGCGCCGATGTGCAGGGCGAGCGCGTGCATATCCCGCGCGGGCTTGCGCGCCAATTGTGTTCTACGGCGCCGTCGTCATTCACCCAGCACGCGCGCAACCCCGAACGCAGCGTTGAAATCGGCGGGCGCAACCTGGTGTTCGCGCCGGTCTATGGCCCGCCTTTCGTGCGCGACCTCGATGGCAACCGGCGCTATGCGACGATTGAGGATTTCCGCAACTTTGTGCGCCTTGGATATATGTCGAAATACCTGCACCATTCGGGCGGCACGCTGTGCGAGCCCACCGACATCGCGGTGAACAAGCGCCATCTCGACATGCTGCACGCCCATATGACCCTGAGCGACAAGCCCTATATGGGCTCGGTCACCGCCCCCGAACGGGCCAAGGATTCGGTGCGCATGTCGGAAATCCTGTTCGGGCGTGAATTCGTGGCCGAGAACGCGGTGATGGTGTCGCTGATCAACATCAACTCGCCCCTGACATTCGATGCCACCATGATGGGCGCGCTCGAGGTCTATGCCGCGGCGGGGCAGGGTTGCATCATCTCGCCCTTCATCATCAGCGGGGCGATGGCGCCGGCCAGCGTTGCCGGCACGCTGACGCAGCTGTTTGCCGAGGTGCTGGCAGGCATCGCCTACAGCCAGCTGGTGCGCAAGGGCGCGCCGGTGATCCTGGGGGCCTTCGGGGCCTCGATCGACATGAATTCGGGAGCGCCGACATTCGGCACACCCGAGGCCAGCCTGATCCTGTATGGCGCGGGGCAGCTGGCGCGCCGCATGAACCTGCCCTATCGCGCGGGCGGCGCCTTGTGCACCTCGAAACTGGCCGATGCGCAGGCGGCCTATGAGTCGGCAAACACGCTGAACGCCACGCTGATGGCGGGCGTCAATTTCGCCCTGCATTCGGCGGGCTGGCTCGAGGGCGGGCTGGTCGCCAGCTTTGCCAAATTCGTGCTGGATGCCGACCAGCTGGGCGTGTTGCAGCGCCTTGCCCAAGGGGTGGCGGTGGATGAAAACGCCCAGGCGCTGGACGCGCTGCGCGAGGTCGGCCCCGGCGCGCATTACCTTGGCTGCGCCCATACCCAGCGCAATTTCAAGGATGCCTTCTGGCGCAGCGACGTGCTGGACTATCGCCCCTATGAAACATGGGCCGACAGCGGCGCGCCCGACAGCGTGGCGCTGGCCGCGGATCGCGTGCGCAAGCTGCTGGCGGAATACCGGCAACCGGCCATCGACCCCGCGATCGACGAGGCGCTTCAGGACTATATCCGCCAGCGCAAGGAAAGCGAACCCGACGCCTTTGGCTGAGGCTCAGGCCGAAACCGGGATGCGGGCGGTTTCCAGCTCGGCGATCAAGGCGGCGAGAACCTCGACATGCTGGCCGATGTCATAGGTGGCGTGGCCGGCAACGCGGTTGCGTTCCAGCGCAGATTCCAGTGCCACAAGACGCATCAATCCCGCCTTGTGTCCGGGGGTGCGCATTGTGCCCAGCAGGCGCTTGAGGTCGCGTTCGCGCCGGTAACTTGCCCTGCGCCAGCGGGCGGCACGCACCAGGATGCGCGGACGGCGCAGGCTGCGGAAATTCGGGTCACAACAGGTCATTGGCAGTCTCCCATCAGGAATTTTCGGCAAGGCTGCCACAGGATGGGCGGGTGTTGCGCCAGGGGTGAAACCGCGCGCGGCGGTGGTGTGAATGTTTAATAAATGGAAACAATCAGCCTTAATTCGCACCAATTTAACCAAAAGATAAACAAATTTGCGTAAAAGCCTCGCCAATTTCAACGAATGGCAGGCATGAAGCAGGAAGCCAGACTCTCGCCATCAGCTGATCGCATCGCGGGCTTGCCCGATTGGGTGCCGGCCGAGCTGTGCCATTATCTGGAGCATGTGGAAAACGGGGTTTCGATGCGTTTGGTCGCCCGCCGGATCAAGGCGCATCCTTCGACGATCCTGCGTCAGGTGCGCCGCACCGAAGCGCGCCGCGACGACCCCCTGTTCGACATGGCGCTGGGCCGGCTTTCCTGCCTGTTCCGTTCCGTCGCCGGCAAGACCGGCAACACGCAAGGAGGAGGGCATATGAGTTATATCCGTGAAACCGTGCAAAAGGTTGCCAGTGACCGCGAGGTTGCCATCGAGGCCCGCCGTATCTTGCGGCGTCTGTGCGAGACCGGTGCATTTCTGGCAATCGCGCCGGGGCTGGACAAGGTGGCGGTCATGCGCGAGGGCACCGACGGCAAGCCGCTGAGGATCGC
>WFQE01000108.1 GCA_015487165.1 Paracoccaceae bacterium | reverse complement strand
CTATCTGGCCATGGTCGGCGAATTCCGGGTGCATTACGCGGGCTTTTTCGACCCCGGATTCGGGCATGCCGCCGCCGGCGGACATGGCTCGCGCGGGGTGCTGGAGGTGCGTTGCCATGAGGCGCCCTTTGCGCTGGAACACGGGCAGATCGTCGGCCGGCTGGTTTACGAACGGATGCAGGCGGCGCCCGACATGCTGTATGGGGTGGATCTTGGGTCGAACTATCAGGGACAGGGGCTGAAACTGTCCAAGCATTTCAGGGTGTGATGGCCTGCAGGGGGCTGACGCCCCCGGCCCTGACGGGCCTCCCCCCGCGTATTTGTGCAAAGAAGAAGCGCCGGGGCTATTCGAACATCTCTTCCTGATCGTCGGGCGCGCCGCCCTCGTCCGGGTCGTCGGCAATGATGCCCGGCATGGCGCCCGGTGGCGGGCGGTTGTCCAGCAGGCCGGCCTCGCGCAGTTCGCGGATGCCCGGCAGGTCGCGCGGGCTTTCAAGGCCGAAATGATCAAGGAAGGCCTGGGTCACGACAAATGTCACGGGCCGGCCGGGCGTCATGCGGCGGCGGCCGAGGCGGATCCATTCCATATCCATCAGCATGTCGAGCGTGCCGCGCGAGACCGACACCCCGCGGATTTCCTCGATCTCGGCGCGGGTGACGGGCTGGTGATAGGCGATGATGGCAAGGGTTTCGATGGCGGCGCGGCTGAGCTTGCGGGTCTCTATGCGTTCCTTCTGCATCAGAAAGCCCAGATCCGGCGCGGTGCGAAAGGCCCAGGCGTCGCCCACCTTGACCAGGCGCACGCCGCGCCCCTCATAGCGTTTGCGCAGATGGGCCAGCGCCTCGGCCGCGTCACAGCCATGGGGCAGGCGTTCGGATATTTCACGCATGCTCAGCGGTTCGGCCGAGGCAAAGAGGATCGCCTCGACCATGCGTTCCTGTTCGGCCATCGGGGGGGCATCGAACAGGGTTTCGTTTTCGGCTGCCAGATCACTGTCCATTCGCGGCCCCCCTTCGGCGCAGCATGATCGGCGCAAACATTTCGTCCTGGCGCAGCTCGACCTGGCCCAGCTTGGCCAGTTCCAGCGAGGCGGCAAAGCTGGCGGCCATGGCCGAACGCCGCCTCTTGGGGTCCTGCGTCCAGCCTTCGGGCAGGAACTGGGAAAGCTCGCTCCATTCCATCGCGTGGCCGATCAATGTCTTCATCCGTTCCAGCGCCTGTTCCATGGTAAAGATCGAATCGCGCTTGAAGGCCAGCGGTTCGAAATCGTCGCGGGTGCGCACATTGGCATAGGCCTGCATCAGGTCAAGCACGGTTGCGGTATATTTTACCTTGCGCGTGGCGGTCACCGCCTCGGGGATGCCACGGGCAAAGAAATCACGTCCCAGCTGGTCGCGGGCCATCAGGCGGGCAGCAGCGCGGCGCATGGCCTCGAGGCGTTCCAGTTGAAAGGCCAGATGCGCGGCCAGTTCCTCGCCGCTGGGGCCTTCGTCTTCGGGGTCGGGGGGCAGCAGCAGGCGGGATTTGAGATAGGCCATCCAGGCCGCCATCACCAGATAATCGGCGGCCAGCTCGATGCGCAGGCTTTTGGCGCGCTCGATGAATTGCAGATATTGTTCGGCCAGTTGCAGAACCGAGATCTTGCGCAGATCCACCTTTTGCGTGCGCGACAGCGTCAGCAGCAGGTCAAGCGGCCCCTCGAAACCATCGACATCGACGATCAGCGCCTCGGCCTTGAGCCGCGCGGCAATTTCGCTTTCCGCGCCAAAGGCATCCGCCTTGGCGGGCGCGTCGGTGTCCGGATCTGTCTGGTTCATCACCCGCCCAGCATAAGCAGGTCGTCGAGTTCCGCCAAGAGGGTGTTTCGGTCGATCGCATCCGGCTGATGCCTGAGCGCCAGCGCCCTGTCGGCCCGCCGGGTGGCAGCGCCATCCATGTGGCCCGCAGCGGTGGCAACCTGTTCCATCTCGGCCATGTCGCCATTGCAGTGCAGTACCACGTCACAGCCAGCCGCAAGGGCGCCTGTGGCGCGCTCGGCCAGGCTGCCCTGCAAGGCCTGCATCGACAGGTCGTCACTCATCAGCAGGCCGTCAAAGCCGATCTCGTTGCGGATCACGTCGATGACCACGGGCGACAGCGTTGCCGGCCTGGCGCCATCGAGCGCGCCATAGGCCACATGCGCCGTCATCCCCATGGGCAGATCGGCAAGCGCCTTGAAGGGGGCAAAATCCACCTCTCGCAGCGCCTCAAGCGGCACGTCCGTGCGGGGGAGGTCAACATGGCTGTCGGCGCTCGGCCGGCCGTGGCCGGGGATATGCTTGAGCACCGGCAGCACACCGCCAGCCAGCAGACCATCGGCCACGGCCCGGCCGTTGCGGGTGACGGTGGCGGCATCGAGACCATAGCAGCGGTCGCGGATGATCGGATGCACCTGTGCGCCTGGCACATCGACCATTGGCGCGCAGTTCACGTCGATACCGACGCCGCGCAGGTCGTCTGCAATCAGACGATAGCGCAGCCACATCGCGCGGGGCGCATCCTCTGGGCGGCATCTCTGGACCTGCGCCAATGCGGGCGGCCATTCATGCCAGTGGGGGCCGCGCAGCCGCGCCACGCGGCCGCCTTCCTGATCGATCAGGATGGGCGCGTCACGACCAACGGTTTCGCGCAGCTCGCTGCACAGGGCGCGCAGTTGGTCGGGGTTCTCGACATTGCGCGCAAACAGGATGAAACCAAGGGGGTCGGCCGCGCGAAAAAAGCGGCGCTCGCTGTCATCCAGCATAGCGCCACCACAGCCCAGGATGCAGGCCCCGCGGGGGGCCATCAGCGGGCGATCACCGGGATGCAGGGGGTTCCGCGCGCAACCAGCGCCGTGCACAGGCGGCGGGAATCCTCGATATCCCGAAAGCCGATCATCCGCAGGCGATAGAACGGGCGCCCACCGCTTGTTGCCTTCAGGATCACTTCGCGGCGATTGCCGATGAGATCCCTGTTGCGCTCACGAATCAGCCGCCATTCGCGCAATGCCATGTCGCGACTGTTGAAGGCCCCCAACTGAACAAGACTTGTTCCCGGTGCGATCTGGTCCGGCGACACGGAAGCTGTTGCATAAATGGGCGCCGAAACGGGTGTTGCAGGCGGGTTCTTGGCCTTGGGCAGCAGCCCCAGAGGGGTGTTGGCCGCCAGGGCCGAACGCGGGCGCAGCTTGGGGCGGACAGACCCCTTCACACCTTTCAGTGTCGCCAGTTTGCGCGCCTTCTTGACCGGAACCGTCTCTTTCATCGCAAGGCGGATTGCGTCCTCGATATTGATTTCGGTGGCCGAAGCGCTGACATCCGCAACATTTTTCGGCTGTTCATCCAGATGGGCGACGGCGGTATTCTGCTTGCGCTTGAGCTGCGCAACCGTCAGATCCTCTTTTCCATCAAGCTTGACCGGCGGCGGCGCCAGAACCACGCGCTCGGCCGGGGGGGCAACACTGCCCTTGGATTGAACCCTGTTCACGGCCAGCCCCTGATAGGCGACGACCTCGCCGCCGGGGTCATCAGGTTGTATCCGCATCGGCCCGGCCATGGCGCGGACCACCGGAACGCCGGTGACGTCACGCATGGCCAGCTTGTAGCCCCAGAAACCCAGGCCGATCATCAGCGAAAGCGAAACAATTGCGCCCAGCCAGTTGGTCAAAGTCGTCAGACCAACGGTCGCGGATTCATCCTGTGCGGGAAATACATCCCGGAAATCGACATTGTCTGCCATTTGCCTGCCTCATATTCGCCACAACATGTTGTGTGCGCACCTGCTCGAAACCCGATATTTTGTGTTATGTTGCGGTTTTGTTACCGCATTTCTGTCATCGGGGTTACGCCAAGAATACCAAGACCAGCAGAAATCACAACGGAAACCGCTGTAATCAGTGCAATTTTCCCTTTCGAGCGTTGCGGATTGTCCTCTTGCAGGAAACGAAGCTCGGGCAATTCATTGCCCTTGTTCCACAGCGCGTGAAAATCCGAAGCCAGGTCGTAAAGGTAGAATGCCACGCGGTGGGGCTCGTGATGGCGGGCCGCAAGTTCCAGTTGCCGCGGCCATTCGGCCAGCTTGCGCAGCAATGCCAACTCGGATTCATGGGCGATTTCGGACAGGTCGGCACGACCCAGTTCGGCAGGGTCGGTCTCGATCCCCGCCTCGCGCGCCTTGTTCAGCACCGAGGAAATCCGTGCATGGGCATATTGCACATAGAACACCGGATTTTCGCGGCTCTGTTCCAGCACCTTGGCGAAATCGAAATCCAGCGGCGCGTCATTCTTGCGGGTCAGCATGACAAAGCGGGTGACATCCGCGCCGACCTGATCGACCACATCGCGCAGGGTGACGAAGGTGCCGGCGCGCTTGCTCATCTTGAAGGGCTGGCCGTTCTTGTACAGCTTGACCAGCTGGGTCAGCTTGACATCCAGCGGCACACGCCCGTCGGAAAGCGCCGACACCGCCGCCTTCATGCGTTTGACATAGCCGCCGTGATCGGCGCCCCAGACATCGATCAGCTCGTCAAAGCCGCGGGCAATCTTGTCCTGGTGATAGGCGATGTCGGGGGCGAAATAGGTCCAGGATCCATCGGATTTCTGCACCGGGCGATCGACATCGTCGCCATGTTCGGTGGATTTGAACAGGGTCTGCTTGCGGGGTTCCCAATCTTCGGGCTTCTTGCCCTTGGGCGGTTCGAGATACCCCTCGTAGATCAGGCCCTTTTCCCGCAGCAGGTCGATCGCAGCCTCGATCCGGCCGGTGCCATACAGGGATTTCTCGCTGAAAAACACGTCCATCTTAACGCCCAGCGCGGCCAGGTCGTCGCGGATCAGCTCCATCATGGCGTCGGTCGCAAACTGGCGCAGATCGGCCAGCCAGGCGGATTCGGGCCTGCCGACCAGGCTTTCGCCGTACTTTTCCTTTACCGCCTGGCCCACGGGGATCAGATAGTCGCCCGGATAGGTGCCATCCTCGAACTGCACCTTCTGGCCGCAGGCCTCGAGATAGCGCAGATAGACGGACCGGGCCAGCACATCAACCTGCGCGCCGCCGTCATTGATGTAATATTCGCGGGTGACGTCGTAGCCCGCGAAATCCAGCAGGCTGGCCAGCGCGTCGCCAAATACCGCGCCGCGGGTATGGCCCACATGCAGCGGCCCCGTGGGGTTGGCGCTGACATATTCGACATTCACCTTGCGCCCTGCCCCCATGTCGGAGCGCCCGAAATCGCGCCCCTTGGCAAGGATCACGGGGATCGCCGCGCGCCAGGCATCCGGCGACAGCCGCAGGTTCAGGAAACCGGGGCCGGCAACATCGGCGGCAAGGATGCGGGGATCATCGGCCAGACGTTCGGCCAGAGCGGCGGCAATATCGCGGGGTTTCTTGCCGGCGGGTCTGGCCAGCACCATCGCGGCATTGGTCGCCATGTCGCCATGCAGCGCATCGCGCGGGGGTTCGACCGTGACATTGGCGAAATCCAGCCCCCCGGGCAGGGTGCCGTCATCCACAAGCTGGCCAAGGCTGGTGATCACGAGATTCCTGATTTCGGCGAAAAGATTCATCTGGACGGGTCCGTATCTCTGTGGGGTTGGGCGCGCTCTAGCACAGGGCGCGCGGGCACTCCAGAGGCAAGCGGGGGCAAGCTGCGTCAGGGACGGGTTTTCGGCCTGAATGTGGGGAATGAGTATTTGGGCAAAGAAGAAGCAGGCTCAGCCGGCCAGTATCGGGAAAGCCCCGCGAAGGCCGGCAAAGATCATGCTGACGGCCACCGCCGCCAGAATCAGCCCCATGAGGCGGGTCATGATGTTCATGCCCGTCACCCCGACCTCGCGCGCAAGCCAGTTGGCAGCGCTGAGTGTTGCCAGGATGATGACGCAGACCACCGCGATAATGCCCAGCGCCAGGGCAAAACCCTCGGGGCCGTGCAGATCATTGCCGAACAGGATGACGGTGGTCATCGACCCGGGTCCCGCCATCATGGGAATGGCCAGCGGGAAAAATGCGGGGTTTTCGCCCACGGCCTCGTCGCTGGCCTCTTCGGGGACGTGGCGCATCCGGCTGGGACGCGCGCGCAACAGCGACAGTGCCATGATGAAGATCAGGATGCCGCCCGCCACACGGAAATCGTTCAGCGTGATGCCAAACAGGTCAAGAATCCAGGTGCCGGTGAACAAAACGACCGTCAGCGTCACGAAGGTGATCACCGCGACCTGCAACGCGATTCGCAGCCGTTCGCCTTCATGGCCGCCTTCGGTCAGCGCCAGAAACAGCGGCACCGCTGTCAGCGGGTTCATGATCGCCAGCAGGGCGGCAAACAGTTGCAGGGCTTCGTTTGTCGGCATGAAGGCTGCCCTTTCAATCCATCGACATGGGGTCGACCAGCTTGCGGTGTTCGTCCAGCGCGAAACGGTCGGTCATGCCGGCAATGTAGTCTGCGATCACGCGGGCCTTTTGCATTTCGTCACCCGTCATCGCGCCTTTCTGCCAGTCGTCGGGCAACATGCCCGGATCGTCAAGAAAGATCTCGAACATCTCGCGCAGGATCAGCGCCGATTTGCGCCGCATGCGCCGCACCTTCCAGTGGCGATACATGTGCTTGAAGAAAAACGCGCGGATCTGTTTCAGGTCATCCCACATGGCATCGGAAAACCGCACCAGCTGGCGCCCGGCGGCGCGCACGTCGTCAACGGTTTCGGGGGCGGCCTCGGCGATCAGGCGGCGGCTTTCGTCGATCACGTCCTCGACCATGACGCCAAAGACGCGGCGCAGCGCCTCGTGCCGGCGGCGGATGAAATCGAGATCCGGGTAGCGGCGATCCACCTCGGCAAAACAGTCGCCGATGATGGGCAATGTGCGGATCTGGTCCTCGTGGAACAGCCCGGCGCGCAGGCCATCGTCGAGATCGTGGTTGTTATAGGCGATATCATCGGCAATCGCGGCAACCTGGGCCTCGAGGCTGGCATATGTGCCCAGTTCGAGATCGTGACGTTCGTTGTATTCGGCCAGCGCCAGCGGCACCGCGCCCGCGACCGGGCCGTTATGCTTGGCGAGCCCCTCGAGGGTTTCCCACGTCAGGTTGAGGCCGTCGAAATCGGCATAGTGCTGTTCCAGCATGGTGACGATGCGGATCGCCTGCGCGTTGTGGTCGAACCCGCCATAGGGGGCCATGCATTCGGCCAGCGCGTCCTCGCCCGTGTGGCCAAAGGGGGTGTGGCCCAGGTCATGGGCCAGCGCGATGGCCTCGGTCAGTTCGGAATTCAGCCCCAGCACGCCCGAAATGGTGCGCGCGACCTGACCGACCTCGATGGAATGGGTCAGGCGGGTGCGGAAATAGTCGCCCTCATGTTCGACAAAGACCTGCGTCTTGTGCTTGAGCCGGCGGAACGCGCTGGAATGGATGATCCGGTCGCGGTCGCGCTGAAAGGGCGTGCGGTGGGCGGATTCGGTTTCCGCAAACAACCGGCCACGGCTGCGGTCTGGGTGACAGGCATGGCTTGCCAGCATGGTTTGTGCCCCGATCTTGTTTGCGCGCCCTTGCGCGCCTATATTTGGCACCCAGTCTAGAACAGATCAGAGTATTGAACCAGATGGACCTTGCCCTGCCCCCGAAAGTGACCGACCGCGCCTATGCGCGCCTTGCCGAGATCAACGAGGCCGCGGGCGAGAACAAGGCCCTGCGGGTTGCCGTCGAAGGCGGCGGATGCTCGGGCTTTCAGTATGACATCAAGCTGGACGAGGTGCGCGAGGATGATCTCGTGCTTGAAAAGGACGGCGTGAAGG
>WFQE01000107.1 GCA_015487165.1 Paracoccaceae bacterium | reverse complement strand
CGACCAGGTGGCCATCGTCTGGGAGGGCGACGACCCCGGCACCGACAAGCACATCACCTATCGCGAGCTGCATGAACAGGTCAGCAAGCTGGCCAATGTCTACAAATCCCTGGGCATGGGCAAGGGCGACCGGGTGGTTCTGTACATGCCCATGATCCCCGAGGCCGCCTATGCCATGCTGGCCTGCGCGCGCATCGGGGCCGTGCATTCGGTGGTTTTCGCGGGCTTCAGCCCCGAGGCCCTTGCCAGCAGGGTGCAGGATTGCGGTGCCAAACTCTTGATCACGGCCGACGAGGCCCCGCGCGGCGGGCGCAACACCCCGCTCAAGACCAATGTGGACAAGGCGCTGGAAATCAGCGGCGACGTGACCACGCTGGTAGTGGCCCGCACGGGGGCGGATGTGCACATGAAAGAGGGCCGCGACCACGCCTATGGCCCGCTGATGGAGGCCGCCAGCGCCGACTGCCCGCCCGAGGTGATGAATGCCGAGGATCCTCTGTTCATCCTCTATACCTCGGGCTCGACCGGCAAGCCCAAGGGCGTGCTGCACACATCCGGCGGCTATCTGGTCTATGCCGCGATGACCCACGAGCTGGTCTTCGACTATCACGACGGCGACATCTTCTGGTGCACGGCCGATGTGGGCTGGGTCACCGGCCACAGCTATATCGTCTATGGCCCGCTGGCCAATGGCGCCACGACCCTGATGTTCGAAGGCGTGCCCACCTGGCCCGACGCAAGCCGTTTCTGGCAGGTCTGCGAAAAGCACAAGGTCAACCAGTTCTACACCGCCCCGACCGCCATCCGCGCGCTGATGGCCCAGGGCGATGAATGGGTCGCCAAAGCCGATCTTTCCAGCATCAAGGTGCTGGGCACGGTGGGTGAGCCCATCAACCCCGAGGCCTGGGCCTGGTACAACGATGTTGTCGGCAAGGGCCGATGCCCCATCGTCGATACCTGGTGGCAGACCGAAACCGGCGGCCACATGCTGACCCCCCTGCCCGGCGCAATCGCGACCAAGCCGGGCTCGGCCACCAAGCCGTTCTTTGGCGTGCAGCCGGTGATCCTCGACCCGCAGAGCGGCGAGGAAATCACCACGACCGAGGCCGAAGGCGTGCTGTGCATCAAGGATTCATGGCCCGGCCAGATGCGCACGGTTTACGGCGATCATGACCGTTTCGTCGCCACCTATTTCAGCGACTACAAGGGCTATTATTTCACCGGCGACGGCTGCCGGCGCGATGCTGACGGGTATTACTGGATCACGGGGCGCGTCGATGACGTGCTGAACGTGTCTGGCCACCGCATGGGCACGGCCGAAATCGAAAGCGCACTGGTGGCGCATCCCAAGGTTTCCGAGGCCGCCGTCGTCGGCTATCCGCACCCGATCAAGGGCCAGGGCATCTATGCCTATGTCACGCTGATGGCGGGCGAGGAATATACCGACGCGCTGAAGAAAGAGCTGTCCGACTGGGTGCGCAAGGAAATCGGCCCGATCGCCAAACCCGACCTCATCCAGTGGGCGCCGGGGCTGCCCAAGACGCGCTCGGGCAAGATCATGCGCCGGATCCTGCGCAAGATCGCCGAAAACGATTACGGCAATCTGGGCGATACCTCGACGCTGGCCGACCCCAGCGTTGTCGAGGAATTGATCGCAAACCGCATGAACCGCGACTGACGCGAGACTCCCTGGGGGGAGGGGGTTTGGGGGCGCTGCCCCCGCCCCTGCGGGGCTCCCCCGGCAGTATTTGGGCAAAGAAGAAGGGCCTTTCGGGGCCCATTACCTTTTGGCGGCAAAGAAATCGGTCAACAGCCGGGCGCATTCCGTTTCGTTGATACCGCCATAAACCTCGGGGCGGTGCAGGCATTGCCGATGGTCGAAAACCCGCGCCCCATGTTCGACCGCTCCGCCTTTCGGATCGGACGCACCGTAATAGAGACGCTCTATCCGCGCATGCGAAATCACGCCCGCGCACATGGCGCAGGGCTCCAGCGTGACATACAGATCGTGATCGACCAGACGTTCCTGCCCCAGTATCGCGCAGGCAGCGCGGATTGCCAGCATTTCGGCATGCGCAGAGGGGTCGTTCAACTCGCGCGTCCGGTTGCCGGCTCGTGCCACGACCTGACCGGTCCGTGAGACGACAACCGCCCCCACGGGCACTTCGCCGCGGGCGGCGGCAAGGCGGGCCTCTTGCAGGGCGGCTTGCATATGGCTGCGAAACGGGCTCATGCAGTCGTTGATGGCCCGTGCAGTGGCTTTGCGCAAGGGGCTTTCCCTGTGGCCAAACGGGTGTTAGGGCGGGGATATGAATAATGAAACACAAAAGGGCGAACGCATCGCCAAGTTCCTGTCGCGCGCGGGCATCGCCTCGCGCCGCGAGGCCGAGCGCATGATCGAGGCCGGCCGCGTGGCTGTCAACGGGCACAAGCTGACGACACCGGCATTTCTGGTCACCGGAAGCGAACAGATCGTGGTTGACGGCAAGCCCGTGAACACCCCCGACCGCATCCGCATGTGGCGCTATTACAAACCCATCGGCCTGGTTACATCGGAACGCGATGAAAAGGGGCGCGACACGGTCTTTGACAACCTGCCCGGCGACATGCCGCGGGTGATGAGCATCGGGCGCCTCGACATCAATTCCGAGGGCCTGTTGCTGCTGACCAATGACGGGGCACTGAAACGCCGGCTGGAACTGCCCTCGACCGGCTGGGTGCGCAAATACCGGGTGCGCGTCAAGGGGGCGCCCACCGATGCAATGCTTGACCCCCTGCGCAACGGCATCACCGTCGAGGGCGAGAAATTCCGCCCCATGCAGATCAGCCTTGACCGGCAACAGGGCGCCAATGCCTGGCTGACCATCGGTCTGCGCGAAGGCAAGAACCGCGAGATCCGCCGCGCGCTGGGGGCGGTGGGGTTGCAGGTCAACCGTTTGATCCGCATCTCTTACGGCCCGTTCCAGCTGGCCGAGCTTGAGCCCGGCGAGGTTGCCGAACTGCGCCCCAAGGTGCTGCGCGACCAGCTGGGGATCGACGTGACCACGCCACGCGACAAACCCGCCCCAAGCGAAAAGCCCACACGCGCCCCGTCAGGCGGCAAGCGCAAGCGTCGGTAAGAAATCGGAAAGCCCGTCAGGTTGGTCTGTCAGTTGTTGCTGATCAGGGAATCGTTCATCAGATCCTCGATCAGCAGGCTGACAAGCTGGTTGCGCCCGCTGACACCGGCCTTTCGGAAAACCGCGTTCAGATGCGCCTTGATCGTGCCCTCGGACGAATTCCGCAGAGCCGCGATTTCGGCATTGGACATTCCCTTGATGGCAAACAGGGCGACGTCGCGCTCGGACGGGGTCAGGCCCCACTCGACAAAATACTCCTGAATGACATCGTTCAGCGCACCAGTGGCGACACGCATCTTCTGTTCCATCATCTGGTTGCGGCGAAGCAGGTCCAGCATGTAGCGCGCCTCGAAAAAGATGCCGAAGACAAGTCCAAGCGTGGCACCCGACTCGACCATGAGGTGCCTGGAATAGTTGAACGCGCCGGTGGGAAGGAAGCTGTCGGTGACGATGTCCGATATGAAGAACGCGGCCGATATGGCCTGCAACAGGATCAGTGCTGCCATCAGATAGGGTCTGGTATCCTTCGGCATGTTCTGCCCTCTGTCTGTTCCTGCCCGTCGTGGTAATCTTTGTTGCCTTTTTTGCCGCCGATGACAAGAGTTATACGCCCCATATCTGGGGCATAGCCCGGCGTTCGTGGCCAGATGACACAACATGATGGTGCAACCGCGCACTTCCGCAATGGCTACGTTCATCCGCCTTTCATTTTTTGCCGATGCTCTGTAGGACAGGAACAGTCAAACAGATTCGCGCCAATATCAGTCGGAGGCACCCATGGCAGGTTCGGTCAACAAGGTCATCATCATCGGAAATCTCGGCCGCGACCCCGAGGTGCGCACATTCCAGAACGGCGGCAAGGTATGCAACCTGCGCATTGCCACCAGCGAAACATGGCGCGACAAGAACACCGGCGAGCGCCGCGAACGCACCGAATGGCACAGCGTCGCCATCTTTCAAGAGGGCCTTGTTCGCGTGGCCGAGCAATATCTGCGCAAGGGCTCGACCGTCTATATCGAGGGCAAGCTGCAAACCCGCAAATGGCAGGACCAGTCCGGCAATGACCGCTACACGACCGAAATCGTCCTGCAGGGCTTTGACGGCAAGCTGGTCATGCTTGGCGGCCGGGGCGACAGCGGCGGCGGCAGCAGCTTTGGCGGCGACCAGGGCGGCGGCTATGACAGCGGTCCCGCAGGTGGCGGCGGGTTCGAGCCCGGCCCCGCGAGTGGTGCCGGCGGTCTGGACGACGAGATCCCGTTCTGAGTGGATCCAGCTTCTTCTTTGCGAAAATACTCGTGGGGGTGAATTGCCGCAGGCAAGAGGGGGCAGCCAGCCCCCTTCCCGGCTTGTCCGGGCCAGTCACGCACTTGCGGTCTGCGACCGGCGTCAGTGAACCCTGAACTCGCCCACCACGTTGCGCCATTTCCCGGGCGCGATCAGCTTGCGATGCACAAAGCGCACCGAATGCAGCGGCCCCTCGATGCGCGCCTTCCAGAAATCGATGAATTTCGTCAGCTTGGGGTAATCCGGCGCCAGATCATATTCCTGCCAGATGAAACTGTTGAGGATATTGCGGTGATCCGGCAGCCGATAGAACAGCTCGGCCGTGGTCAGACCATAGCCGCGCATCATCAGATCGAGTTCGGATTTGTCCATATGTTCATGCCTCCCATTGTCCGAATATGGAAAGCCTGCCACCGGCATCTGCGCCAGTCAAGCCGTTCGAGCGATCAATTTTCAATGATTTCAATTTGTTAGCAGCATATTCCGGCGGCTGCCAACAACGGGGCACATGCTCCATTGCGCATGGATATTGGGCGGTTTATAAAGGGGGCCACAACATCTGGCATCACTGACGACAGGCAGGGCTAACGGTGAGCGATACCCCACAAGATCCTGAAATGACGGGCGAAAATCCACCCGAAGGGCCGAAATACGACGGCCCCAGCATCACCATCGAGGAAGAGATGAAAACCTCTTACCTCGACTACGCCATGAGCGTGATCGTCAGCCGCGCGATCCCCGACCTGCGCGACGGGCTGAAACCCGTGCAT
>WFQE01000106.1 GCA_015487165.1 Paracoccaceae bacterium | reverse complement strand
TGTCCCACAAGTTGTCCTACAAGCCGGGCCGAACGGCATAAATAGCTTCAAATCGGCGTGGGACAAACCGTAAGACAGGCCGTGGGACAAACCGTCGGACAAAGGCAATCCTGCGCCAGGGCGTGTGGGACAAGCTGTCCGACGCCTTGTCGGGCGCTGTGACACGGCAGACGCTGCCCCGCGATAGATGCTCGCCCGCATGCTCACGTCCGACAGAGAGGCTCCGCCGCCTTCTCTGACAGCCTCTCCGAGAGCCTCCGGTGACACTCGGAACGCCATGTATATCAACGGTTTCCGAGCCTCTGTGTCACATGCTGGCGCAGCATCTTCGGGAGCATTTTCCGTCGGACAAATCACCTGAGGGAGCATCTCTCGGAGCCTCTCGAAAGTCATTGAAACGACAACGATGTGGGACACCTTGTCGGACGTGATGTAGGCTCGACAGTGAGTGGGGTGTGAGCGTTCCATTTGTATGACATGAGAGAGGCTCCATGTGTCACGAGGGCCATGTGGAGAGGCGTTACTGTCGGACAGCGCGTAGGCTCGAAAAGTTTATATGCGAACTTTTTTGACCGGCGCGGAATTACTAAATAAGAGGGGGAAAGGTCGGACGGCGGCACGGTCGCCGCGCTGCGACGGAAAGGTCGGCTCGCCGTCGGACAGACTGGATAATATGTTATCCAGCAATCCAGCGGCCAGCGCGACCAAGCAATCCTCGCCGACTGCCTTTGAGCCTGAGGGAGCGAGCCTCAAAGAAATCCATGCCGACAGCGGCCAGCGCGCGGCTAGGCGGGTGGCCTCGCTGCCGTCTGCCTCGTCGCCGTCGGTCGCTCGCCTCGCCCGGACGGGGCGAGCGCCGACGGGGACAGGGATAGAAGGCAGGCAACACGGGAGCCGAAAGCGGCAAGCAACCGACCGTGACAGTTCCCGGCGGCGAAGCCGGCGACCGAAGGGAGCGCACCGGGACTGGCGCGGCGGTTGAGACGCCGCGTCGGCGGAAAGAATGTGACGATGAAAGACTCATGCGATGGCCTGCATGGGCGGCCCGGTGGCGTCCGGCACGGCCAGAACGTCATCATTGGCGCTGCTCAAGTCGTCTCTTGGACCATTTACAATAACTGTACGCAAGACGATTTCCCATTCCTTGCGAATCAGGATTTCGACGCCATCGGTGATGACACCGACGGGCACTTTCACGGCTTCTTCGTATTTATTCTCCCTGACGTCGTGCAGCGTCACGGTATCGCGATCACGGCGGCTGCTGCCGGTGATGCCGCCCATTTCATCGAGCCAGCGGCAGTAGTCACCAGCCCGCGCGACCTTTCGGAGCCGGCGCACGCGCCTTGATTGGGCCTGCTTGCGCGTGCACCGCCGGTGCGACTCCCACCACAAGTCGGGCGGCAACCCGTGCCAGAAAATCCGCCGCGCATGATGCATGGCGTACCAGGCATCAACGGCGCTGCCGCTTCGGTCGTTCGCGGTCGGCTCGCTGGGCCGGGCGTATTCCCTCACGACATAGCGAAGAAGATACGAACTAAGCCGGCCCTTGCGGCGATCCTCGTAGCGAACGTCAACGCGGTGCTCGACTGCGCCCGGCTCGTCGGGATACTCGCGCAAGGCGTGCTCGCGCACGATCTCGACGAACTCGGCCAAGTCCTCCGGCGGGCCAATGACGAAATCGTGAAGATGGGGGAAGCCGTCGCGGTGCGGCTGGAATACGCCGGCGCCGGCCACGCGCAATCCTTTACGATGTGCCGCCGCGCGAACCCGCGCCCACACCTGCCGCAAGTAATCCAGCGCCTCGGCAATCGTAGTTCCGTCGCGCCGGAACTCGCCGGGGCAGGTGATAGTCAACATGGCCGACTGCCAGCCCTGCTCGTCGGCATACTTGATAAGGCCCGTGGCCTTCGCCACCAGCCGGGCCTGCTCGCCTTCGGCCTTGGCCTTGGCGAGCTGCTCCAAGGGGATTTCCCTGCCGGTCGCCTTCTCCCGCGCGGCGGCGGCCGAGATGAACTCGGCTTGCCGGCGGAGCATGGCGCGCCGCGTCTGCCGCCCGGCCCGGCTGGAGTATTCCCTGACAAGGCCGATGTCCCGCGCCACCTGCTCGCGCTGGGGATACAGAGCATAACGCATCACCCGCTTCCACCATGTCCGGTCGAGAAATCGCCGCGCCACGGCATCGTCTGGCTTCTTCTCCGCTGGCGGCCGGATCCCGATCTTCCGGCAGACCCGCTCGCCCCGAGTCCTGATCTCGGAATTGGCGAGGTGGATGCCTCGGTCATTGCTGAGCATCAACCATCGGTCGGTAAGACGGGATACTATTTTATCCGCCAGCTTGGTGATGCCTTGCTCGCCGAACCCGAACAATCTGCCCGCGTCCTGCGTGATGGCGGGCACGGTGATGAATATGAAATCGAGTGCCGCCGACATTCCAGCGGCTTCCAAAATTTCAAAGGCGTAGTTCTTGGCGTCATCGCGCAGCGGGCCGGGCGGCAGGCAAAAAAGACGCCGCTCGAACCACTTGTCGAGGTGGTCGAAATCGGGAGTTTTGCTATCGGAATGACGGCCGCGCACTGGGACATCGCGGCCACGCCTCGCGCCATGTCACTTGACATTAGGCGGCTAGTAAATACAATTCCCCTGTTAGTGGACTCCCTCTCGTTGTGGTGACCGGTGGGAAATCCATGAAGGGGGAGGCGTGGCTGCGCCTCCTCTTTTTTATGCCTGAGCCTTAGTCCAAGGCCCCTTGGTCATCCGCGGCCTACCGCTGTTCCGGCGCGTGGGCTTGGCTCCATCGAGTATCCAGCTCTGAACGTCGTCCCGGGTCCAGAAACTCCGACGCAGACCGGGCCGCCGCCTCCCGCGCGGGAACTTGCCACGGCTCACCCACGCGAAAATCGTCTGCCGTTTCACGCGCAGCGCCGCCGCGACTTCTTCGACATACATGACATCGTCGAGTTGCATAGGGACACCCCCTCGTTGTGGTTGAGGGGGAAGGTAGCACGCCGCTACCCGGCTGTCAAACATATAAAAAACCGAGAACTATGGCGCGGATTGTGCCCTATGTCAAGCATTTTATTTTTTGTGATGCCGCCGACTTGCAACCCGCGTGCAACCCACGGCCAGCCGTGCCAGTCGTGGCGACCCGGTGCAACCCAAATGCAACCCAAACTCGTCTTTTTGCGGTTGTTAGTGCAAAAGAAAAGCCCTCGAAATCGTCAATGATTTCAAGGGCTTAGGTTTGGTTGCGGGGGCCGGATTTGAACCGACGACCTTCGGGTTATGAGCCCGACGAGCTACCACTGCTCCACCCCGCGTCAGGGAGGCCGAACT
>WFQE01000105.1 GCA_015487165.1 Paracoccaceae bacterium | reverse complement strand
CTATCTGGCCCCGCCCCCCCATCGCGGCAAGCGCAACGAGCCCGCCCATACCGCCCTGACCGCCCGCGTGGGCGCCGAGCTGTTCGGCATGGAATACGCGGATTTCGCACGCCAGACCTGCGCGAATTTCGACCGCCTGTTCACAAAGGCCGCGTGATGGCAAGGCTGCGCTTTACCATACTTGGCTGCGGCTCCTCGGGCGGCGTGCCGCGCCTGGCCGACAAGGTGGGCGGCAACTGGGGCGCCTGCGACCCGCACGAGCCCCGCAACCGCCGCCGCCGCTGCTCGATGCTGGTCGAACGCATCACGGATGCAGGCACGACGCGGGTTCTGATCGACACCTCGCCCGACATGCGCCAGCAACTGCTGGATGCCGGGGTCGGCACGCTGGATGGCGTCGTCTATACCCACCAGCACGCCGACCATGTGCACGGGCTCGACGACCTGCGCATGATCGTTTTCAACACCGGGCACCGCCTGCCCGTCTGGGCCGACGGCCCCACGCAAGAGGCGCTGATCAGCCGCTTTGGCTATGCCTTCGTTCAACCCGACGGCAGCCCCTATCGCCCGATCCTCGACCTGCACGGCATCGACGGTCCCGTGCAGGTGGACGGCGCGGGCGGCATGCTGACGCTGACGCCCTTCACCGTGGGCCATGGCAGCATCGACGCGCTGGGCTTTCGCATCGGCGGGCTGGCCTATCTGCCCGATGTGGCCCGGATGTATGACGCCGCATGGAAGGCCGTGCAGGGGCTCGATGTCTGGGTGCTGGACGCGCTGCGCCGCGATCCGCATCCAACGCATTCGCATCTGGAACAAAGCCTCGACTGGATCGCCCGCGCGGCCCCCAGACGCGGCATCCTGACCAACATGCATTTCGACCTCGACTATCGAACCCTGTGCATTGAGACCCCCGAAAACGTCACCCCCGCCCATGACGGCATGGTGATCGAGCTGGAAGCATAGGCGCGTGGGCGCGCTGCTGGAAATCACCCTGCCCGTCTTTCTGGTGATCTCGTTCGGCTGGGCCGCACGCTGGCGCAACTGGTTTTCCGATGACGCCATCGACACACTCATGCGGTTTTCGCAAAATTTCGCGATTCCGTTGCTGCTGTTCCGGGCGATCTCGACGCTCGACCTCGGTCAGGGCTATGACCCGCGGCTGCTGGCGTCGTACTACACCGGCTCGCTGGCCGGCTTTCTGGCCGGAATGCTGGGCGCGCGGCTGCTGTTCGGGCGCGACTGGCAGGACAGCGTCGCCATCGGCTTTGCGGCGCTGTTTGCCAATACCGTCCTGCTGGGCCTGCCGATCATGGAACGCGCCTTTGGCCCCGATGCGCTGGGTCCCAACTACGCGATCATCTCGATCCACGCGCCGTTCTGCTATGTGCTGGGCATCACCACGATGGAGAGCATCCGCAACCGCGGCCACGGGCTGGGCGCGTCTCTGTTGCGGGTGGCGCGCGCGATCCTTTCAAACCCCCTCGTGCAGGCGATCATCGCGGGCTTTGTCGTCAACCTCACGGGGCTGGCCCTGCCCCAGCCGCTGACCCATGCCTTTGATCTGGTGATCCGCGCCGCCCTGCCCACCGCCCTGTTCGCCCTTGGCGGCATCCTCTATCGCTATCGTCCCGAAGGCGACTGGCGCGAGGTCGCCTGGGTCATCGCGATCTCGCTGATGCTGCACCCGCTGATCGCCTATACCCTGTCCTCGCAGGTATTTGACCTGCCCGTGGGCATGGTCCGCAGCGCCACCCTGACCGCCGCCATGGCCCCGGGGGTCAATGCCTATATATTCGCCAACATGTATGGGCGCGCCCGCCGTGTGGCAGCAACGGCCGTGCTGGCGGGAACGGCGGCCTCGATCCTGTCGGTGACCTTCTGGCTGACGGTGCTGGGGGCCTGAGCGCCCTGCTTCTTCTTTGCCCAAATACGCATGCGCCGCAGGCGCAGATCACCCGGGGCTCAGCCCGCGCAACCTTTCGGAACGGCGCCGCAGCAGTTCCACCATCGTCAGCAGCCCGATCGAGATGATCACCAGGATCGTCGCCACCGCCAGGATGGTCGGGCTGATCTGCTCGCGAATCCCGCTGAACATCTGCCGCGGAATGGTGCGCTGCTTGACGTCGGCCAGCTGCAGCACAACCACCACCTCGTCAAACGAGGTGATAAAGGCAAACAGCGCACCTGAAATCACGCCCGGCAAAATCAAGGGCATCTGCACCTTGAAAAAGGTCGTGACCGGCCCGGCGCCCATATTGGCGGCAGCGCGCGTCAGGCTCTGGTCAAACCCGACCAGCGTCGCCGTCACCGTGATGATGACAAAAGGCGTGCCCAGCACCGCATGGGCCAGGATCACACCTGTATAGGTCTTGGCCAGACCCAGATCCGAGAAGAAAAAGTACAGGCCCGACGCGGTAATCACCAGCGGCACGATCATGGGCGAAATCAACAGCGCGGTGAGCGAACGCCGCCAGGGCATTTCGTCGCGCGACAGCCCGATCGCCGCCAGCGTGCCCAGCGCGGTTGCCAGCAACGTCGCCCATGTTCCTATCCAGAAGGAATTCTTGATCGCCCGTATCCACTGGGCATTCTGCCACATGTCTTTGAAAAATGCCCATCCCGTGGAATTCGGGTTTGCCATGCCGTTTTGCAGAATGTCCCAGTACCAGCGCAGCGAATATCCCGCCGGGTTCAGCGAAACCATTTCAGGGGTAAAGCTGAAATAGGGCGTCGCGTTGAACGACAGCGGGATGATGATGACGATCGGCATGATCAGGAAAAAGAGGATCAGCCCGCAGATCACCCGGAATCCATAGAACCAGGCGACCTCGGCCGACGTGGCATAGGGCGGCATATTCAGACGGTAGTCGCCGGTTGCGATCCAGATCGCCATGCGCCCGATGATATATCCGACGATCGCAAGGACGATGCCATAGGCCAGACCGAAAGACAGTGTTCCCGCCACCAGAAAGACCGCCCCGATGATCCAGCCCGACCATTTGCGCACACGCTCCAGATACAGCGCCGATACCAGCGCGGCGAGCGCAAAGATTGCCGCCCCGCCCAGAATGAACGGCAGGAACAGCGCGCGGTCGCCCTCGGCCGTCATCCATCCGATGACCGCCCCCAGAAAGGCCGGAATCGATATCGGCAGCCAGAGCGCCGGGCGCGGCGGAATGTATCGGTAGCTTTTCTTTTCTTCGGTCACGGCGATCATCCCAGCTTCATGTTGTCGATGCCCACCAGCCGATCATACAGCCAGAAGAAGAACAGAACCACAACCAGCAACACCGCCCCCAGCGCGGCGGCAAGGTTCCAGTTCAGGCTTTTGCGCATGTGAAAATCGATCATGTTCGAGATCATCTGCCCATCCTCGCCGCCGACAAGGGCGGGTGTGATGTAATAGCCGATGGCCAGAATGAACACGAGCAACGCCCCCGCCCCGATACCGGGAACCGATTGCGGGAAATAGACCCGCCAGAAGGCGGTTGCCGGTCGCGCGCCCATGGATTTGGCGGCCCGCACATAAGATGGTGGGATCGTCTTCATTACCGAGTAAAGCGGCAAGATCATGAAAGGCAGCAGGATATGCGTCATCGCAATCAGCACGCCGGTTTCATTGTAGATCATCGAAAACCGCTGTTGATCGGTGGTGATGCCGAACAGCACGAACAGGTTGTTCAACACGCCCTCGCTTTGCAATATCGCGATCCACGAGGTGGTGCGCACCAAGAGCGACGTCCAGAAGGGCAGCAGCACGAGGATAAGCAGTAGGTTCGACGTGCGCACCGGCAGGGTGGACAGCAGATAGGCCACCGGATAACCCAGAACCAGCGTTGCCAGCGTCACGATCAGCGAAATACGCATCGTGCGAATCAACAGCTTCATATAGATGCGATACCGCTCGGGCTGGCGGGTGATGCTGCCATCCGCGTTGTATTTCAGGTCAACCGCTTGCAACAGATAGGCGGGCGTGTAGGTCTTGGCGGTAATCTTGATCGCCTGCCACGTGGCGTTGTCGCCCCACTTTTCATCCTTCTTGAGCAGCGCCTCGAGATAGGGCGGCTTCATCTTCTTGGCCTTGCGCGCGGTCGATGTGAACAACGAGCGCGTACCCGGCAATTCGCGGTTCACACGGGTTGCGACCCGACCGATCGTGTGTTTCTTCTTGGCCACCACCATGTCGGCGACGATCGCCGCAGCCATGTCTTCGGTTATTGGGGACTTCGTATCCCATTGAGCAACCGCCTCTGTCGTTCTGGGCATGTAGTCGGCAAAACGCGAATCATGCACGCCCCGCCACAGCAAGGTCAGGATCGGAATGATGAAGGCGACGATGATGAAGGCCAGCAGCGGCAATGCCAGGCCGAATGCACGCGCGCGCGAGCGGAACATTGCCTGCGCCAGCTTGCGTTTCAGCGGAACGCCGTCTGCGGTTACGATTGGTCCTGTCACGTCGCTCATGTCTGCCCCGGAAATCGAGAAATGCAAGTTCGGAAGGGCGCGCAAAGACGCCCTTCCGAGGATCATTCAGCCAATTACTTGGCCAGCCAGGCGTTGAAGCGGGCGTTCAACTCGTCCTGGTGATCGGCCCAGAAGACAAAGTCGTTCTGGATCGCGGTCTTGAAGTTTTCGGGTGCGGTCGGCATCTGCGGACCCATCTGAAGATTGGGGTCGTTGTGGAACGTGCTGACCAGCTTCGAGGCCGATTTGCGCGCCGGGCCATAGGAAATCCAGCTTGCCTGTGCCGCCAGTTGCTTGGTTGCGGTCGAGAAGGCCAGGAAATCCATCGCCAGATCCTTGTGCGGGGCACCTTTCGGGATCACCCAGACGTCAAAGTCGAAGATCTGCGCATCCCAGACGATCTTGAAGGGCTTGTGCTCGGCGGCAACGGCGTTGAAGATACGGCCGTTATAGGCCGTGGTCATGGCAACTTCGCCATCGGCAAGCAACTGCGGCGGCTGCGCGCCGGCTTCCCACCAGACGACATCGTTCTTGATGCGGTCAAGCACCTTGAAGGCGCGGTCCACGCCCTCGGGGGTGCCAAGAACCTTGTAGATCTGGTCGGCAGGCACGCCATCAGCCGCCAGCGCCATTTCCAGGTTGGCCTTGGGTGTCTTGCGCATACCACGCTTGCCCGGGAATTTCTTGGTGTCAAAGAAATCCTTGATTGTCTTGGGCGCGTTGTCGCCCTTGAACTTGGTGGTGTCATAGGCATAGATCGTCGACCAGACGATGTTTGCCACCCCGCAATCGGTGATCGCGCCGGGGATGAAATCCTCGGTCGCCGGGGTGCCATCGGGTGCCGGCGGCAGGATCGACGGATCGATCGGCTCCAGCAGGCCCTCGTCGCAACCACGCACGGCGTCGGACATTTCCACGTCAACGATATCCCAGGTGACATTGCCGGCCTCGACCTGCGATTTCACCTCGGACAGGCCACCGTTGTAGTCATCCGATATGATCTTGTTGCCGGTCTTGGCCATCCATGGCTTGTGATAGGCCTCGACTTGGGACTTGGTGTATGCACCCCCCCAGGACACGACCGTGATCGTGCCAGCAGCAGCAGCGCCGGCCAGAAGGGCCGATACCGCAACGCCGGCAATCAGTTTCTTGATCATCATGTTTTTTCTCTCCTTGTCAGTTTCACCCGTTATTCTCCCCGTCCTGGCCGGCACCGGGTCAAGCCGCCAGGTTATTCATAGTCAGGACGCGTCGAGCGCCCGGCAGTCTTCGGTTTCCCATCCGACTGTGGTCTTCTCGCCAACCACCAGCCGCTTGTTGTCGGCGGCGTTGGGGATCTTGACGATGAATTCCTCGTTTCCAAGAACGCGCATGCGGCAGCGGATGTGATCGCCAAGATAGATCAACTCCAGCACTTCGGCATCGGTTCTGTTCGGGCCGCCATCGGCCCCGACCTTCACCCGCTCGGGACGGATGGAAAGGGTCGTCCGCCCGCCGGCGCCGCCGCAATTCACGGCCTTGGCGGTCACGACCCCCCCGCCATCGACCTCGACAGTGGCAACATCACCCGAGATATCCTTGACCACCCCGACCAGCCGGTTGTTTTCGCCAATAAACTGGGCGACGAAGGCATTTTCGGGGCGTTCATACAGATCGTCGGGCGTCGCCAGCTGCTGGATCACGCCGTCGTCGAACACGGCGACCCGGTCGGACATGGTCAGCGCCTCGGACTGGTCGTGCGTCACATAGACGACAGTGACGCCCAGCTGATCGTGCAGATGCTTGATTTCGTACTGCATATGCTCGCGAAGCTGCTTGTCGAGCGCGCCGAGCGGTTCATCCATCAGCACGAGATCGGGTTCAAACACCAGGCTGCGGGCCAGCGCGATGCGCTGCTGCTGGCCGCCGGACAGCTGGGCCGGGCGACGGTTGATGAAATCGCCCATCTGCACCATGTCGAGCGCGTTGCGCACCTTTTCCTCGCGCTCGGCCTTGCCCATCTTGCGCACTTCCAGCGGAAAGGACAGGTTTTCGCCGACCGTCATGTGCGGAAACAGCGCATAGTTCTGAAAGACCATGCCAATGCCGCGCTTGTGGGGCGGAATGTTGTTGATCGGCTTGCCGCCCAGCAGGATATCGCCGTGGGTTGCGGTTTCAAACCCCGCCAGCATCATCAGGCAGGTTGTCTTGCCGGATCCTGACGGGCCAAGCATGGTCAGGAATTCCCCTTTTCCGATCGCAAGGTTCAGATCCTTGACGACCAGAGTTTCCCCATCATAGCTCTTCTGGACATGATCAAAGACGACAAAACCGTCTTCTTTCGACACGGTGGACAAATCCCAACACTCCCTGTTCGCCTAGCGACCCCCTTGGCGGGTCTTCCTTAACGGCGGTATAAGCCAATCATATTCAAGGACTGTTTGCAACGGCTGCGACCGAGAAACCCGTCCTGATCGCCCTTGACACCCACATCGAATCACCACTGCAGTCAGCGGCAAGGCAAACTTGTCCGCCAGCGGCACCGGTAGGGAAAAACACGACATGGTCAGATCCTCCGCCGGAACAGCTCAACGCAGGCCAAAATGCCGCGAAAATCGCTGGCGCATCGCCTCGCGGTTGTAACCATCGCGAATCCAGTCCTGAAACGTGATCCCGCTTTTGGCCGACTCTTCAAGAAACACCTCGAAAAACAGATCGAGAATGCCGTTCTTTGAACGCCGGAAATGAACATAGCGCCAGTGAAGCTGTTTCATGGCCTGCTCAAGCGGAACACCCTTGATGACATGCAAATACAGAACCGCCGCAAAACCCGTGCGGTCGGCGCCCGACTTGCAGTGCATCACGGCCGGGCGCTGCATGGTGCGGAAGATCTCGAACAGTTGGAACAGCTCTTCCCGACTGGGCGGGTCCGACGCGCAAAGGCGGAAATCGATCAGTTCCAGCCCCAGTTTCGCACAGGCCTCGCTTTCGAACAGATACTGGCTGTGCTGCGCGCTGCCCCGCAGATTGAGGATCGTCTTGATACCCATGTCGCGAAACTCGGCCAGACGTTGCGGCGAAGGCTGGTTCGAACGATAGACACCTTCGTCAATCTTGTGAAAGTTCTTCCACCACTTGCGCAGGATGCCATGATCGAACCAGTCGAAATGCAACTGCGCCCGCTTGCGCGCCTGCGGCGTCGAGATATCAACACCAAGATCATGCCGCCACTGCCTGAGGCGTTTGCGCAAGCTCATTCCCCGCCCCCTTTCCGCAATCCGCCCCGACGGTGCCAATGCAGTGCGGCCAGATATTTCAAACGATAGCGCAAATTGGTCATCGCCTGCCGCAGCCGGGTGGAAAGGGCGCCCCGCCCGTCCTTGCGTCGTGCCGAGGCGATGG
>WFQE01000104.1 GCA_015487165.1 Paracoccaceae bacterium | reverse complement strand
GCTGGGCATTCGCGGTGTTGGCGGTGTCGTGCGCATCGGCGGTGCCGATCGCGAGATCAAGGTCGAACTCGACCCCAACCGCCTGCTTGCGCTGGGGATCACGGCCGCCGATGTCAGCCGCCAGCTGCGGGCGACCAATGTCAACCTTGGTGGCGGGCGCGGCGATCTGGACGGGCTTGAATTTTCCATCCGGGCACTGGGCAGCGCCAAGACGGTTGCGCAGCTGGCACAGACTTCACTGACGCTTCCCAATGGCACCAAGGTCAGGCTGAACCAGCTGGGGCTGGTCTATGACGGGCCGGCCGAGGCCCGCAACTTTGCCATGCTCGACGGCCACCCGGTGGTCGCACTGGGCATCTATCGGCAGACGGGTTTTTCCGACCTCGACACCGCGCGCAAGGTGGCGGCGCAGCTGAAGGATATCAAGAAACGCTATCCCGACGTGCAGATCGAAAAGATCGACGATTCCACGGTCCAGACCGAAGGCTCGTTCAGCAGCGCCATGGAAACCCTTTACGAAGGTGCTGCGCTGGCGGTGATCGTGGTGTTCCTGTTCCTGCGCGACTGGCGTGCGACCATCATCACCGCGCTGGCGCTGCCGCTGTCGATCATCCCGACATTCTTTGCCATGGATATCCTGGGCTTTTCGCTGAACCTGATCAGCCTGCTGGGGATCACGCTGGTCACGGGGATATTGGTCGATGATGCCATTGTGGAAATAGAAAATATCGAGCGACACCGCGCCATGGGCAAATCCGCCCGCAAGGCCGCGGCCGATGCCGCAACCGAGATCGGCCTGACGGTGATCGCAATCACGCTTTCGATCGTTGCCGTGTTTGCGCCGGTCAGCTTCATGGGCGGAATTCCGGGGCAGTTCTTCAAGCAGTTCGGCCTGACAGTCGCCATTGCGGCGCTGTTTTCGCTGCTGGTTGCCCGCCTGATCACGCCCATGCTGGCGGCCTATTTCCTGAAGGATGCCCATCAGAAGATCGAAAAGAAGGATGGCTGGCTGATGCGCGGCTATCTGGCCATTCTGCGCTGGACGCTGCGGCACCGCGTCCTGACAATCATGGCGGCCTTTGGCATCTTTGCCGCCTCGCTTTATTCCGCCACCCTGCTGCCGGGCGAGTTCACCCCGAAAAAGGATATCGGGCGCACGCTGATCACCGTTGAACTGCCGCCCGGTTCCACCCTTGATGACACCCGCAATGTGGCGCGCGAGATCACGCAGCGCATCTGGACCATCCCCGAGATACGCAATGTCTTTGTCGATGGCGGCTCCGGCGGGATCACCAAGGCCACGCTGATCGTCAACTATGGCACCAAGCTGGAGCGCGAACGCACATCATTCCAGATCGAAAGCGACATGCGCAAGCTGCTGGCCGATATCCCGGATGCGCGGATCAATTTTGTCAACGAACGCGGACAGAAAGATATTTCTCTTTCGGTTCTCGGAGATGACCGCGAAGTGGTTCGCCAGGCCGCCCTGCGTCTGGCCGATGCCATGAAAAAGCGGCCCGAGCTGCGCAACGTCACCACCACAGCGGCCCTGCCCCGGCCGGAAATCCAGATCCTGCCCAAGGGAGATCTGGCGGCCGAGCTTGGCGTCACTGCCAATCTTCTGGCCTCGACCCTGCGCGTGGCAACCATCGGCGATGTGAATGCAAACCTGGCCAAGTTCAACTCGGGCGACGAGCAGATCCCGATCAGGGTGCGACTGCGTGAATCGGCGCGCAAGGATCTGACCAATCTGGCCGGCATCCGGGTGCGCACGCCCAAGGGCGTTTCGGTGCCGCTGCTGTCGGTGGCCGATGTCACGGTATCGACTGGCCCCAGCATCGTCACGCGCTATGACCGCAAGAATGAAACCAAGGTTGAAACAAACATGGGGCCCAATACGGTTCTGGGACAGGCAACCGATCTGATCTTGTCGCTGCCCGAGGCAAAGAACATGCCGGAAGGCACCCGCATCCAGACATCGGGTGACGCCGAGATCATGGCCGACATCTTTTCGGGTTTCGCAACAGCAATGGTTGCCGGCATCCTGCTGGTCTATGTGGTGCTGGCCCTGCTGTTCAGCAGCTTCGTCACACCGATCACCATTCTGATGACCCTGCCGCTGGCCATCGGCGGGGCGATCTTTGCCCTGTATATCATGAACCTGGCGATCAGCCTGCCGGTTGTCATCGGCTTTCTCATGCTGATGGGGATCGTGACCAAGAACGCGATCATGCTGGTGGGATTTGCCCAGGATTCGATGAAACAGGACCTGTCGCGCCCCGACGCCATGCTGGAAGCCGGTCACAAGCGCGCGCGCCCCATCGTGATGACAACGATCGCCATGACCTCGGGCATGATCCCCAGCGCGCTGGCAGTCAGCATCGGCGGCGAATTCCGTTCACCCATGGCCATTGCGGTGATGGGCGGGTTGATCCTTTCAACCCTGTTGTCGCTGGTTTTCGTGCCGGTTCTGTTCAGCCTGGTCGATGGCACCAAGGCCTGGTTCGTCGAACGCCTGACAGGCAACGGGCGCAAGGACAAAATGTCCGCCGACAAGGCGCCCATCGGCCCCGCCACCCCCAGGCTGGCCGAACCCATTGTCAAGCGGAAAAAATCCTTGCCTTGACGCCCGGTCAACTGCAAATTCGGCATCGGACAATAACCGCTGCCGAATAGCCGGGGGTCATTCGATACCCCGGGGGCAGCATATCAACCGGGAGAAACACCAAATGTACATGAAACTTGCAACCGCGCTGGCTGTTGCGGTGGGGATTTCCGCACCCGCAATGGCTACCGACTGGAACATGCCGACGCCCTATGGCGACAAGACCTTTCACACGGTCAACATCCACGAATTCGCCAAGGATGTGAAAGCGGCCACAGGCGGCAAGCTGAACATCACCGTTCATTCGGCCGGCTCGCTGTTCCCGCATCCCGAAATCAAGAACGCCGTGCGTTCGGGCCAGGTGCAGATCGGCGAATTCTTCCTGTCGCGCCTGTCCAACGAAGATCTGGCATTCGGCATCGACAGCCAACCCTTTGTTGCCACCTCTTATGACGATGCCGCCCGCCTGTGGGCCGCACAAAAGCCCGTCATCACCAAGCTTCTGGCCAAGCAGGGCCTGATGCCGCTGTTCTCGGTTCCGTGGCCGGCGCAGGGGCTTTACACCAAGAACGAGGTCAAGACGGTTGACGACCTCGCCGGCCTGCGCTTCCGCGCCTACAACGCCGCACTGGAAGAATTTGCCACCCTTGCCAAGGCATCGCCCGTGCAGGTCGAGGCCCCCAACATTCCGCAGGCTTTCGCTACCGGACAGGTGCAGGCGATGATCACCTCGCCCTCGACGGGTGCCAACTCCAAGGCCTGGGATTTCGTCAACTACTACACCCCGATCAACGCCTGGGTGCCCAAGAACATCGTCGTGGTGAACAAGCGGGCATTCGACGCCCTGCCCGCCGACGTGCAAAAGGCCGTGCTTGACGCCGCCGCTACCGCCGAAAAGCGTGGCTGGGACATGTCCAAGGCCGAAGCCGCCGCCAAGACCAAGGTCATGGCCGATCACGGCATGAAGATCGTCGAGCCCTCACCCGAGCTGATGAAAGGGCTGCGCGAGATCGGCGCCAAGATGCTTGAAAACTGGAAGGCCAATGCCAGCCCCGACGCGCTGGCCATTCTCAAGGCCTATCAGGGCGGCTGAGCCTGCCCTTGCAGCCCTGAACAGACGGGCAGCGACACATCGAAGGGGCCGTGCCCGCCATGGGTGCGGCCCACTCAACAAAGGGGGGAAGGATGCGACGTTTTCTTGATCGGCTTTACCTTGTCGCGGGCGGCATTTCCGCCTTTTGCATCATCTTGATCTGCCTGGTCGTTTCGGCCCAGATCCTGCTGAACATTCTCGCACGCCTGGGCGGGCCGTCGCTTTCGTTCACCATCCCTTCTTATGCGGATTTTGCCGGCTTCTTTCTGGCAACAGCCAGCTTCATGGGGCTGGCCTATACCTTGCGCCGCGGCGCGCATATCCGGGTCAACCTGGTCGTGCAACTGCTGCCCACGCGGGCGCGCATGTGGCTGGAGGTGCTGACACTGGCCGGCGGCGGCGTGATTTCCGCCTATGCCACCTATTATATGGCCGACCTGCTGAGCCAGAGCTGGAAATATGGCGACAAGTCGCCCGGCATCATCGCCATTCCGCTGTGGATCCCGCAGGTTTTCGTGGTCGCGGGGCTGGCGCTGCTGACGCTGGCCTTCGTGGACACCGCCATCGAGGCGCTGCGCAAGGGCGCGCCGGTTCTGGTTGACGAAGGCGGGGTGGAATAGCGCCATGTCCGATCCAATGATCTTTGCCACATTGCTGGGCCTGCTGCTGGTGCTGCTGGCCGCGGGCATGTGGGTTGCCGTTTCGCTGATGATCGTGGCCTTCGTGGCCATTGTCGCCTTTTCCTCGGCCCCTGTGGGTATGGTTATGGCAACCACGCTGTGGGGGCACAGCCATTCCTGGCCTCTGGCCGCCCTGCCCCTGTTCATATTGATGGGCGAAATATTGCTGCGCTCGCGCCTGTCCGAAGACATGTTTTCGGGCCTTGTACCCTGGCTGGGCCGCGCGCCGGGGCGCCTGTTGCATGTCAACATCCTGGGCTGCGCGATCTTTGCCGCGGTGTCGGGATCGAGCGCCGCCACTGCCGCCACCATCGGGCGCATGTCGGTGCCCGAGCTGACCAAACGCGGCTATCCGGAATCGCTGATCATCGGCACGCTGGCGGGATCCGCCACGCTGGGGCTGTTGATCCCGCCCTCGATCATCCTGATCGTCTATGGTGTCGCGACCGAGCAATCCATCGCGCGCCTGTTCATTGCGGGCATCCTGCCGGGGCTGATGCTGGTCACCCTGTTTGCCGGCTATGTGATGATCCGCGCCGTGATGAACCCCGATGCGATCCCGCAGGAAGAAGCCCGCCCCAGCCTGCGCGAAAAGATCATCGCCTCGCGCCGTCTGATCCCCGTGATCCTGCTGATCGCCGGCGTCATCGGGTCAATCTATACCGGCGTCGCCTCGCCCACGGATGCGGCGGCGCTGGGGGTTCTGCTGGCCACGATCCTGGCGGCAACGACCGGCAGCTTTGGCTGGCGCGATTTTCTTGACGCGCTGATGTCGGCAACACGCACCTCGGTGATGATCTCCTTCATCCTGCTGGCGGCGGCCTTTCTGACCATCGCCATGGGATTCACCGGCATCCCGCGCAACCTGGCCGCCTGGATCGGAACCTTCAACCTGACCCCTTACGAGCTGCTGGCGGCGCTGACCGTGTTCTTCATCGTGCTCGGCTGTTTTCTGGACGGCATTTCGGTCGTGGTGCTGACCACCTCGATCATCCTGCCGATGGTGCAGGCGGTGGGGATCGACCCGCTGTGGTTCGGCATCTATCTGGTGCTGGTGGTCGAGATGGCCCAGATCACCCCGCCCGTGGGGTTCAACCTGTTCGTGATACAGGGGCTGACGGGGATCAACATATTGCGGATCGCGGCACATGCGCTGCCGTTCTTCCTGTTGCTGCTGGTGGGCGTGTTCGTGATTACGGCATTCCCGCAGATCGTGACGGTGCTGCCCTCGATGATGGGGAACTGAGAACGCCGCGACCTGACGGCCGCGGCGTGCCGTTGGCAGGAGTATTTGAGCAAAGAAGAAGGCTCAGGCGCTGTCCATCACACGCAGCACATTGCCGCCCATGACCTTGGCCAGGGTCTGCGTGCTGTAGCCGCGCTTTTGCAGCGCGCCGACGACCAGCGGCATCTTGCGATAGGTTTCCAGCACCGGCTTGTAATTGGCATCCATGTCCGAGCCCATGGCGACGGCATCCTCGCCCACGGTTTCAACCAGGAAATCGATGCGGTCGATGAACTGGGCCAGCGAGGTAATGCCGATGCCCGCGGGCCAGGCGCCGATATAGCCGCCCGTGTCGGCAACCGCGCGCGCCAGTTCGGGGCTGACAAAGCGGGGGTGGTCAAGCTGGGGCGTCTTGATATGGGTATGGGTCAGCACCACCGGCCTGGTCGTGATGCCCAGCACGTCCCGAGCCGTTTTTTCCGAGGCATGAGACAGGTCGATGGTGATGCCTGCCCCGTTCAGCACCGGGATCAGCTTGCGACCAAAATCGGTCAGCCCCCGCGAGCCCACGGGGCCGGTGGTGATATCCCCGATGGTCGAGTTGTGGTAATGCACCAGCGTCACCATGCGCACACCATCACGTGCAAGCGTATCAACGCGGCCCAGGTCGCGCTCGATGAAATCGGCGCCCTCCATTGCCAGGATCATGCCGCGCTCGCCCGCCTTCTTGGCGGCCAGCACATCGGCCGCGTTCAGGCATATCCGCACCTTGCCGCTGTCGGCCAGTGCGCGCAGATTGGCGATCTGGCGCTGAAAGGATTTCCAGGCCTCGCCCGGCTCAAACTCGCGCTCGGCGGTCAATCCCGCCTTGCCAAGCGTCAGCAGCTG
>WFQE01000103.1 GCA_015487165.1 Paracoccaceae bacterium | reverse complement strand
GGCTGCATGATATGGGTGATGTCGGGGATCGGCAGGCCGCCCTGTTCATGCATCGGCGTCATGCCGCCCAGGCTGGCCGCCCCCACGGTCGAGCCATGATAGGCGTTCACACGGCTGATGATGGTTTTCTTGCTCGGCTTGCCCTTGAGCGCCCAATAGGTGCGCACCATGCGGATATTGGTGTCGTTGGCATCTGATCCGCCATTGGCAAAGAATACATGGTTCAGATCGCCCGGGGTAAGGGCGGCGATCCTTTGGGCCAGCTCGATCACCGGCGGGTGCGAGGTCTGGAAGAAGGTGTTGTAATAGGGCAGTTCCTGCATCTGCTCGAAGGCGGCGCGGGCAAGTTCGTCGCGGCCATAGCCGATATTGACGCACCACAGCCCCGCCATGGCGTCAAGGATCTCGGTCCCGTCGGAATCGGTCAGGGTGCAGCCCTGTGCGCGGGTGATGACGCGCGTGCCCTTTTCGGCAAGCTGCGCGCCATTGGTAAAGGGGTGCATGTGATGCGCGGCGTCCAGCTCTTGCAGCTCGGAGGTGGGTTTGTGGTTGAATAGGCGGGTCATGGGCGTTTCCCTTTGTGTCAAGGCTGAACGGTGGGCCTGGTCCGGATTCGCCCGGGTCGGGGCGAGGTGCCAGACGGCGCCATAATATGATCAAATCGCGGAGGGTCAACCACGGTCAGTTGTATTTGATCAAATTCATGTCCAGCCGAAATTCTCGCGCACGATGGCGAATCCCTGGGCGATGTCGGCGCGGATGGCCTCGGCGCAGAGGGCGGCGTTTCCGGCCCGCAGGGCGTGGATGGCCTCGTCATGGCGGTCGATCAGGCTTTCGGTGCCGTATTTGCCTGAAATGATCCGGTAAAGCGGACCAAAGCGCAGCCACAGCGTTTCGGTGATTGGCAGCAGGATGTTCGAGTCCGCCAAGGCATAAAGGTAAAAATGAAAGCGGTGGTTCTCGCGCATATAGCCTTTGACGTCGCCCAGATCTATGGCCGCATTCAACGCGTCATCAATGCCGCGCAGCGCGTCGATGTCCTGCACGGTTGCCTTTTCTGCCGCCATTTCAGCCAGTTTCGGTTCGATCATGTCCCGCGCAAAGGTCAGTTCGGCAAAGCGGGCCTCGGTCATGCGGGGCACGCAGACGCGGCGGTTGCCCTGAAATTCAAGCGCGCCTTCGGCCGTCAGGCGGCGGATCGCCTCGCGCACAGGGGTCATGGACACGCCGCATTCGGCCACCAGCCCCTGGATGGTGACGGCCTGGCCGGGTGTGAGATCGCCAAACAGGATCTTGTCGCGGATCTGGCGATAGACGATTTCATGCGCCGGCGGGTTGTTCAGCGAGGAAAGCATTGGATATTGCCGCTTTGCATGTTTAGAATTTGCCTTGTCCTGGTGCCCGCCAGACCGGCGGGCGGTGCCTGTGGAATGATCGCGTGAACCTTGGCGCCAAGCCTATACAATTCACAAGGGGCTTGCAAATGCGCGTGGTTTTGATCAAATTCCACGGTGTGATGTTCAGAGCGGCAGCAAAGCGGCCACTATTCGGGAGGAAGAAAATGAAACGCAAGACGGGAAAACTGATCGGGGCGGTGCTGGCCTCGGCGATGCTGGCAGTGCCGGCGCTGGCCGAAGAGGTGCATGTCTTCAACTGGTCGGATTATATCGAGCCCAGCCTGCTGAAGAAATTCGAGAAGGAAACCGGCATCAAGGTTGTCTACGATACCTTTGACAGCAACGAGGTGCTGGAAACAAAGTTGCTTGCCGGCCATACCGGCTATGATGTCGTGGTGCCGTCGGGTTCGTTCCTGGCGCGCCAGATCAAGGCGGGCGTGTTCCAGAAGCTGGACAAGAGCAAGCTGCCAAATCTCAAGAATGTCTGGCCCGAAATCGCCAGGCAGACAGCGATCTACGATCCGGGCAACCAGTACTCTGTCAACTACATGTGGGGCACCACCGGCATCGGCTATAATGTCGACAAGGTGAAAGAGGTTCTCGGGCCGAATGCGCCGGTCAATTCATGGGCGCTGGTGTTCGATCCCGAGAACATGAAAAAGCTGCAGAAATGTGGCGTGCATTTCCTTGATGCCCCGACCGAGGTGATCCCTGCCGCGCTGCGCTATATCGGCGAAGACCCGGATACCAAGGATCCCGCAGTTCTGAAAAAGGCGCAGCCCGTGCTTGAGGCCGTGCGCCCCTATGTGCGCAAGTTCCACAGCTCGGAATATATCAACGCGCTGGCCAATGGCGAGATTTGCGTGGCGATCGGCTGGTCGGGCGACGTGCTGATGGCGCGTGACCGCGCGGCCGAGGCCGACAACGGCGTGCATGTGGAATATTCCATCCCGAAAGAGGGCGCGGTTCTTTGGTTCGACCAGATGGCCATTCCGGCCGACGCACCGAACCCGGATGCGGCACACAAGTTCATCAACTTCATGCTGGATGCCAAGAATGCGGCGGCTGCTTCGAACTATGTGTATTACGCCAATGGCAACCTGGCCTCGCAGAAATATCTGAACGAAGACGTGATCGGTGATCCCGCCATCTATCCTGACGCGGAAACGGTGAAGAAGCTCTATATCACCACCCCCTACGAGCCGAAGATCCAGAAACTGGTCACACGCATGTGGACCCGGATCAAGACCGGCCACTAAGGCGGTTCGGAACAACAGGAATTGCCCCTCCGCCATTGTCGTGCGGGGGGGCACACTGGGGGAAAACGATGAACAGCACGCCTGCCGCCGCTACAGATGTCTTTGCGCCGTGGGAAGATCCGGGGGCGACGCCGCTCATCCGGTTTGACCATGTGACCAAACGGTTTGGCAGCTTCACCGCGATCGACGACCTTTCCCTTGATATTTATGAGCGCGAATTCTTTGCGCTGCTGGGGCCTTCGGGTTGTGGCAAGACCACGCTAATGCGCATGCTGGCGGGCTTTGAAACCCCGACCGAGGGCACAATCACCCTTGGCGGGCAGGATCTGGCCGGGGTGCCGCCGAACAAGCGCCCGGTCAACATGATGTTTCAGTCCTATGCGCTGTTTCCGCATCTGACGGTTGCCGACAATATCGCCTTTGGCCTGAAACGATCAGACATGCCGAAATCGGAAATCGCCGGCCGGGTGGACGAGATGCTGGCGCTGGTGCAGCTCAGCAAATTCGCCGGCCGCAAGCCGCATCAGATCTCGGGCGGACAGCGACAGCGGGTTGCCTTGGCGCGTGCGCTGGCCAAGGCGCCCAAACTGTTGCTGCTGGACGAGCCCCTTGCCGCGCTTGACAAGAAGCTGCGCGAGGAAACCCAGTTCGAGCTGATGGATATTCAGGAAAAGCTGGGCACCACATTCGTTATCGTCACCCATGACCAGGAAGAGGCCATGACCGTTGCCAGCCGGGTCGCGGTGATGGATCACGGGCGTCTGGTGCAGGTGGCCACGCCCGAGGTGATCTATGAACAGCCCAACTCGCGCTATGTGGCGGATTTCATAGGCGACGTGAACCTGATCGAGGGCACGGTTTTCGAATGCACGGGCGGAAAATGCCGCATCAAGTGGGCGGATGGGGTTGATCCGATTACCGCCGCAACCTCGGGCACCCTGAACAAGGGCGACAGCTGCTGCATTGCCGTGCGGCCGGAAAAACTGGCCATTTCGGCAGAACGGCCAGCGGATGCGGTCAACGCCCTTTCCGGCAAGGTGCTGGATATCGGCTATCTGGGGAATATCTCGACCTATCACGTCGGGATGCCGGGCGGGCGCATCCTGAAGGTTCAGGTCGCCAACCGCAACCGGCTGACGCGCCGCCCCTTCACCTGGGATGACGAGGTCTGGATCTCGTTCACCGAAACCGCCGCCGTGGTGCTGACATCATGAGGGCGAAAAGATGAACCTGCGCCGCTTGCTGCTGATCTCGGTGCCCTATGCGTGGCTGTTGCTGCTGTTTCTGGTGCCGTTCGGGATCGTGCTCAAGATCTCGCTGTCGGATCAGGCGCTGGCGATCCCGCCCTATACGCCGACATTCGATCTGTCCGCCGGCTGGCAGGGCTTTGTCGATTTCCTGTCAAAGCTGGATTTCGAGAATTACAGCTGGCTGGCCGAGGACGATCTGTACTGGAAGGCCTATCTTTCCAGCCTGCAGATTGCCGCGCTGTCAACGGTGCTGACCCTGCTGGTGGGCTATCCCATCGCCTATGGCATGGCCAACGCCCCGACCGAGTGGCGCCCCACCCTGATGATGCTGGTGATCCTGCCCTTCTGGACGTCCTTTCTGATCCGTGTCTATGCGTGGATCGGGATCCTTGGGCAGAATGGTTATCTCAACCAG
>WFQE01000102.1 GCA_015487165.1 Paracoccaceae bacterium | reverse complement strand
GACGTAGGTGAAAGTCTACCGTGGGTTCGAATCCCACCTCCTCCGCCACTTGCCTTCATTGAAACGCGGATGTGCCCCAACGCCGGGGCAATTTTCTTTATGTTTCAAAGGGGTTTAGGTCTGGCGACCGAACTTGCGAGAATGCCGGAACGCCTCGACACGCTCTCTAACCCCCGTTTCTCTCTTTCCGACCGAACCTCGGGGCGATTTGGTTCGGTCTGTGAAAACCCAATAAAATAAGGGTTTTTCGTGAATTTCGCATCCGACCGGTTGCCGCGCCATCAAATCCTCTCACGCGATCAGAGAAAACAGAAATGGACGTGGTGGGGCGAAAGGCACCGCGTTGCTTGGGTGTTCAAATGTCGCGAGAAGAAATTCACGCAATTGAACATCGCAGGTCATAGGCTCCGGTGTTGCGAATGGTGGCTGAATAACGCTAGCCTTCACTTTCACCCTACCAAGCGTTTGATTATCCTCATAGGCATCCAAATTGACCAACAAACACATTCCGCCAATCCTGTCAGACAAACACCCCGCCGAGACACCGGTTTTCCGGCCGGAAAACCTGTTGCGGGAAGGCCGCCGTCAGCGGGATCTGCCAAAAGGTGAGGTGCCGGAGATCTGTTTTCTGGACCCGGATGGGGATATTGCAAGGTGGCTCATTGCGCAGAAACAAGCGAAGCGCAGCCCTTACTGGGCGTGTTATCATACCGAACTTTATATGTTTGAGCTGGAAGGGCTGCAAATCGGCGTGATTGGCAATGCGGTTGGGGCCTCGTTCGCCGTGCTCCTGGCTGAGCAATTGTTTGTTTCGGGCTGCGAGCTCCTGGTCAGTATCACCTCGGCTGGTCAGATTGCAGAGGAGCTGGAGACACCTTGCTTTGTTTTGATCGACAAGGCGCTTCGTGACGAAGGCACCAGTTACCACTATCTGCGGCCATCAGATTACTCCCCCGCCCCTGAAGCCATGCTTGCCAAGCTGGCAGGGGCGTTTGAAGGCTTGGACTTTGCCGTGATCAAGGGGGCGAGTTGGACTACCGATGCGCCATATCGCGAGACCGAAAGCGCTATTGTGGCGAACCGCGCGCGGGGTATTTTGGCGGTGGAAATGGAGGCGGCGGCGCTCTATGCCTTTGCGGCAGCCCACCACAGGTCCGTGGTTTGCTTTGCCCATATCACCAACCAGATGGCGCAGGCGGGGGATGATTTTGAAAAGGGCGAGGCCGATGGCGCGCTGGCCAGCCTTGCCCTGTTGGCGTCTGTGGTTAAGGCCGTTCGGTGAGATTTTTGCGGCTTCGCCAGAGGTAAGCTCTATTGTGAAAGCGTGGCTTTCATTTCCTCGTATTGTTCTTTGCTGATCTCACCGGCTGCAAAGCGGCGGTCGAGGATCTGGCGCGGGGTTTCGGGGTTTTTCGAGTGCATGCCGCCCATGCCCCCACCAAACATGCCACGCATGAAATAGAGGAGCACTGCCAGAAACAGCAGCGGGAAAATCCACATATAGCCAAATCCCGTCCAGTTTCCGTATCCCATTGCGCTCTCCCTGGTGCTGCGGCCTCAGCTGGCCTTTTTATGTGTTGCGGGTTTTTCCAGCGTCTCAGCCCAGGCGCGAAAATCATCCAGAAGGGCCAGAATTTTCTGGTCTGGCAGGCAGTAATAGACGAAAGCGCCGCGCTTTTCGGGGCGCACCAGTCCGGCCTCGCGTAACAGGCGCAAGTGGAACGAAACATTGGTTTGGCTAAGCCCCGTTTCTTCGACGACCGAGCCCACCGACTGGCACTCCATCCCCAGCCCGCACAGGATGCGCAGGCGGTTCGGCTCCGACAGGAGTTTGAATATTTCGCTCAGGGGCTTGACGCCGTGGCAATCCGTCACAATATCATTCATATGAGTATCCGCTTATATGATTGTCTACACATATGATCTATTAAACACGATGCGATGTCAACCAAACAGGAGAAGCGCCATGAACGGAAAAATGAAAGAGATGATGGGCAAGATGGATGCCGACATGAAGGAAAAGGGGCAGAGCATGATGGCACAGTGCAAATCCATGATGGAACGCATGGAGCCGGAGATGAAGGCCGAGTGCCAAGGCATGATGAAGCGCGCCAAATCCATGATGGGGGAAAGCGACAAGCCTAAATCCGGTGATCTGGTGTTTACGCACAAAGCCGCCAGCGGTTTTGACGAGATCGAGGCGCGAGTCGAGAGCGACGCCGAAGCCATTGGCCTTGAACTGAAAAAGCACTATCCGTTTTCGAAAAACCTGCCTGCTCAGAAGGGACTGGAGATCAAGGAAGATGCCTCGGTTTATGAACTGTGCAACGCGCCGCTGGCTGCAGAATTGCTCAACACCCAGCCCGAGCTGAACGTGCTGATGCCTTGCCGGATCAGCATCTATGCCAAGGATGGCGAGGTGTTTGTGACCATCCCCAATCTTGAAACCCAGCTTGAGGCCTTGGGCGCAGAAGGCGAGCTGAAGGCCAACATCCTCGATCTCTACACCAAAATGGTCGAGATGATCAAAGCTTGGTAGACCCGCTCCGGAGGCAGGGAAATGAACGATTACATCCTGTATTTCTCCCTGACACTGGGGTTTTCCGCGCTGTTTTCCATGGGTGGCATTGGTGCGGCGATTGCGCTGGTGCCGCTGTTTAACGTGGCGGAGTTGCCGATCAACCTCGCCAAGGCAATCGGGCTGTTCGTCAACACGTCCAGCACCATTACCGCCAGCGTGATGAACTTCCGGCGCGGGGTGCTGAACGTCAAGGCGACCCTGCCGCTAATCATTGCCATTCTGCTGGCCACGCCGGTCGGGGCGTATTTGAGCCAGTATATCAACGCGATGTGGGTAAAGTGGCTCCTCGTGGCGTTCCTCGTGACCAGCGGCACACTGCTGTTGTTTCAGAATCGCGAGGCAAGGTTCCGGTTTCGCAGCCCCGTGCTGCTCGCGGCTCTGGGCGGCAGTGTCGGCATCATCTCCGGCCTGCTGGGCGTTGGTGGCGGCTCGCTCCTGATCCCCATGCTGATCCTGCTGGGCTATAACGCGAAGGAAGCAGGCGTTGCCGTGTCCATGGTGATCCCGTTTTCGTCTTTCGGGGCCTTCGCCACCTATCTGAGCTTCACCGAAATGGACTGGCCGCTGTTGGGCGTTGTCACCATTGCCGCCATCCTCGGCGGCTATCTCGGCAACCGGATTATGCACTTCAAACTATCGCCGGCGCAGGTCAAGAAACTGATCGGTGTCGTACTTTACCTTCTGGCGGCCAAAATAGCCGTCGGCTTGTTAACCTGACCAAAGGAGAATACCATGAACAAGACCTTCCAGAACCTGATGGAGAAAATGATGTCGGGCATGATGAAGCCCGAGGACATGCCGCACATGATGGAAACCATGATGGACAATATCTTTGGCCAGATGACGGCCGAAGACCGTATCACCTTCATCGAAAACATGATGCCGCGCTGTATGGGGATGATCTTTTCCGAGATCGACGAGGAAAGCCGCAAGGAAGTAGCCACCGCCATGCTGACCAAGCTGGCCGATGTGCTGAAAGCCCAGCTTTAGGGCTGTTCCAACGGCAGGCCCGCCGCGCGCCATTCCGGCAGGCCGTCCTCCAGCCGCCGTGCCTTGATGCCGCGCTTGCGCAGTGCAGCGACGGCCTCGAAGGACAGCACGCAATAAGGGCCGCGACAATAGGCGATGACCTCTTGCGCGGGGTCGATCTCTGACAGGCGGGTTTCGAGCTCTTCCAGCGGTATGTTTTTGGCTCCGGGCAGGTGCTCCATGGCAAATTCATCGTTCGGACGGACGTCCAGCACGGTGACCAGCCCGTCGCGGCTCCGTTCCAGTAATTCCTCGTGGCTGACGGCTTCCATGTCGTCGCGTTTGTGAAAGTAGTCGCGCATAACCTTGTCCACCTCGGCCAGGTTATGCTCGCCCACATCAAAGAGCGCACCCAGCAACGTCAGAACATTGTCGCCCTTCAACCGGTAGAGAATATACTTCCCGTCGCGCCGCGATTCGACCAAACCCGCCCTTTTTAGTTGCTGTAAATGTTGCGAGGTGTTGGCGGTGGAAAGCCCGATCTTGGCCGCCAGCGCATCGACGCCGCGTTCGCCTTGTCCCAAATGTTCCAGAATATCAATACGATGCGCATTCCCTAGCCCCCGCGCGATGGCGGAAAACTCTTCATAAAGCTTCAGTTTCGGACTGGTTGACATTGGGGGCATCCACACATTATATCATTCAACAGATTACTTGAATGTAGCATTGGCAGCTACTCTGAACAAGGGCCATACAACATGACTGACCTGCTTTTATCAAACGAGGGGGGTATCCGGCTAGCGATATTCCTCGGCATCCTGATCGCCATGGCAATATGGGAGGTGGCCGCCCCGCGCCGCCGCATCGAAATCCCCCGCGTAATCCGCTGGACCAACAACCTCGGCGTGGTGGTGATTGATACCATCCTTGTACGCCTGACCTTCCCGATCGTTGCCGTGGGGCTGGCGCTCTTGGCCCAGGACAAGGGTTGGGGGCTGTTCAACATGATCGAGGCTCCGACATGGTTGGCGATCATCGCCTCTATCGTCATTCTGGATTTTGCGATCTACCTGCAGCATGTGCTGTTTCACGCGGTGCCCGCCCTGTGGCGGCTGCACCGGATGCACCACGCCGATCAGGCGATTGATGTGACTACCGGACTGCGGTTTCATCCTATCGAGATTCTGTTGTCGATGGTGATCAAGCTGGCAGTAGTGGCGGCCCTCGGCCCGCCCGCCGTTGCCGTGCTGATCTTCGAGGTTCTGCTGAACGCCACCGCCATGTTCAACCATTCCAACATTCGCCTGCCCGAAGGCGTGGACAGGGTGCTGCGCTTGTTCGTGGTGACGCCCGACATGCACCGTGTGCATCATTCGGTGATCCAGAAAGAGACCGACAGCAACTATGGCTTCAACCTGCCTTGGTGGGACCGCCTGTTGGGCACCTATATAGCCCAGCCCTCGAAAGGCCATGAAGGCATGACCATCGGCTTTGAACAGTTCCGCCGCGTGCGCGAGCAATGGCTCGACAAAATGCTCACACAACCGTTTCGCGGCCCCGCCAGTGGCCCCGATCCCCGAGACCAGAAGGATGCAGATGATGTTTAGGAAATCCGTTCTCCCGCGTTTGGTATTGCTGGCGGTGGTGGCGGGGGCGATTGCCCTCGTTACCCTGAACCGCGACAAGCTGAACCCCGATGCCTTGGACGCATGGCTGTCTGACTTCGGTATCTGGGCACCGGTGGTTTATGTGGGGCTCTATGCGCTCGGTACCGTTGTGTTCGCCCCCGGCTCGCTGTTCGCACTGGCCGGCGGCGCAATGTTCGGCCCGGTTCTCGGCACCTTCCTGAACCTGCTGGGTGCAACCATCGGTGCCAGTGTCGCTTTTCTGATCGCCCGCTATCTGGCAGGGGACTGGGTGGCCCGAAAGACCGGCGGGCGGCTGAAACGTATGATCACCGGCGTTGAAAACGAAGGTTGGCGCTTTGTCGCCTTCGTGCGCCTTGTGCCAGTGTTTCCCTTCAACCTCAGTAACTACGCCTTCGGCCTGACCCGCATCCCGTTTGTATCCTACATGGTGACATCCTTTATCACCATGGCCCCCGGGGCGCTGGCCTACACATGGCTCGGCTACGCGGGACGCGAGGCGCTAGAGGGCAACGGCGCGGCCATCCGCTATGGCCTTCTGGCGCTTGGTTTGCTGGCCGCCATTGCCTTCCTGCCCCGCGTTATAAAGCGGATGCGCGGCGGCGACACCGCATGGATCGACGCCCCGACAACGCGGGCGCGACTGGCCGAACCGGCACCCCTGACGATCCTCGACGTGCGCGGCACGGATGAGTTCACCGGCCCGCACGGACATATCCCCGGTGCGCTGAACATCCCGCTGGAGGAACTGGAAACGCGACTTGAAGCGGTTATCGCCGACCTCACCGGAGATGTCATCACCGTTTGCCGGACTGACCGCCGCTCGGCCAGTGCTGCCCGGCTCTTGCAAGATGTCGGCTTTGCGGACGTCAGGGTTCTTAAAGGCGGCATGGTCGAGTGGAACGCGCTCGGATTTGAAACCGAAACCATCAACAAAGTAGCTTGAAACAGGAGAAGAACATGAAAATCACCCAAATAATCGGGGCGGGCGCGGTTGCGCTGGCGGCGTTTGCAACACCGGCTTTGGCGAATGAAGACGTCATCGACGCCATGCAGGAATACATGGAGTTTTCCACCTACGAGGCCGGAATCATCGTCCCGCAACAGATTACCGAAGATGTTTTCGGGGATGTCCTGTTCGTTGACACACGTAATGCCGAACAGTTCGAACAATCCACCATCCCCGGCGCAATCAACATCGAGTGGCGCGATGTGCTGGGCCGGATAGACGAAATCCCCACCGATAAAAAAGTCAGCTATTTCAGCGGCCAGGTTCTGCGGATATTCGAGATTGGCCACCGGCTCGAGGATCTGGCGGTCCGTTGGCTGCGGGCCGCTGGCATCGATCTCGTCACGCAAAAAAACGATGGCGGCCAATTTGGTTTCTCGGTCGCGGGCGGTCGAATTCGTGGCCACGTCGATGGCATCGTTTTGGGTGCTCCCGCTGCCCTTGGTCTGCGCACGCCCGCACTGTGGGAATGCAAAACCATGAACGCGAAGAACTGGCGCGCCTGCGTCAAGGACGGGGTCGCGATTTCCAAACCGGTCTATGCCGCCCAGATCGCGATCTATCAGGCCTATATGGAGCCGGTGGTGCCGGAGATTTCCGAGGCTTCGGCGCTGTTCACTGCCATCAACAAGGACACGGCCGAGCTTTATCACGAGCTGATGCCGCTCAACGCCGCCCTTGCGCAGCGCATGTCGGACCGCGCGGTGCGCATTCTGCAGGCTACCGATGCCGGTGAATTGCTGCCCCGCATCGCCCAATCCCGCGATTTCTTTGAATGCCGTTTCTGCTCCTACGCGGATCGTTGCTGGAGGCAGGAGCATTGAGCGATGACAACATCATTCATTTCAACCCGTGGACGGATTTCAACGACGCAGTGCCGCTCGACGATCCCTTCGGGGTGGAGCCGGACGCGGCACAGATCGCAACCTTTCTCGATGTGGTGTTCGGCTACTGCGAGGGCCTGATCCCGGTCCGGGGCTTTGTCGATAAAGGTCAGGGTAAAGATGGCAAGCCGCATAATATCTGGATCGATGCGGATGATACTGCATCGGAAAAGCTCGCGACCTTTGCCAATTGGGCCGCGCGCGAGGGTGCGGCGGTCTATGTGATCCCCGGCACCGTTACCGAGCCGGGGCAGGCCAAATCGGCCGATGTGCTGCAAATGCAGGCGATCATCGTCGATTTGGATGCGGGCGACATTCCGGCAAAGCTCGACCACCTGATCCGACACCTCGGCCAGCCTACGCTGATCATCGAAAGCGGCGGGCGCACATCGGACGGGGCAACCAAGCTGCATGTCTGGTGGAAACTGACCGAGCCGGCCGAGAGCGAGGATCTGGCGCGGCTCTGTGCCTTGCGCGGCGAGATTGCCATTAAGGTCGGGGGTGACACGCATTTCCGCTCGGCCCACCAGCCAATCCGCGTCGCGGGCAGCGTCTATCACAAGGGCGGGTTCCAACGCCTGGTGCAGATCCGCGAACATAATGCCGTGGAAGTCGATCTCGAAGACTTTGCCGAACTGGTCGCGGACATGCCTGCAATTCCCGGTGTTGGTATGACCCCCACGCCGGAAACGCCTGATAAACCGTCCCTGGGATCGGTGTTGACCAACCCCGTGCACGAGGGCGGCACAGACGGTTGGACCCGGTTCGAGGGGGCCTCCGCCGCCATTGGGCATTTCATCCGCATGGTACACGAAGGGCGCATGTCACCGGACGAGGGCTGGGAGGCAATCTGCGGATATAACGCTGCGATGCTGCGCCCGAGCTGGCCCGAAGATCGGCTGAAATCCGAGGCCGATCGGCTCTGGGCCAAGCATGTGGAAAAGAACGGCCCGCCACTGCTGCGCGCCAACAGTGCCAATACCTCGCCGGAAATGTCCGCCTTTACGCTTGGGGAATTGCTGGATGACACCACGCCAATGCCCGACGATATCATCGCGCCCCGGGTTCTGACGCCCGGCGGGCTGCTGGTGGTTGGCGGCGCGCCCAAGGTCGGTAAAAGCGATTTCCTGATATCGTGGCTCGTCCACATGGCCGCTGGTGTTTCGTTTTTGGGCTTCACCCCGCCGCGCCCCCTGCGGGTGTTCTATCTACAGGCCGAGATCCAGTATCACTACCTGCGCGAACGCCTGAAGCAGATTGCCCTGCCGCCCGAGGTGATCAATCACACGTGGTCGATGGACTTCATGGCGGACCAATTGGCTGACGGGCGCAGCATTCGCACCCTGAACGTGCTGGATGACTTCAACCGCGAAGGCTTGGGCATAGAGGTGGACTTCTCGCTGCCCGCTGAACGGGTGGTGCGCAGCCTT
>WFQE01000101.1 GCA_015487165.1 Paracoccaceae bacterium | reverse complement strand
CTCGTGGGTCATCGCGGCATAGACCAGATAGCCGCCGGATGTGTGCAGCACGCCCTTGGGCTTGCCGGTCGAGCCCGAGGTATAGAGGATGAACAGAGGATCCTCGGCATTCATCACCTCGGGCGGACAGTCGGCGCTGGCGGCCTCCATCAGCGGGCCATAGGCGTGATCGCGGCCCTCTTTCATGTGCACATCCGCCCCCGTGCGGGCCACCACCAGCGTGGTCACGTCGCCGCTGATTTCCAGCGCCTTGTCCACATTGGCCTTGAGCGGGGTGTTGCGCCCGCCGCGCGGGGCCTCGTCGGCGGTGATCAGCAGCTTGGCACCGCAATCCTGCACCCGGCTGGCAAGGGCCTCGGGGCTGAAGCCCGCAAAGACCACCGAATGCACCGCGCCGATGCGCGCGCAGGCCAGCATGGCATAGGCGGCCTCGGGGATCATGGGCATGTACAGCACCACCCGGTCGCCCTTGCCCACGCCCAGGGATTTGTAGACATTGGCCAGCTTGCTGACCTGTTCATGCAGCTCGCGATAGGTGATGTGCTTGTCGGTGCCGGGGTCGTCGCCCTCCCAGACGATGGCCACCTGGTCGGCGCGTTTTTCAAGATGCCTATCAACACAGTTGTAACAGACATTCAGCTCGCCATCCTCGTACCATTTGATCGAGATGTCGGGATGCGCATAGCTGGTATTCTTGACCTTCGTATATGGCTTGATCCAGTCCAGCCGCTTGCCGTGCTCGCCCCAGAAGGCATCGGGGTCATTGACCGAGGCCGCATACATTTCCTCGTATTTCGCGGCGTCCACATGGGCGTTGGCGACAAATTCTTCCGAAGGGGGATACAGCTTGTTGGCGGTCATGTGTCGGTTTCCTGTGCTTGCCCCGTTCGCATTCCGGGGTCTCGTGGTCTTGAGGCGGCCCCGCTGAAATTTCGGGGTCGGGGTTATGGTTCAGATGGCCAGATAGTCGTGCCGCAGCTTTTCATTGTCCAGCACCTCTTGCGCGGTGCCGTCAAAGACGATCTCGCCGGTGTCCAGAATGATCGCGCGGTCGGCCAGTTTCAGCGCCGCGATGGCGTTCTGTTCGACGATGATCGTGGTGATGCCCTGTTCCTTGATCAGGGCCAGCGTGCGCTCGATTTCCTGAACGATGACGGGGGCAAGCCCCTCATAGGGTTCGTCCAGCAGCAGCACCTTGATGTCGCGGGCCAGGGCGCGGCCGATGGCCAGCATCTGCTGTTCGCCACCCGAAAGCGTGGTGCCTTCCTGGTTGCGGCGTTCTTCGAGGCGGGGGAACAGTTCATAGATGCGCTCGATGCTCCAGCCCTTGGGGGGCGCGATCTGGGCCAGTTCGAGGTTTTCCTCGACCGTGAGGCCCGCGATGATGCGCCGGTCTTCGGGCACCAGCTGACAGCCGGCCTGGCTGGCCTGGTGGGCGCGCATGTCGTGCAGGGGCTGGTGATCAAGCCAGATCTCGCCATGGGTCACCTGCGGTGAATCCAGCCGCGCGATGGCGCGCAGCGTGGTTGTCTTGCCGGCGCCGTTACGCCCCAGCAGGGCAAGGATCTCGCCCTCATGCACGTTGAAGCTGATGCCATGCACGATATAGCTTTCGCCGTAATAGGCGTGCATGTCGTGGACAGACAGAAACGCGGGCGCCGTGGCGGCCTTGTTCGCGTTCTTTTCGAATGCTGCGGTGTCGAGCATGTTCATGTCCTTTCCCTCAATGGCCGCCGAGATAGGCTTCTTGCACCTTGGGATGGCCCTTGATCTTTTCGGGCACATCCTCGACCAGGGGCGTGCCCTGTGCAAGCACCGTGATGCGTTCGGCCAGGCTGAACACGACATGCATGTCATGTTCGATGATGACCATGGTGATGTCGCGCTTTTTCTTGATGTCCTTCAGCAGCTCGATGGTATTGTTGGTATCGGCCCGCGCCATGCCGGCGGTGGGTTCATCCAGCAGCAACAGCTTTGGATCCTGCGCCAGGCACATCGCCATTTCCAGCCGCCGCTTGTCCCCGCGCGAGAGCGATCCCGCGTGCTCGTTCTTCTTGTCTAGCATGTTGACATCATGAAGCATCGCCTCGGCCTTTTCGCGGATCTCGACTTCGGCGTCGACGGTTTCAAAGGCATGCATGCGGAACGACCCGTCACGATGCGCGAAACAGGGGATCATCACGTTTTCAAGAACCGTGAGTTCGGCAAATATTTCAGGCGTCTGAAAGACCCGGCTGACCCCAAGCTGGTTGATCTTGTAAGGCGTGACCCCCAGCAGGGAATGGCCATCGAACATGACCGAACCCGTATCCGGGATCAGCTTGCCGACAAAGCAGTTCAGCAGGGTGGACTTGCCCGCGCCATTGGGGCCGATGATGGCGTGGACGGTGTTTTCCTGAATGCTCAGGTTCACATTGTCCAGCGCCTTGAGGCCGCCAAAGCGTTTCGAGACATTCTTGACCTCGAGAATACCCATTCCGGCCTCCGTCATTCTGCCACGTGGGGGGCTTGTTTCGGTTGATGCTTTGGCCCGCTGCCGTCAGGCTTGCGCTTGCGCCTGAACAGGGCCGCGATGCGCTGCCCGCCTTCGACCAGGCCACCGGGCAGGAACATCACCACCAGCACGAACAGCATGCCAAGCGTCAGATGCCAGCCCTTGCCGACAAAGGGATGCACGAGATCCACCAGAAAGTTCTCCAGACCATCGGGCAGGGCGCCAAACCAGTTGTGCAGCACGTTGTCGTTGATCTTGGAAAAGATGTTCTCGAAATACTTGATGAAACCCGCCCCCAGAACTGGCCCCATCATGGTGCCGGCGCCGCCCAGGATGGTCATCAGGACAACCTCGCCCGAGGCCGTCCACTGCATGCGCTCGGCACCTGCAAGCGGGTCCATCGCGGCCAGCAGCCCGCCGGCCAGACCGGCATACATGCCCGAGATGACAAAGGCCGCAAGCGTGTAGGGCCGGGTGTTGACGCCGGTATAGTTGAGGCGCGTCTGGTTGGTCTTGACCGCCCGCAGCATCAACCCGAAGGGCGAGCGGAAGATGCGCAGCGCGATATAGAACACGATGATCGCCATCACCGCGCTGAAATAATAGCCGACATTGAAAGTGAACAGCCGGCCAAAGAATTCCAGCCTGATCGAATCATTCATGGCCAACCCGAACAGGTTGGTCGTCGGCAACGACCCGGTGGTGTTGGCGCCGTCAAGAAGTCGCGGGTCGGTCAGACGGATCTGCAACCCGGTCTCGCCATTCGTGAGCGGTGTCAGGACGGAATAGGCGAGGTTATAGCTCATCTGCGCGAATGCCAGCGTCAGGATCGAGAAATAGATGCCCGACCGCCGCAGGCTGATCCAGCCGATCAGCAGCGCGAACAGGCCCGACACGATTACCGCCAGGATGATCCCCGGAATGACATTCATGGTGAGCAGCTTGAACATCCACACGGCCGAATAGCTGCCGACCCCCAGAAAGGCGGCGTGGCCGAAGGACAGATAGCCGGTCAGCCCGAACAGGATGTTGAAGCCGATGGCAAAGATCCCGTAGATCGCGAAACGCTGCATCAGATCGGGATAGCCCGCGTTGAACTGCGCCAGTCCGCTGCCCTCGGCAAAGGGTTGCAGCAGGATCGGCGTTGCCAGCGTCAGGAAGATGACGATCAGCAGAAACAGCGTGTCTTTCTTGCTCAGTCCGAAAAGTTGCATCGCTCAGTCCTCCATCACGCCCTTGCGCCCCATGAGGCCGCGTGGCCGGGTCAGCAGGATGATGATTGCAATCAGATAGATGATGATCTGGTCGATGCCGGGCAGGATCGACTTGATCTCGTTCATCGAGGCAAAGCTTTCCAGCACGCCCAGCAGGAAACCGGCCAGCACTGCGCCCGGCAGGCTGCCCATGCCGCCCACCACCACGACGACAAAGCTGAGAACCAGAAAGTCCATACCCATGTGATAGTTGGGGCTGTTGATCGGCGCATACATGACGCCCGCCAGCCCGGCGACAGCGGCAGCAATTCCGAACATGATGGTAAAGCGCTTGTCGATGTCGATGCCCAGCAGGCCCACGGTTTCACGGTCGGCCATGCCGGCGCGCACCACCATGCCGAAGGTGGTGAATCGCAGAAAGGCAAATACCCCGCTGATGACGATGGCCGAAAACAGGAAATAGATCATGCGCCAGTAGGGGTAGATGATCGCATTGGCCGGAAAGCCCAGCCAGACGCCAAAATCGAACGATCCCCTGAAGGCGGCGGGCGCCGGGGTGGGGATGGGGTTGGCGCCAAAGAACGCCTTGACGATCTCTTGCAGCACGATGGCCAGGCCGAAGGTCACGAGAATCTGGTCGGCGTGGGGCCGATGGTAGAAATGCTTGATGATGCCGCGTTCCATCGCGTAGCCGATGAACAGCATGATCGGTATCGAGAAAAGAATCGAAAGAGGCACCGCCCAGTCGATGATGCCATTGCCGATACTGTCGCCGAACCATGACACGATATAGGGGGTTTTCACCTCGAGCGGCTGCCCCAGGAAATTGGTTCTGGTCGGGTCTATCGTGACAAAGGACATGTTCAGCAACCTGTCCAGCGTCACCGCGGTGAAGGCGCCCAGCATGAAGATTGCGCCATGGGCGAAATTCACCACGCCCAGCGTGCCGAAGATCAGCGTCAGCCCCAGCGCGATCAGCGCATAGGCACTGCCCTTGTCCAGCCCGTTCAGGATTTGCAAGATGATTGCGTCCATCTATCCACCCGTCCTTGTTTTTCTGTGATTGCCGGCATCATGCCGGAAAGTCCGGCCGCATCCAACCGGGGAGGTTTTGGACGCGGCCGGGAGCCCCCATCAGGGGATTCTACGCAGTCATGCTGCCGGGATCAGGCGCCCGGGTTGCACTTGCCCAGCGAGCCGCCCTTGAAGAACGGGTTGTCGGGCTCGTAGCGAACCTTTTCGACGGGTGTCTTCTCGACGACTTCCAGAAGGTCGAATTCGGAGGTGGGCTTTTCCTTGCCTCGCACGACCAGAACGTCCTTGAAGCACTGGTGGTCGTCGGCGCGATACAGCGTCTTGCCGTTGCCCAGACCGTCGAACTCGAACCCTTCCAGCGCCTCGGCAACGCCGCAGGGGTTGAATGTGCCAGCACGCTCGCACGCATCTGCGTAAAGCAGGGTCTGGCAATAGACCGTATGCGCGGCCTGCGACGGCGGGAAGCCGTATTTGGTGCCGAAGGACTTGACGAATGCCTTGGTGCCTTCGTCCTGCAGCGACCAGTGCCAGTTGGTCGAACCCAGGATGCCCTTGACGTTTTCGCCGGCACCCTTGGCCATCAGGCGCGAATAAAGCGGCACGACGATCTCGAACTGCTTGCCGTTGACCATCTTGTCACGCAGGCCGAAGTTCACCGCGTTGGTCAGCGAGTTGACCATGTTGCCGCCGTAATGGTTCAGGATCAGCACATCGGCACCCGAATTCATCACCGGCGCGATGTAGCTGCTGAAATCGGTGGTCGCCAGCGGCGTGCGCACGTCCTTGACCATCGTCCAGCCTACGCCTTCGAGGAAGGCCTTCATCGAGGCAGCCTGCGTCCAGCCCCAGGTGTAGTCGGCTGTCAGCATGTAGAACTTGCGGTCCTTGCCATAGGCGTTGGACAGCACCGGTGCCAGAGCGGCGGCCGACATGTAGGCGTTGAAGAAGTGGCGGAAGCCATTGGCCTTCTTGTCCTTGCCCGTTGTGTCGTTGGAATGCGTCAGACCGGCCATGAAGATCACGCCGGCATCCTGACACAGGCCCTGCACGGCGATCGCCACACCCGAGCTGGACCCGCCGGTGATCATGACGGCGCCGTCTTTTTCGATCATCGACTTGGCCGATGCACGCGCAGCGTCGGATTTGGTCTGGGTGTCGCCGGTGACATAGGTCACCTTCTTGCCCAGGATGCCGTTGCCCTTGAGCGCCTTCGAGCTGAAGGTGTTCAGCATGCCGCCGTCGCCTTCGCCGTTCAGATGCTCGACGGCCAGCTTGTAGGCACGCAGCTCGTCAGCGCCCTCATCGGCGTAGGGGCCCGACTGGGGCACGTTGAAGCCCAGCGTCACGGTGCCGCCCTTGGGTTCGTTGGTATATGCAGCCGCCCCACTGGCAAAGATCGTCGGCATCGCCAGCCCGGCACCGGCAACAGCGCCGGTCTTGAGCAGGCCCCGACGGGTAAGGATCAATTTTGACATGAATTTCCTCCCATTCGTGTCTTGTGTCACGTCGCTTCGTCAATCGGAGCAACGAGCCATTCTTCTGGCTGGTCGCATTATCAGGGGCATTTTGTAAAACCCGCAACAAATTGTTGTAGTCAAAGGGTTTTTGTGTAAAATTCGTTACACACCTCGGCGGCAGGTTGTAAAGTTATTTACTTTACCCGGCGTAAACACTTGTATTTCAAGGGGATTCCCATGACCCGTGATCTGACCGGCCTGCGAATACGCGAACGCCGCAAGGCACTGGGCCTGCGCCAGAGCGAGCTCGCCCGCATCTGCGGGATCTCGCCCTCATATCTCAACCTCATCGAACATGGCAGACGGCCGGTGGCGGGCAAGCTGCTGCTGGATATTTCCTCGGCGCTGAAGGTGGATGTTGCGCGTCTTTCCGATGAAACCGATGGCGGGCTCGTGCGCCGGTTGCAGGTTGCGGCACAGGGCAATCCCGGCGCCGAGCTGGATCGCGTTGACGAATTCATCGGGCGGTTTCCCGGCTGGGCGCAGCTGATCGCACGCATGCAGACGCGAATAGACCAGCTGGAACAGACGATCGAGGCACTGGGCGATCGGCTGTCGCAGGATCCGCATCTGACGGAAACGATTCACGAGATCCTTTCCTCGGTGACGGCCATTCACTCTACCGCATCCATTCTTGTGCAGTCCCCGGCAATGGAAACCGACCAGCAACGCCGGTTTCAGACCAATATCCATCAGGAAAGCGCACGCCTTTCGGATTTGTCACGCGCGCTTGCCGGCTTCTTTGACCGCCTGTCCGAGGAAGAGGTTGGCCATGCCCTGCCTCTGGACGAGCTTGACGCGTTTCTCGCGCGCCATGACTATCATTTCCTGACGCTCGAAGCGGGGCAGGCGGATGTGGATGCCCTGATCGGCGAGGCCCCTGAACTGACATCGCGGGGTGGCCGGCTGCTGGCGCGCGAATTTCTGGAGCGCTATCTGGCCGACGCCAACAAAATGCCCCTTGCCGCGTTTCTGGAAAATGCTGCTGCGGTCGCGTTCGACCCGATCCGGCTGGCGCGTGAATACGGAGTGGATTTTTCGGATATCTGCCGCAGGCTGGCCTTTCTGCCTGCGGCTGTGGGCGTGCCCGCTTTTGGCCTGATCCTGTGCGATGGTACGGGCGCGATCCTGCTGCGCAAGCCGCTTTCGGGATTTTCCATGCCGCGTTACAGCCCGGCCTGTGCCCTGTGGCCGCTGTATCAGGCGATATCCCGGCCGCATCTTTCGGTTTCGGCGGTTCTCGAGACCCCTGAAAAACAGGAATTCCTGGCCATTGCGGAAAGCCGGTATATCGACCTTGAGACCCCGCAGCCCGCTGTTCCGGTGCAAAGGGCATCCATGTTGTTCCGGCGCATCGATTCCGGCCTGCCCGAGGCATCAGTGGCGCTGCCGCGAATTCCGGTCGGGCCAAGCTGCCGCATCTGCCCCCGCAGCGGCTGTGGCGCCCGGCGCGAACCCTCGATTCATGCGCCATCGGCGTGACGCCCGGTTTTGCCAGCAAGCCCTTGCCAAAGCTTTGCTTTCCGGCACATGATGCGCCAGACCAAGGCAGGGAGGGGCTTTGGATGGTGAAACATGTTGTCTTGATCGAGGATGAGCCGAACATCATCGAGGCGATCTCTTTTCTGCTTCGGCAGGATGGCTGGCAGGTCACGACCCATTCCCAGGGCGACGGGGCGCTGGAAGCGGTGCGCGAGGCGGCGCCAGATCTGGTGATTCTCGACGTGATGCTGCCGGGGCGCAGCGGTTTCGAGGTGCTGCAAGAGCTGCGCCAGGATCCGGGGCTGGGCAATCTGCCGGTTCTGATGCTGACGGCCAAGGGGCAGGCGCGTGACCGCGAGGCGGCCGAAAGATACGGGGCCAGCCGGTATATGACCAAACCGTTCTCGAATTCCGAAATGCTGGCCGTCGTGCGCGAGCTGGTCGCATGAAGGAACAGGTCTCGCCGCAGTTTCTTGATCGCCGCAGCTATCGGCGCAAGCGGCTGATAGATGCTGCCCGGTTGCTGCCGCTGTTCGGGGCTGTCCTGATTTTCCAGCCGATCCCGCTTTTGTTCATCCCGTCCGGGGGCGGGGCAGTGACGCTGGCGGTGTATCTGTTCGTCCTCTGGCTGGGGCTGATCGTTTCGGCATTTCTGCTGGCCCGAAGGCTGGGCAGGAATGCCGCTGCCGACTGATGCTGTCGTTCAACATACTGGTTCTGGTCGCCACGCTTTATGTGGGGCTGCTGTTTGGCGTTGCCTGGGCCGCCGACCGCCGGGCGCGCCGCGGGCAGCTGGGCTGGATGCGTTCGCCCGTGGTCTATACCCTGTCGCTGTCGATCTACACGACCGCCTGGACATTTTACGGCGCGGTCGGGTCGGCCGTTCGAAACGGGTTCGAGTTTCTGGCCATCTATCTTGGCCCGACCCTGGTCTTTGTCGGCTGGTGGTGGCTGTTGCGCAAGCTGGTGCGGGTGGGCCGCAGCCAGCGCATCACCTCGATCGCCGACCTTCTGTCCTCGCGCTATGGGAAAAGCGCGATGCTGGCCGTTATTGTCACCTTGCTGGCGGTAGTGGCATCAACGCCTTATATTGCCTTGCAACTTCAATCGGTTGCGCGGAGTTTTTCGGCCTTTGCCTCAAGGGGCGGAACCGGTATCGATCCACCCGATGTCAATGTAACGGCATTCTGGCTGGCGGTTGGTCTGGCGGTCTTTACCATTCTTTTCGGCACGCGCAGCATCGACGTGAACGAACGGCATCACGGCGTTGTCACCGCCGTTGCCGTCGAGGCGGTGGTCAAGCTGGTGGCGCTGCTGACGGTCGGGATCTTTGTTGTCTGGGGCATTGCGGGCGGCGCCGGTGACATCCTGCAAAGGATCAGCGCCGCCGATCTGAATACCGCCAGCGCCTCGGGCAATCGCTGGGTCGCGCTGACCTTTCTTTCGGCCACGGCAATCATCTGCCTGCCGCGCATGTTTCAGGTGACCGTGGTCGAGAATTCCGACGAACGCCACCTTGAAACCGCCAGCTGGGCCTTTCCGCTGTATCTGTTCCTGATGAGCCTGTTCGTCCTGCCGATCGCGGTGGTGGGCCTGGCCGAGCTGCCGGCTGGTTCCAACCCCGATCTTTTCGTGTTGACCCTGCCCATCGCCCACAAGCAGGAGGCGCTGGCGATGCTTGTTTTTCTGGGTGGGTTTTCGTCGGCAACATCGATGGTGATCGTTGCAGCAATTGCGCTTTCGACCATGGTTTCAAACCATATCGTCATGCCGCTCTGGCTGCGGATGCGTCGCCCCACCGCCGAGATCAGCGGCGATGTGCGCGATGTGCTGATCCGTTCGCGGCGCCTGAGCATCGCGGCGATTCTGGCGCTTGGCTATGGTTATTTCCGCTTTACCGGCGGGTCCGAAGCACTGGCCTCGATCGGGTTGATCGCCTTTACCGGTGTTGCCCAGATGCTGCCCGTTCTGGTGGGGGGGCTGTTCTGGCGCGGGGCCACGCGCCGGGGCGCGATTGTCGGGCTGCTCGCCGGGTTTGCGGTCTGGGCCTATACGTTGTTCCTGCCCAGCTTTGAAGGCAGCTGGCTGATGTCGGCCGACACCATCGCCAACGGCCCCTGGGGGATTGCCCTGTTGCGGCCGCAGGGGTTGCTCGGCATCATGGGCGTTGACCCGCTGGTTCATGCCCTTGTCTGGAGCATGGGCGTGAACACGGTTCTGTTCATCCTGGTTTCTCTGGTCAGCTTTCCGTCGCCTCTGGAACGAATGCAGGGCGTGCAGTTCGTCAATGTGTTCGAACATTCCTCGGGGCAGGGGCCCAAGGGCAATGTTGCGGTCGAAGCCGATGATCTGCTGGTCATGGCACAACGGATCATGGGCAATGTGACGGCGCTTCGCCTGTTTCGCGAGGTTGCGCGCGAACAGGGCAAGGGCGACGGGCTGCCCGATCCCACCCCGGAATTTGTTGACCGTCTCGAGCGCGAGCTGTCAGGCACGGTTGGCGCCGCAACGGCACATGCAATGATCGGCCAGATCACTGGCGGCACGACGATTTCGGTCGAAGACCTGATCGCCGTCGCCGACGAGGCGGCCCAGATCATGGAACATTCGGCCCAGCTCGAGGCCAAGTCGCGCGAACTGGCCCGCACGGCGCGCCAGCTGCAGGTTGCCAATGAAAAGCTGCGCGAGCTGAGCATTCAGAAAGACAGCTTCCTTTCCCAGATCAGCCACGAGCTGCGCACGCCGATGACCTCGATCCGCTCTTTTGCCGAAATTCTGCGCGACAGCAGGGATCTGTCGGATGAACAGATGCGCCGGTATTCGGGGATCATTCTTGATGAAAGCATCCGCTTGACGCGCCTGCTTGACGAAATTCTTGACCTGAGCGTACTTGAAAATGGTCAGGTGACCCTGGAACGGGCGACCGGCCGGCTGTCAGAGGTGATCGACAAGGCCATTTCGGCGACCGTCATCCCCGGGCAGGATGCAAGGCTGAAAATCAATGTTTCGGAAGAGGCCGACAAGATCGAGATCACGACCGACCTTGACCGTCTGGCGCAGGTTTTCATCAACCTCGTATCAAATGCGCGCAAATATTGCGATGCAAGGGATCCCCGGCTTCAGATCCGTGTCGGTCGGGACGAAGATCGGATCGTGATCGATTTCATAGACAATGGCAGCGGGATACCCGAACGGCACCGAGAGATCGTGTTCGAGAAATTCTCGCGCCTGTCCGACGCCTCGGCTGCGGGCAGCGCGGGGCTGGGCCTGGCCATCAGCCGCGAGATCATGCGCAATCTTGGCGGGCGGATCGAGTATCTGCCGGGGCAGGGGGGGGCGGCCTTTCGAGTGACGGTTCCCGTCAGCCCACCCGAACCGTCGCATGGCGTCAATTGACCCGCGCCTGGTAATTCTTTTTCAACCCTGAATCGGCAGTCTGAAAGTGCTTCCGCAGCCCGGGTTGGAAATCATGACATCAGACAAGGACAATGCGCTTGCCAAAATGATCCGACCGGCCTCTGCCGGGCTTGGCGACGATGTGCCGGGGCTGATCGCCTGCCTCGATGCGGCAATCAGCCGGACGGCGCGTGAACGTTTCGATGTGGCGGCGGGGATCGATGTTACCGGCTTTGAAACACTCGGCCCTGCCGAATTCATCGCCCGGCTGCCCGGCCCCGCCATCCATTGGCCGCTGCGGATAGGGGATATCGGCATCGGCCTGCTGGTGATCGATTCGCTGATGATCAACGGGCTGGTCGAGCTGGCCACAGGCGCGCCGGACAAGCTGGTCTTTCGCGACAAGAGGCAGCCAACCGAAATAGATGCCGCCCTGTCACTTCCCTTTTGCAAGGATTTCCTTGCTACATTTGCTTCCGAACTGGCCTTGCAGCCCGGTCTGCCACAGCTGCCGGAGGCCGAGTTCGACGATCCCGAAACCGATCCGCCGCGTGTCGAGCTTTGCCTTGAGAAGGGTGTTTACGATGTGATTACCGGCCATGTCAGCTTGCAGGAAGGGCTGCGCGGCGGGGCGCTGGTGCTGGCGCTGCCCGGAAGGTTCCGCCGCCCCGGCGAAGGATCGGGGGCGGCCCCCGGCTGGGCGCGGGCGCTTGAGCAGAACATTCTGGCGGCACCCCTTTCCTTGCGCGCAGATATCGACCGCCTGTCCCTGACAATCACCCGGTTGCTGTCCCTCAAGCCCGGTGATGTCTTGCCGATCTCGCCGGAATCCCTGTCTGCGGTGACGCTTTGCGCCGGTGATGGCACGATCCTGTTGCGTGGGCAGCTGGGCCAGAAAGGGGCACACAAGGCAGTTGCCGTGACCGAGATCACATAGCCCGCCCCCGGCCGTGGCCGGCACAGCCGAAGGCAGGATTTCCTGTTCCGTGTGGCTCAGTCCTTGCCAAACACGCGGGCAAAGATCGTGTCCACATGCTTGGTGTGATAGCCGAGGTCGAATTTCTCGTTGATTTCGTCCTCGTCCAGAACCGCGCGCACATCCGCATCGTTCAGCAGCTCGGTGCGGAAATCCTTGCCTTCTTCCCAGACCTTCATCGCGTTGCGCTGCACCAGGCGATAGGCGTCCTCGCGCGACACGCCCTTTTGCGTCAGCGCCAGCAACACGCGCTGGCTCATCACCAGACCGCGGAACCTGTTCATGTTGGCCAGCATGTTTTCGGGGTAGATCACCAGCTTGTCCACCAGCCCGGTCAGGCGGGCCAGCGCGAAATCAAGCGTCACCGTGGCATCGGGGCCGATATTGCGTTCGACCGAGGAATGCGAAATGTCGCGCTCGTGCCACAGGGCCACGTTTTCCAGCGCCGGGATCACGGCCGAACGCACGAGGCGGGCCAGCCCCGTCAGGTTTTCGGAAAGCACCGGGTTGCGCTTGTGCGGCATGGCGGAACTGCCCTTTTGCCCCTTGGCAAAGAATTCCTCGGCCTCCAGCACCTCGGTGCGCTGCATGTGGCGGATCTCGATGGCGATGTTCTCGATCGACGAGGCGGTGATCGCCAGCGCCGAGAAAAAGGCCGCGTGCCGGTCGCGCGGGATCACCTGGGTGCTGATCGGCTCGGGGCTGAGGCCCAGCTTTTTGCAGACATGTTCCTCGACGCGCGGGTCGATATTGGCAAATGTCCCGACCGCGCCCGATATGGCGCCGGTCGCGATTTCCTCGCGCGCGGTGCGCAGGCGCTTCAGGTTGCGGTCCATTTCGGCGTAGAAACGGGCAAATGTCAGCCCCATCGTGGTGGGTTCGGCATGGATCCCGTGGCTGCGGCCGATGCGCACCGTGTCCTTGTGTTCATAGGCGCGCCGTTTCAGCGCCGCCAGCAGCGCCTGCATGTCGTCGATCAGGATGTCGGCCGCGCGCGTCAGCTGGATGTTGAAACAGGTGTCCAATACGTCCGAACTGGTCATGCCCTGATGCACAAAGCGGGCCTCTTCGGCGCCAACGATTTCGGCCAGATGGGTGAGAAAGGCGATCACGTCGTGATGGGTGACGGCCTCGATCTCGTCGATGCGGGCGACATCGAATTCGACATCCTTGGCCTTCCACACGGCCTGGGCATTCTCGCGCGGCACAACGCCGAGATCGGCCATCGCGTCTAGGGCGTGGGCCTCGATTTCAAACCAGATGCGGAACTTGGTCTCGGGCGACCAGATTTTCACCATTTCAGGACGGGAATAACGGGGGATCATGACAGCAGCCTGTGTTGGGGGCGGAAACTGGCGCCCTGATAGACCGAAGCCGCCCATGGGGCAAGCGGCCAGCCTGTCGCTGGGGCGGGATTGCCGGCAATCGGGCGCGCGTCCCTAACTATCAGGCACCATCTTGCCGGGATTCATCAGCCCCTTGGGATCAAGCGCGCGCTTCAGCGCCCCCATCACCTGCCAGGCGGGGCCGTGCTCGCGTTCCATCAGCGACAGCTTGCCCATGCCGATGCCGTGTTCGCCGGTGATGGTGCCACCCATCTTCAGCGCGCGTTCGGCCATGCGGTGGCTGAGCTCGATGGCCTGTTCCTTTTCGGACTCGTTGCCGGGTTCGATCAACAGCACGGCGTGGAAATTGCCGTCACCCACATGGCCAAGGATCGGGCCGGGGATGCCGCTGGCGGCAATGTCGGCGCGGGTCTCGGCAACCGCCTGGGCAAGGCGGGAAATCGGCACGCAGATATCGGTGACAACGGCCGTCGCGCCGGGCCGCAGCGAGAGCGCCGCGTAATAGGCGTTGTGGCGCATCTTCCACAGCGCGTTGCGGTCCTCCTGCCTTGTGGCCCATTTGAAATCGCTGCCGCCCATGTCGCGCACGATCTCGCCAAAGCGTTCGGCCTGTTCGGCGACCGCGCTGTCCGAGCCGTGAAATTCCACCAGCAGATGCGGCTTTTCCGGCATGTCGGCGTTGGAATAGGTGTTGAAGGCGCGGGCGGTGGCCTCGTCCACGAATTCGATCCGCGCCATGGGAATACCCATCTGGATGGTGGCGATCACGCTGTCCACCGCCGCCTGGAAATCGTCAAAGGCGCAGATGCTGGCCGAAACCGCCTCGGGCTGGCCGTGCAGGCGAAGCGTCAGCTCGGTGATCAGGCCAAGCGTGCCCTCGGCGCCGACAAACAGCGCGGTCAGGTCATAGCCCGCCGATGTCTTGCGCGCGCGCGTGCCTGTGTGGATGATCTGCCCGTCGGCCAGCACCACGGTCAGGCCCAGCACATTGTCGCGCATGGTGCCATAGCGCACCGCGGTGGTGCCGCTGGCGCGCGTCGAGGCCATGCCGCCCAGGCTGGCATTGGCGCCGGGATCGACCGGAAAGAACAGCCCCGTAGCCCGCAGCTCGGTGTTCAGCTGCTCGCGGGTGACGCCGGGCTGGACGGTGACATCCATGTCCTCGGCATTTACCTCGACCACACGGTTCATGCGGCTGAAATCGACGGTGACACCTCCCCGTGGGGCGATGGAATGGCCCTCCAGCGAGGTGCCCGTGCCCCAGGCGATCATCGGGCAGTCATGGGCGTGGCAGATGCGCGCGATGGCGGCGACCTCGTCAGTGGTTTCGGGGTAGGCGACCGCGTCGGGCGGCATGAAGGGGAAATGGGTTTCGTTGCGGCCATGCAGGTCGAGGTCGGACCCCGAGGTGACAAGACGCGCGCCCAGCAGGCTGCGGAGTTCGGTGAAAACTGCGGTCTTGTCCATGGCCGTCCTCTTTTTGTTGCTATTTGCAGGCGTATCCAAAGAATGTCTTGTCGGATCCCGGCAGGACAAGTTCCAGATGATGCAGGTTGACGCCGAAGCTGATCAAACGGATCGGCATTGTCTTGCCGTCGGGAAGCGTGACGGCCACCTGGCGATTGCGCAGCTCATATGTGACGGGGGTGCGGGCGGCAGTGTCACCGGGAAGGGTGATGCGGCCGTTTTCGACAAGCAGGGGGTTGATGCAGTTGTCTACCGTATATTTGTCAGACACGCGTTTGGCCGTGTCTGTGAGCGACCAGCGCCCGATCAGAAAGGTCGGCGCCGCGCTGCGCGGTTGCTGGAATCCCTCGATCACACGGTATTCGTCGAGAAATTCTTCAAACCCCGCGATCTGCTTGATTCGCACCAGATAGGCATTCGGGTCGTTTTTTTTCAGCTCGGCCAGGTAACTGCGTACCCGAACCTCCTGCGAAGTCAGGAACCAGGCATATCCGGCGATCAGCAACAAGGACACCAGAACACCCAGGCCGATATTCACAAGACGGCGGCCGCTGACGGCCCGATAGGATTTCCTTGCCTTGGACATGTGCAACAGCCCTTGTTTTCCGGTCATTTTCGTTGCAAAGCGGCACCTGCGCGGTGGTCGAGTTATTTCCCTCGGCTGCGCCCTTGTCCGTCGCGGAAATGTGGTTCCGCATGAAAACGGTCGGGGCATGCGTGTCACAAGTGCCACTTTGGATTCGGGATATTGCAATGCCACAGCAAGAGCCAGCACACAACCGGCAAGTCAACCTCATCTTTCTTTCGGTGATTGCCTTGGTGATCGGGGTGGTCACGGGGTTGGGCGCGGTGTTTCTGCGGTGGCTTATCGGCCTTATCCACAACGTCTTTTTCCTGGGCCAGTTCACCGCTGCCTATGATGCGAACATTCCCACACCCGAAAGCCCGTTCGGCGCCTGGG
>WFQE01000100.1 GCA_015487165.1 Paracoccaceae bacterium | reverse complement strand
CCGTCAATCCGCTGTCAGCAAGGGCGGCTTGTCGCCCGACAGGCGCGGTTTCTGGGGTTGTTCGATTCGCAGGTCCAGCTTGCCGTCTTTCAGGCCCACCTTGATCACGCCGCCCTTGGCCAGCTTGCCGAACAGCAGTTCCTCGGCCAGGGGTTTCTTGATGTGTTCCTGAATGACACGGGCCAGGGGGCGGGCGCCCATGCGATCGTCATAGCCCTTGTCGGCCAGCCATTCGGCGGCCGGGCGGGTCAGCTCGATCATCACGTTGCGGTCCATCAGCTGGGCTTCGAGTTGCAGGACGAACTTGTCCACGACCTTGAGGATCACCTCTTTGGACAGCGGCGCAAAGCTGATCACCGCATCCAGACGGTTGCGGAATTCGGGGGTAAAGGTGCGCTCGATGGCGGCGGTGTCTTCGCCCTCGCGCCGGTCGCGACCGAAACCGATGGCCGATTTCGCCTGTTCGGCAGCACCCGCATTGGTGGTCATGATCAGGATCACGTTGCGGAAATCCACCGTCCGGCCGTTATGGTCGGTCAGCTTGCCGTGGTCCATCACCTGCAACAGGATGTTATAGACATCCGGGTGCGCCTTTTCGATTTCGTCCAGCAACAGCACACAGTGCGGGTGCTGGTCAACGCCATCGGTCAGCAAACCACCCTGGTCAAAGCCGACATAGCCCGGAGGCGCGCCGATCAGGCGGCTGACGGCGTGCTTTTCCATATATTCCGACATGTCAAAGCGCAGCAGTTCGACCCCAAGCGTGTCGGCCAGCTGTTTGGCGACCTCGGTCTTGCCAACGCCGGTGGGGCCGGCAAACAGATAGTTGCCGATGGGTTTTTCCGGTTCGCGCAGGCCCGCACGCGACAGCTTGATCGCGCTGGAGAGTGCCTCGATGGCGGGATCCTGCCCGAACACCACCCGTTTCAGGTTCTTTTCCAGATCGCGCAGCACCTCGGCATCGTCCTTGCTGACATTCTTGGGCGGGATGCGGGCGAGTTTTGCCACCACGGCCTCGATTTCCTTGACGCCGATGGTCTTGCGCCGCCTGCTTTCAGTCAACAGGTGCTGGGCCGCGCCGGCCTCGTCGATCACGTCGATGGCCTTGTCGGGCAGCTTGCGGTCATGAATATAGCGCGCCGACAGATCGACCGCGGTTTTCAGCGCGTCCGCCGTATAGCGGATATCGTGATGTTCCTCGAAATAGGGTTTCAGCCCCTTGAGGATCTTGATCGTGTCCTCGACCGAGGGTTCGTTCACGTCGATTTTCTGGAAGCGGCGGGAAAGCGCGCGGTCCTTTTCGAAATGCTGGCGGAATTCCTTGTAGGTGGTCGATCCCATGCAGCGCAGCTTGCCGCCCTGAAGGGCCGGTTTCAGCAGGTTGCTGGCATCCATCGCGCCCCCCGAGGTGGCGCCGGCACCGATCACGGTGTGGATTTCGTCGATGAACAGGATTGCGTCGGGGTGTTCCTCGAGCTCGGCCATCACGGCCTTGAGGCGTTCCTCGAAATCGCCGCGATAACGGGTGCCGGCCAGCAGCGCCCCCATGTCCAGCGAATAGATCGTCGATTTCGACAGGATCTCGGGGGTTTCGCCGTTCACGATCTTGTAGGCCAGCCCCTCGGCAATGGCGGTCTTGCCTACGCCGGGATCGCCCACCAGCAGCGGGTTGTTCTTGCGCCGGCGGCACAGCACCTGGATGCAGCGCTCGACCTCGTGGGCGCGCCCGATCAGCGGGTCAACCTCGCCCTTGGCGGCCTTGGCGTTGAGATCGACGCAGAATTTCGACAGCGCGGTTTCCTTTTCCTCGCCATCGCCCTCGACCGAAGGCTGCGGTTCCTCCGACATTTCGGCGGTTCCGGTCACCGGGCGGGTCTCGGACTGGCCGGGATCCTTGGCGACGCCATGGGCGATATAGTTGACCGCGTCATAGCGGGTCATGTCCTGCTGCTGCAGGAAATAGACCGCGTTGCTTTCGCGTTCGGCAAAGATGGCGACCAGCACATTGGCGCCCGTGACCTCGGTTCTGCCCGAGCTTTGCACATGGATGGCGGCACGCTGGATCACCCGCTGAAAGGCGGTCGTCGGCGCGGCTTCGGATCCCTCGATGTCGGACACCAGCGAGGAAAGTTCCTCGTCGATGAAGGTCACCAGATCCCTTGCCAGAAGATCGAGATCGACACCGCAGGCCCGCATGACCTTGGCCGCGTCGGGTTCATCGATCAGCGCCAGCAGCAGATGTTCAAGTGTTGCCAGTTCGTGACGGCGCGCATTGGCATGTGCCAGCGCCGCATGAATGGCCTGTTCCAGTGTGCTCGAAAATGACGGCATGAATTCAGCCCTCCGATCATGTTTCGGCCTGCGAAGATTTCCAGACCCCACGCATTCGTGCCATGCGTATCATTAGACTTCGGTTTTATTATGGCAGCTTCAAGCCCTTTTCCCTCACTTTCATTCAAGAAAATGGAAAACTGCTTCGTTTTGGCACAAGCCGGACACGGTTTTCATGCCCGGCAGTTGTGCTTGTCGCAGATATGGCCGGCATCCCGCGGTGTCAGAAATTGTCTTTCCGGCGCCGTATTTCGGCAAATACCTCGGCATCAGGCGCGCCCTCCATGCCGAGCGCCTGTTTTACCTCGGGGCGGTTTGCGCGCAGAACGGGTTGGTCGCCAGTTCAAGTTCCAGCGTCGCGCCCATGGTCGGCTCGCCCGCCTTGCGCAGGCGCGAGATCTGTTCCAGCCGGTCCAGCAGGGCCTTGTTTTCGGGCTCGATCGTCAGGGCAAACTTGGCATTGGCAAGCGTGTATTCATGGCCCGAATAGATCCGCGTCCGGGGCGGAAGTTCCATCAGCTTGGTCAGCGATTCCCACATCTGCTCGGCGGTGCCCTCGAACAGGCGGCCGCAGCCCATGACCATCAGGCTGTCGCCGGTGAACAGCGCGTCGCCTTCGGGAAAGTAATAGGCAAGATGGCCGTTGGTATGGCCCGATACGTCATAGACATGGACGGGTTGAAACCCGAGGGCAAAGGCGTCGCCCTCTTCAACGCCAAGGTCAAGTTGCACAGGCAGGCGGTGCGCGTCGGCCTTTGCGCCTATGACCGGGGCCTCGATGGCCTGGTGCAGCAGGTCGAGCCCCTGCACATGATCGGGGTGATGATGGGTAATCAGGATCTGATACAGGCTCCAGCCATTGAAGGCCAGTGTGCGCAGGATGGGGGCGGTTTCGGGCGCATCAATGACCGCCGCTTCGCCGGATTCCGGGTCGCGCACGGCATAGGCGTAGTTGTCCGAAAGGCAGGGGATTGTAAGAATATCAAGAGGCATGGCTTTTTCGTGTTCCGATGACTAGGTTCAGGTCAGGTTATCCCTACAGGGAATGCGTATGCAATGCATTTGGACGTCGTCGATCTGAAGGCCTTTTATTACCGCACGGCACTTGGCCGCACTGCGCAGCGCACGATCAGGGCGGCGCTCAGGGAATTGTGGCCCAATACCCGGGGCATGACGATCGTCGGATTTGGTTTCGCGGTGCCGCTGCTGCGCCCCTTTCTCGGGGATGCGCGCCGGGTCATTTCGCTGATGCCCGCCCAGCAGGGGGTCATGGCGTGGCCCGAGTGTCGGGCAAACATCTCGGCCCTTGTCGAAGAAACGCGCTGGCCGGTGCAGACGGGCTTCGTCGATCGGCTTGTGGTCATGCACGGGATCGAGACATCCGATCACCCCGACATGGTGCTGGACGAGATCTGGCGCGTTCTGGCGCCGGGCGGGCGGGCGCTGTTTATCGTGCCCAACCGGGCCGGCATGTGGGCGCGGCGTGATGCAACGCCATTCGGGTTCGGCCGGCCCTACAGCCTTGGGCAGATCGAAACCCAGCTGCGGGCGCATCGCCTGTGGCCCGAACGCCACCGCGCAGCGCTGTTCTGGCCGCCCAGCCAGCGGCGTTTCTGGCTGCGCACCGCAACCCTGCTTGAAAGGGTGGGCTCTGCCGTCAGCGCCAGGATCGCCGGTGGCGTGCTTCTGGTCGAGGTCAGCAAACAGGTCTATGCCCCCACGCGCCCCGGCCTGCCCGAGGCCGTGCGGCGCCCGCTTGGGGTGCTCGAGGGAATTGGCGCTGCCCCCCCGAAACCCGCCTCGGGACGGGCCCACCAAAAGAAACATGCAGAGGCAGGAGAAAGCTAGCGCCAGAACGTCAGGGATTCGGGTATTGCCGCGCTGTCGCTGCGGGGAATCCTCGCAAACATTTGAATTACAGTCATTTTTGCAGCTTCAAAGCGTCGCATGATGTTGCGCTGGAGGGCTAAAATATTGAAAAAAAAGAAAAAAAATTCACGCCTGGCGATTGTCTAAGCGGTTGCCAGCCATGAACAGCTCTGCTATCACCGCGCCGATTTTGATGCTCACGCTCATGTGTGCGTTTTCTTCAACCAGCCGGTCATCCGATGTCGGATGCCGGGAAGCAGGAAATCGGAAGGGTCCACGTGTCCGAAACAGCTTCTTATTCATCGGGGATTGCATCGCGCTATGCGACCGCCGTGTTCGAACTTGCGAAAGAGGCCGGCAAGGTCTCGGACGTCGAGAATGATATCGATGCACTGGCCGCGGCGCTTGAGGCAAGCGCCGATTTCAGGGAATTGATCTCGTCCCCCATCTACTCGCGCGAGCAGCAGCAGCGCGGGATTGTCGCCATCTCCGAAAAGATGGGGCTGGGCGATATCATGACGAAAACGCTGGGCCTGATGGCCGAAAAGCGCCGTCTTTTCGTGCTGCCCCAGTTGATCGGGGCCGTGCGCCACCTGATCGCCCAGGAAAAGGGCGAGGTGACCGCCGAGGTGCGCACCGCCAAGAAACTTACCAAGACCCAGGAGGCCAAGCTGGCCGCCGCGCTGAAAACTGCCGTGGGCAAGGATGTGAACATAGATGCGACCGTTGATGAATCCCTCATTGGCGGTCTTGTCGTGAAAGTGGGCTCGAAGATGATCGACACGTCGATCGCTGCCAGGCTCTCCAATCTTCAAAATGCAATGAAAGAGGTCGGATAATGGGTATCCAAGCTGCAGAAATCTCTGCAATCCTCAAGGACCAGATCAAGAATTTTGGTCAGGAGGCGGAAGTCGCCGAAGTGGGCCGCGTGCTGTCAGTCGGTGACGGTATTGCCCGTGTGTATGGCCTTGACAACATCCAGGCCGGCGAGATGGTCGAATTCCCCGGTGGCATTCGCGGCATGGCGCTGAACCTCGAGGCCGACAATGTCGGTGTCGTGATCTTTGGCGAAGACCGCACCATCAAGGAAGGCGACACCGTCAAGCGCACCAAGGCCATCGTGGACGTGCCCATCGGCGACGAACTGCTGGGGCGTGTCGTTGACGGCCTCGGCAACCCGATCGACGGCAAGGGCCCGATCAAGACCAAGAAACGCGCCCAGGCCGACGTCAAGGCGCCGGGCATCATCCCGCGTAAATCGGTGCATGAACCCATGGCGACCGGCCTCAAGGCCGTTGACTCGCTGATCCCGATCGGCCGCGGCCAGCGCGAGCTGATCATCGGCGACCGCCAGACCGGCAAGACCGCCGTCGCGCTGGACGCGATCCTGAACCAGAAGGTCTATAACGACGCTGCCGGCGACGACGAAAGCAAGAAGCTGTACTGCGTCTATGTCGCCATCGGCCAAAAGCGTTCGACCGTTGCCCAGCTGGTGAAGAAGCTCGAAGAAAACGGCGCCATGGAATATTCCATTGTCGTCGCCGCGACCGCATCCGACCCCGCGCCGATGCAGTTCCTTGCGCCCTATTCGGCAACCGCCATGGCGGAACATTTCCGCGACAATGGCCGCCACGCGCTGATCATCTATGATGACCTGTCCAAACAGGCCGTGGCCTATCGCCAGATGTCGCTGCTTCTGCGCCGTCCGCCGGGGCGCGAAGCCTATCCGGGCGACGTTTTCTACCTGCACTCTCGTCTGCTGGAACGTTCGGCCAAGCTGAACGAAGATCACGGTGCCGGCTCGCTGACCGCGCTGCCGATCATCGAAACCCAGGGTGGCGACGTGTCGGCCTTTATTCCGACCAACGTGATCTCGATCACCGACGGCCAGATCTTCCTGGAAACCGAGCTGTTCTATCAGGGCATCCGCCCCGCCGTGAACACCGGCCTGTCGGTTTCGCGCGTTGGTTCCAGCGCCCAGACCAAGGCGATGAAGTCGGTTGCCGGCTCGATCAAGCTGGAACTGGCCCAGTACCGCGAAATGGCGGCCTTTGCCCAGTTCGGTTCCGACCTCGACGCCGCAACCCAGGCCCTGCTGAACCGCGGCGCGCGTCTGACCGAGCTGCTCAAGCAGCCGCAGTATTCGCCGCTGACCAACGCCGAACAGGTTGTCGTGATCTATGCCGGCACCAAGGGCTATCTCGACAAGATCGAGGTTGGCGATGTCACGCGCTTTGAAACGGGCCTGCTGAACCACATCCGCCAGAACCATCAGGATCTGCTGGATGACATCACCAACAACGACCGCAAGGTTGCCGGTGATCTGGAAGAGGCGATCAAGGCAGTTGTCGAAGAATTTGCCAAAGACTTCACCTGACCCCGTGGCCCTAAGGAACAAGGAGCTTTGCTGACATGGCAAACCTCAAGGACCTGAAAATCAGGATCGAGAGCGTCAAGTCGACGCGCAAGATCACCAAGGCCATGCAGATGGTGGCCGCGGCCAAGCTGCGACGCGCACAAGAGGCGGCCGAGGCTGGCCGCCCCTATGCCGACCGCATGGCGGCCGTCATGGCCAACCTGTCGGCAGCTGCCGGCAGCGCGGGCGACGCGCCGAAACTGTTGGCCGGCACCGGCAAGGACGACGTTCATCTGCTGATCGTCGCCACGGCCGAACGTGGCCTGTGCGGTGGCTTCAACTCTTCCATCGTCAAGCTGGCCAAGCTGCATATCGAAGACCTGCTTGCCAAGGGCAAGACGGTCAAGATCATGACCGTTGGCAAGAAGGGCCGGGAGCAGCTGAAGCGCGAATATGGCGAGCTGTTCGTCAGCCACGTGGATATGAGCGAGGTCAAGCGCCTTGGCTACAACAACGCGCAGGACATCGCCAAAGAGGTGCTTGAACGCTTTGACGGTGGCGAGTTCGACGTCGCAACGATCTTTTTCAACACCTTCAAATCGGTGATTTCGCAGATCCCGACCACCCGCCAGCTGATCCCCGCTGAGGTGGATGAAAGCGCGGGCGACAAGGACGCGTTCTACGATTTCGAACCGGATGAGGAAGAAATCCTGCGCGAATTGCTGCCGCGTGCCATGACCACCCAGATCTTTACCGCGCTGCTGGAAAACGCGGCATCGGAACAGGGTGCACGCATGTCGGCAATGGACAACGCGACCCGCAACGCAGGCGAGATGATCGACAGGCTGACCATCCTGTTCAACCGCTCGCGTCAGGCGGCGATCACCAACGAACTCATCGAAATTATCTCGGGCGCCGAGGCGCTCTAAGACGGAGACATGAATATGGCACAAGCTGTAGGCAAAATTACCCAGGTGATCGGCGCTGTTGTCGACGTCCAGTTCGAGGACAACCTGCCGGAAATCCTCAACGCTCTGGAATGCGACAACAACGGCAACCGTCTGGTTCTGGAAGTTGCGCAGCACCTGGGCGAAAACACCGTGCGCACCATCGCCATGGACGCAACCGAAGGTCTGGTTCGCGGCCAGGAAGTCAAGGATACGGGCGGCCCGATTTCGGTTCCGGTCGGCAACGCGACCCTGGGCCGTATCCTTAACGTGATCGGCGAGCCGGTTGACGAAAAGGGCCCTGTTGACGCGACCGAGCGCCGGGCGATCCACCAGCCCGCCCCCGAGTTTTCCGAGCAGTCCACCGAATCCGAGATCCTGGTGACCGGGATCAAGGTCGTCGACCTGCTGGCCCCCTATTCCAAGGGCGGCAAGATCGGCCTGTTCGGCGGCGCCGGCGTGGGCAAGACGGTTCTGATCATGGAACTGATCAACAACATCGCCAAGGTGCATTCGGGCTTTTCGGTGTTCGCCGGTGTTGGCGAACGGACCCGTGAAGGCAACGACCTGTATCACGAAATGATCGAATCCGGCGTTATCGTGCCGGACAATCTGGAAGAATCCAAAGTGGCCCTGGTCTATGGCCAGATGAACGAGCCGCCGGGTGCCCGTATGCGTGTCTCCCTGTCGGTCCTGACGCTGGCCGAACAGTTCCGTGACCAGTCCGGCACCGATGTTCTGTTCTTCGTGGACAACATCTTCCGCTTTACCCAGGCCGGTTCCGAATGTTCGGCTCTGCTGGGCCGTATTCCTTCGGCCGTGGGCTATCAGCCGACGCTGGCCACCGACATGGGCGCGCTGCAGGAACGCATCACCTCGACGAAATCGGGCTCGATCACCTCGGTGCAGGCCATCTATGTGCCCGCCGACGACCTGACCGACCCGGCGCCGGCAACCTCGTTTGCCCACCTCGACGCCACCACGGTTCTATCGCGTGCGATTTCCGAACTTGGCATCTACCCCGCCGTGGACCCGCTGGACTCCACCAGCCGGATCATGGACCCGGCGATCGTTGGCGAAGAACATTACCAGGTTGCCCGCGACGTGCAGGGTATCCTTCAGCGCTACAAGTCGCTGCAGGACATCATCGCCATTCTCGGCATGGACGAACTGTCGGAAGAGGACAAGCTGACAGTTGCCCGCGCGCGCAAGATCCAGCGGTTCCTGTCGCAGCCCTTCGACGTGGCGCAGGTGTTCACCGGCTCGCCCGGCGTGCAGGTGCCGCTTGAGGAAACCATCAAGTCGTTCAAGGCCGTCGTGGCCGGCGAATACGACCACCTGCCCGAAGCCGCCTTCTACATGGTCGGCGGGATCGAGGACGTGATCGCCAAGGCCGAGAAGATGGCCGCGGAAGCCGCCTGATCAGGAGGGGCCGGGTATGGCCGACAAGATGCAGTTCGACCTGGTGGCGCCCGAGCGGATGCTGGCCTCGATGGAGGTCGCCGCCGTGGACCTGCCGGGGTCCGAGGGCGACATGACGGCGATGCCCGATCACGCGCCCCTGGTGATGACGCTTCGCCCCGGCTTCATCCGCGCGGATGACGGCAAGGAGGCGCGGGAATTCGTCGTCACCGGCGGGTTCGTCGAGATCAACGCCGAATCGGTCTCGGTCCTGGCCGAAACCGCCTACGAGAAGGGCGCCGTCCCGCGCGACGAGATCGAGGCGCTTCTGGAACAGGCGCGCAAGAAGGCCGAGGTGATGGAGCCGCCGCACAAGGACATCGGCGAAAAGCTGGTGGCCGATCTGGTCCACCTTTTGGAGATGATGGACTGACGGGCGGCAACCCCGCACAGCCGCAAAAGAC
>WFQE01000099.1 GCA_015487165.1 Paracoccaceae bacterium | reverse complement strand
GAAAGTTTTCTGATCGACCTGCTGATGACAACCGGAATGTCGATCGACCGCTGGTTTCTGGAACACTGGGACGAGCTTTCCCCCGATGAGCGGGCCGAACTGAATGCCAAGGCATTCGACCTGTTTCGGCGTCTGCTTGAACCGCGGCAGGATTAGCCGCCGGCGGGCACGGGCGCCAAGCGCAAGCCCACCCTACAGACGCCTGAAGGTCAGGTAATGCGGCTTGCGGCCCTCGCGCAGGGCCTTGTTTTCATAGCGCGTGGATTGCCAGTCATCCCAGGGCTTGCGCCAGTCATCCGGGCCTTCGGCAAGCCATTCGAAATCGGGATGGCGCGTCAATTGTTCCAGCGTCTGGCGAACGTAATCCTCGATGTCGGTGGCCACGCGCAAAATCGCGCCGGGCTGCATGACGCGGGCCAGCGGATCCAGGAATTCCGGGTTCACGAAACGGCGCCGGTGATGGCGCTTTTTCGGCCAGGGGTCGGGATACAGCAGAAAGGCCCGCGCGATCGACGCGTCCGGCAGCACATCGAACAGGTCGCGCACATCGCCCGGATGGATGGCAAGATTTTCGACACCGGCCTCGCGGATCTTGCCCAGCAGCATGGCAACACCGTTGATGAAGGGCTCGCAGCCGATCAGCCCGACCTCGGGGTGCAGGGCCGCCTGATGCACCATATGCTCGCCCCCGCCAAAGCCGATTTCCAGCCAGACAGGCCGCCCGTCGCCGAACAGCTGCGTCGGGTCGATCTTGCGGCGTTCGGGGTTTTCATCCCAGCCGACATTGGGCACCGCCAGCCGGCGCAGGTCGGATTCCAGATATTCGCGCTGGCTGTTGCGCAAACTCTTGCCGTGGCGACGGCCGTAAAAGTTGCGCCAGGGCGCACCCGTCGGGGCCTTGTCCTTGCTCATCTTTCGCATCCCGCAAATGGAAAGGCCCCGGAAACGATCCGGGGCCTTGATTTCCCCTGGATCAGGCCCGCCTTACAACGCTGCCTTGAGCGCGTCCACAAGGTCGGTGCGTTCCCAGCTGAAACCGCCGTCATCCTCGGGGGTGCGGCCGAAATGGCCATAGGCCGCGGTGCGCTGATAGATCGGTTTGTTCAGCCCCAGATGGGTGCGGATGCCGCGTGGGGTCAGGTCCATGATCTCGGCCACGGCGCGCTCGATCTCGCTGTCCGGGACCTGGCCCGTGCCGTGGGTGTCGACATAGATCGACAGCGGCCTGGCCACGCCGATGGCGTAGGACAGTTGCAGGGTGCAGCGGTCGGCAACGCCTGCGGCAACCACGTTCTTGGCCAGATAGCGCGCGGCATAGGCGGCCGAGCGGTCAACCTTGGTCGGATCCTTGCCGGAAAATGCCCCGCCGCCATGGGGGGCGGCACCACCATAGGTATCGACGATGATCTTGCGGCCCGTCAGACCGGCATCGCCATCGGGGCCGCCGATCACGAAGGTACCGGTCGGGTTGACGTGCCATTCTGTATTGCCGTTGATCCAGCCCTCGGGCAGAATTTCGCGAATGTAAGGTTCGACGATCTCGCGGATGTCGTCGGATGTCTGGCTTTCATGGGCGTGCTGGGTGGACAGCACGATCGACGTGACCTCGACCGGCTTGCCATCTTCATAGCGGATCGAAAGCTGCGACTTGGCGTCAGGGCCAAGGGTGGGGGCCTCGCCCGCCTTGCGGGCCTCGGCCAGACGGCGCAGGATTGCATGGGCATACTGGATCGGCGCCGGCATCAGCTCGGGCGTTTCGCGCACGGCATATCCGAACATGATGCCCTGATCGCCAGCGCCTTCGTCCTTGTTGTCGGCGGCATCGACGCCTTGCGCGATATGGGCCGATTGTTCATGCAGCAGGTTGGTGACCTCGCAGGTGTTCCAGTGAAATTTCTCCTGCTCGTAACCGATATCGCGGATGCAGTCGCGGGCGATCTGCTCGACCTGCTCCATCATCTCGGACAGGCGGGTCTTGTCGGTCAGCCCGACCTCACCGCCGATCACCACGCGGTTGGTGGTGGCAAAGGTTTCGCAAGCGACACGCGCCTCGGGCTGTTCGGTCAGGAAGGCGTCAAGAACAGCATCCGAGATACGGTCGCAGACCTTGTCGGGGTGACCCTCGGAAACGGATTCCG
>WFQE01000098.1 GCA_015487165.1 Paracoccaceae bacterium | reverse complement strand
ACCTTTGTGGCGGATGTGAAATCGACCGGCCTGTTTGCCTCGGACCCGGAACTGAAAAAACACGGCATCAAGGCCGATTACTGGAAGACCGGCCACAGCCACATGAAACGCCGCGTGCGCGACCTCGGCGCGCTGGCGGGGTTCGAGAAATCCGGCCACTACTTTCTGGCCGAACCCCTGGGCCGTGGCTATGACTGCGGCATGCGGGTGGCGGTGGAAATCTGCAAGCTGATGGAGCGCAACCCCGACAAATCCATGTCCGACCTCAAGCGCGCCCTGCCCCGCACATGGTCAACTCCCACCATGTCGCCCTGGTGCGCGGATACCGAAAAATACGACGTTCTGGCCCGCATTGTCGAACGTCTTGAAAAACGGGCGGCCGAGGGCGGCAGCCTGGGCGGGCGCAGGATCGAGGGGATCGTCACCGTCAACGGCGCCCGCGTGATCCTGGACAACGGCGCCTGGGGGCTGGTGCGGGCGTCAAGCAACACACCGAATCTGGTGGTCGTCTGCGAAAGCCCCGAAAGCGAGGACGAGCTACGCGCGATCTTTGCCGACCTCGACAGCGTGATCCGCGAGGAACCCTCGGTCGGGGAATATGACCAGACCTTCTGACAGGGCAAGCGAGGCGCGCGCGGGAAATGAAAATTCCGCTCTCCCCGCCCATTTTGGGGCTTGAAGCGCGCCCCATCCTTTCGTAAGTAAGCGCCCACTGCTGGGGTGTAGCCAAGTGGTAAGGCAGCGGTTTTTGGTATCGTGTACCGTAGGTTCGAATCCTACCACCCCAGCCAGTATTTTCCGGCGCATAAAGTGACCATTCGACCAGGCGGCCACGCTTGGCTGCCCCCGTTTTTCGTGGCCTCCCCGATCGCCTGACCCACAGATTTCACACAAAAAAAACGGGGAAGCCAAAGCTTCCCCAGTTTCACGTTTCAGGCTCGGTTTGTACCGCTCGGTTTCATGCCTGCGGCCTGAACCGCTTGAAGGGCGAGCGCACCCGCCCCCGGTTCCTCGGCCGCCGCTTGGGAACGGCGGCCGGGGTGTTCCTAGCTGCAGCCGGATGTTGCGCCGCAGGTATTGCATTTCATGCAGGTGCCGTTACGCACCAGCGTGTAGTTGCCGCATTCACCGCAGGGATCGCCCTCATAGCCCTGGATACGGGCCTTGGTGCGGGCGTCCATGCTTGTCGCGCCACCGCCGCCCCCGGCGGCAACGGCAGTGCGGGTTTCCGGCACCAAGGCGGCCAGATCGGCCGATGCATCGGTGTCAAGCGCGCCTTCGGCCCCGCCCTGCAGCAGCACCAGTTCGTGCGGCAGACGCTTGCGCAGATAGCCGGTCGAGGAAATCTGCCGGATCATTTCCAGTGACTTGCTGGCAACCTCGCCCGACACCGGCGATACATTGGGCTTGCCCTCTTCGTCGCCACGACCCAGCTCGTCAAACCGGTCGCCCTGGGGTTTGACATGGGCCAGATCCGTGCGGTCCAGATAGCTGACCGCCAGTTCTCGGAAGATATAGTCAAGGATCGAGGTCGCATTCTTGATGCTGTCATTGCCCTGCACCATTCCCGCCGGCTCGAACCGGGTAAAGGTGAAGGCCTCGACGAATTCCTCGAGCGGCACGCCATATTGCAGGCCCACCGACACCGCGATGGCAAAGTTGTTCATCATGGCGCGAAAACCCGCGCCTTCCTTGTGCATGTCGATGAAGATCTCGCCGATGGTGCCGTCTTCATATTCGCCGGTGCGCAGGTAAACCTTGTGCCCGCCGACAATGGCCTTTTGGGTATAGCCCTTGCGACGATCAGGTAGCTTGCGCCGCTGGCTGCGCACGACCTCCTTGATGACCACCTTTTCGACGATCTTTTCGGCCAGAACCTGCGCCTTTTGTGCGGTGGGCGCGTTGGATTCCAGCACTTCTTCCAGCTCGTCGTCATCCTCGATCAGGGCCGATGACAGCGGCTGGCTGAGCTTGGAGCCGTCGCGATACAGCGCGTTGGCCTTGACGCCCAGCTGCCAGGACAGCTCGTAGGCCGCCTTGCATTCCTCGATGGTGGCATCGCCCGGCATGTTGATGGTCTTGGAAATGGCCCCCGAGATGAAACTCTGCGCCGCCGCCATCATGTGAATGTGGCTTTCGACCGAAAGATACCGCTTGCCGATCTTGCCGCAGGGATTGGCGCAGTCAAACACGCTGTAATGTTCGGGTTTCAGATGCGGCGCGCCTTCCAGTGTCATGGTGCCGCAAACATGGTTGTTGGCAGCCTCGATCTGGGTCTTGGTAAAGCCCAGGTGACGCAGCAGGTCGAATGTGGGGTCGTTCAGCTTTTCCTCGGGGATGCCAAGGGTGCCGCGGCAGAATTCCTCGCCCAGCGTCCACTGGTTGAACACTAAACGGATGTCAAAGGCGCTGGGCAGCGCCTCCTCGACACGCTCGATCTCGGCCTTGCTGAAACCGTGGCCCAACAGCGCCGTGTGGTTGATGCCCGGCGCGTTGCCCAGGCTGCCATGACCCACGGCATAGGCGATGATTTCCTCGATCTGGGCCGATGTATAGCCCAGCTTTTCCAGCGCGGCTGGCACCGACTGGTTGATGATCTTGAAATAGCCGCCACCGGCCAGTTTCTTGAACTTGACCAGAGCGAAATCGGGCTCGATCCCGGTGGTGTCGCAATCCATCACCAGCCCGATCGTGCCCGTGGGCGCAATCACCGTGACCTGTGCGTTGCGATAGCCATGCGCCTCGCCCAGACGC
>WFQE01000097.1 GCA_015487165.1 Paracoccaceae bacterium | reverse complement strand
TTCCTTTTGCAGATCGACGTCGATTATCCCGACCGCGAGACCGAACGCGAGATCCTGCTTGCCACCACCGGCGCAACCGAGGCCGAGGCCAGCCCGGTCTTTTCGGCTGATGAACTGATCAACGCGCAGAAAATCGTGCGTCGTATGCCGGTTGGCGATTCCGTCGTTGACCTGATCCTTGATCTGGTGCGTTCCGGGCGCCCGGAAAACGACGAGGCCGCCCCGGACGTGCGCGAGCATGTCAGCTGGGGGCCGGGGCCACGGGCGGCGCAGGCGCTGATGCTGGCGGCGCGGGCATGGGCGCTGCTTCATGGCCGCCTTGCCCCCAGCGCCGATGATGTGGCCGCCCTGGCGCGGCCGGTGCTGGCCCATCGCATGGCGCTGGGCTTTGCGGCAAGGGCGCAGGGTGTTCGTCTGGAGGACGTGATTGACGGCATGGTTGCGCGCACGCTGCGACTGGGGGAGGCAGCTTGAACAACAACGCGCCTTCGACCCGCGCTCGGCTTCGGCGCGCGGCCGAAGAACAGGCCGCACGCTTTCCGCCATTGCTGGCCGAGGCGCAACATCTGGCTTTGTCGATCACACATGGCAGCCATGGCCGGCGACAAGAGGGCATGGGTGATGAATTCTGGCAATACCGGCCGGCCCAGCCTGGCGACCAGCGCGGGCGGATAGACTGGCGCCGCTCGGCCAGGGGGGATGTGCATTTCATCCGTCAGCATGAATGGCAGGCCGCGCAGTCCGTGTTGATGTGGGTCGATGACGGGCTTTCGATGCGGTTTTCGGGCTATCCGAATGCGCGGCCGACCAAGCATGACCGCGCGAGCGTGCTGGCTCTGTCGCTGGCCATTCTTCTGTTGCGGGGGGGGGAACGCGTGGGAATGATGCAGGATGGCACCCCGCCGCGCACCGGGCGCACGCAGATCGAACGCCTGCTGGTGCAGATGACCGGCCCGCAACCCGAACAGGACCATGCCAGGCTGATGCCCCGGCCGTTGCCACGCGGGGCGCGGGTGGTGATGTTTTCCGATTTTCTGGGTGATCTCGACGAGGTTGAATCCACCCTGCAAAGGGCCGCGGGTCAGGGGGCTGGTGGCGCGCTGGTGCAGGTTCTCGACCCTGTGGAGGAAAGCTTTCCCTATGATGGGCGAACCCGTTTCCACAGCATGTCAGGCAAGGTGAAATTCGAAACCCTGCGCGCGCGCGGCTTGCGACAGGCCTATCTTGAAAAGCTGGCCGCACGCAAGGACCGGCTTGGCACGATAGCCCGGCACGCCGGATGGCGCTATGTGTGCCACCATACCGATGCCAGCGCGCAGCAGGCCCTGATGTGGCTGATTTCCGGTTTCCGGCGGGGGCGCTGAATGTTTGCGATCGGGCCGATAGGGTTTCATGCGCCAGAGCTGCTGGCGGGGTTGCTGGCGCTGCCCCTGCTGTGGTGGCTGTTGCGCGCGGTTCCCCCTGCTGCGGTCACGCGGCGATTTCCGGCGGTTACGTTGCTGCTGGGCCTGAAAGACCCGGAAAGCACCCCCGACAAGACTCCCTGGTGGTTGTTGCTGCTCAGGATGCTGGCTTTGGCGGCCATCATCATCGGCTTTGCCGGGCCGGTTCTGAACCCCCGAGCGGTTGGCAAAAGTTCTGCCCGTCCGCTGTTGATACTGGCCGATGCCAGCTGGGCCAGTGCGCGTGACTGGGCGGACCGCGTGGCGCGGATCGGGGATGTTCTGGAGCAGGCCGACATGCAGGGGCGCCCTGCGGCGGTGATCCTGCTGACACGCGGGCCGCGTGAAACGGCGGAGTTGCCCTTTCGCGCGGCGCGCGATTGGAAGGCTGCATTGCCCTCTTTGACCCCCGCCCCGTGGGAGCCGGATTATCTGCCCCTTGTCGCGCGGCTTGAGAGGCTCACGAAACAGGCCAGGGTGTTCGATACCATCTGGCTGTCGGACGGGCTGAAACGGCCCGGTCGCGGCAAGCTTGCCAAGGTGCTGGGGCGCCATGGCGAGGTGACGGTGCTGCAATCCTCGCAGCCCGTATTTGCGTTGGCGCCGTCTGTCTTTCGCGACGGCAAGATCCGCATCACGGCCTTGCGGGAAAATTCCGGCCCCGCGCGGCCTTTCAGAATACAGGCCTTCGGGCCTGACCCGGCGGGGATCGAGCGCCGCCTGGCAAGTGCCGGGGGCAGCTTTGCCGCCGGGGAGCGGCGGGCCGAGCTGGTCTTGTCGCTGCCGACCGATCTGTTGAACCGCATCACGAGGTTCGAAATTGCCGGACAGCACAGCGCCGGTGCGGTAACGCTGAGCGACGACGCCCTCAAGCGGCGCAAGGTGGTGCTGTTTTCCGATTCTGCCCCGCGCGAAGGCCAGGAATTGCTGTCGCCCCTTCATTATCTGCGAAAGGCCCTGCAGGATACGGCGTCGCTGATCGAGGCGCCGCTGGAACAGGCCCTGCTTGCCGCCCCAGACGTGGTGATTCTGGCCGATGTCGGAAAACTGGCACCACTTGACCGCGATGCCCTGACGCGGTGGGTCCGCAAGGGTGGCCTGTTGATCCGCTTTGCCGGCCCCCGGCTTGCCGCGATGAACCTTCCTTTTGGCGAACGCGATCCCCTGCTGCCCGTGGTGTTGAGGCCGGGGGGGCGCAATGTGGGGGGCGCGATGTCCTGGGGCTCTCCGCGTCATCTGCTGGCATTTGACAAGGAATCCCCCTTCTTCGGGCTTGCCATCCCTGATGATGTCACGGTGTCCTCTCAGGTGGTGGCACAGCCGGGCCCGGATCTGTCGGCGCGCACCATCGCCTCGTTGCAGGATGGCACCCCGCTTGTGACAAGGGCCAGTCTGGGCAAGGGGCAGGTGGTGCTGTTTCATGTGACTGCCAATGCGGAATGGTCGACATTGCCCCTGTCGGGCCTGTTCGTGAAGATGCTTGAACGACTGGCTGTGACCACCCGTGGTGCGGCGCTGGGGCCCGAGGATCTGAAGGGCCGCAACTGGAAACCCGAGCGGGTTCTCGATGCCTATGGGGTCGTACACAAGGCGGACGATCTGCCTGCGGTCGGGGGCGACAGGCTGGCCGTCGGGATGACCGGGCCAGACATGCCGCCCGGCACCTATCGCAACCGCGGGCAGCAATATGCACTGAACGTGATTGCCGCCGATCGCAGCCTTGCGCCGGCAGCCTGGCCCGCCGGAACCAGGCTCGGGCCTATGGTTGCACGGCACGAGCAGCCGATGAAGGGGTGGCTTCTTGCCGTTGCGCTGCTGTTGATGGGGCTCGACATCCTTGCAACGCTTTGGGTGGCCGGGCGCCTGTCGGGTGTGCGCGGGGCGGTGCTTGGCATTCTTGCGCTGGGCCTTGTGTTGATCCCGCAGCCGCCCGCAATGGCGCAGACCGTGCCCGAGCAGCTGGCAATCAAGGCGACCCGCGATACGGTGCTGGCCTATGTGATCACGGGAAATCCCGACATTGACGCAACCTCGCGTGACGGGCTGAGGGGGTTGTCACAGGTGCTGGCCCAGCGCACGGCGATCGAGCCGGCGGCCCCGATCGGAGTTGACCTTGAGAAGGACGAACTTGCCTTCTTTCCCCTGATCTACTGGCCGATTTCTGGCGACCAGGCATTGCCATCGAAACAGGCGGTTTCCCGGATCAACGCCTATCTTCAAAGCGGCGGGATGATCCTGTTCGATACGCGTGATGCCGACATTTCGGCCTTTGGTGGAACAACCGCAGCGGGCCAGCGCCTGCGTCAGATCGCAAACAGCCTTGATATCCCCCCGCTGGAACCGGTGCCGGCCGACCATGTGCTGACCCGCAGCTTTTATCTTTTGCAAAGTTTTCCGGGGCGATTTGCAAATGGCGATGTCTGGGTCGAGGCCGCACCACCCGATGCGGTCAAGCTTGAGGGAATGCCGTTTCGCAATCTCAATGACGGGGTTTCGCCGGTCGTGATCGGTGGCAATGACTGGGCCTCTGCCTGGGCGATGGGAAGGAACGGCGAATACCTCTACCCCGTCGGGCGTGGCGGATATGCGGGCGAGCGCCAGCGCGAGATGGCTTTCAGGTTCGGGGTCAATCTGGTGATGTATGTGCTGACCGGAAACTACAAATCCGACCAGGTTCACGTGCCTGCGCTGTTGCAACGGCTGGGGCAGTAGCATGATCACCGACATCCAGTTTTCGCCCCTTGTCCCGCTGATCCTGGTCGCGACGCTTGCCGCGGTTTCCCTTGTGCTGATCCTGCTGGCGCTGTGGCGGCGTTTGCCGGGGTGGTGGCTGCGGGCGCTGGCCTCGGTCGTTCTGTTGGTGGCGATTGCAAACCCTTCCCTGCGTCAGGAACAGCGCAAGCCGCTTTCCGATATCGTCTTTGTAGTGGTGGATCGCAGCTCCAGCCAGCAGATAGCCGGGCGCCCAGACCAGACAGACCGCGCATTGGCCGCGTTGAAGGAAAAGCTCGACCGGATTGGCAATGTCGATGTCAGGACGGTGGTTGTCGGCGATGCCCCCCCTGACAGCGACGCGGGAACCCTTGCCATGACTGCGCTGGCACGCGCGGCCGCAGAGGTGCCTCGCAACCGCATCGCGGGTGCGGTGCTGATCAGCGACGGCCAGGTGCATGACATGCAGCTTGCCCCGGATATGCCTGCGCCGGTGAATGCCTTGCTGACGGGAAAACCCGAAGACTGGGACCGCCGCCTTGTCATCATCAATGCCCCGGCCTTTGCCATTCTTGGCGAGCCGGTCACGCTGCGGCTGAAGATCGAGGACAAGGGCAAGGTGCCGCCCGCACTTGCGGGATCCACAACGCTGAAGATTTCGATCGACGGGGCCCCAGCGCAAAATTTCAACGTGGGTATCGGCCAGGAATTGGAGCTGCCCTTGCAGCTTGCCCATGGCGGGCAGAACGTGGTGCAGTTTTCGGTCCCCAAAGCCGAAGGAGAGCTGACCGAACGAAATAACCGTGCGGTGGTTGCCATTAACGGCGTGCGTGATCGTCTGCGCGTGCTGCTTGTTTCGGGCGAACCTCATGCCGGAGAGCGCACATGGCGCAACCTGCTGAAATCGGACAGCTCGGTCGATCTGGTGCATTTCACCATCCTGCGACCTCCGGGCAAGCAGGACGGCGTTCCCGTGAACGAGCTGTCCCTGATCGCCTTTCCGACGCGCGAGCTGTTCATGGACAAGATCGACCAGTTCGATCTGATCATCTTTGACCGCTATCGTCTGCGCGGGATATTGCCGCCGCTGTATTTGCAGAATGTCGCCCGCTATGTCCGCGACGGCGGCGCTGTGCTGGTTGCCGCGGGCCCGGCATTTGCCGGGGTTGAAAGCATATATCGCTCGCCGTTGGCGCAGGTATTGCCGGGGCGCCCGACCGCAAGAGTATATGAAAAGGGCTTTGTCCCTCGACTTTCCAGCCTGGGCCTGCGCCATCCGGTGACCCGCGGCCTGCCGGATTACGCCCCGCGCCCCCCGGCCAGTGACGGCACACCCGGCTGGGGGCGTTGGTTCCGCATGATCGATATTCAGCGCATGCGGGGGCAGGTCGTGATGACCGGGCCTGACGACAAGCCCCTGTTGATTCTGGATCGCGTGGGAAAGGGGCGCGTTGCCCTTCTGGCATCAGATCAGGCCTGGCTATGGAGCCGCGGGTTCGAAGGCGGTGGGCCGCAGCTTGAACTGTTGCGGCGTCTGGCGCACTGGATGATGAAGGAACCGGAACTGGAAGAGGAATCCCTTTCCGCCAGCGCCAAGGGGCGGACAGTCACCGTTGTGCGCAGGTCGATGGCGGACATCACGCCAAGGCTGACCATCACCGCGCCCAACGGCAAGGCCGAGGTGGTCGCAATGCGCCAGGTCGGGCCGGGGCGCTATGAATACCGTTTCAAGGGCGCCGAGGATGGCCTTTATCGCCTGCAGGAAAATTCCGGCAAATCCGAGCCCCTCAAGGCGGTAGTTGCCCTTGGGCCGGTGGCGCCACGGGAATACGAGGACACGGTCGCAACGGCCGACAAGCTTGCCCCCTGGGTCAAGGGCGCGCATGGCGGGGTGCTGCGCCTGTCCAATGGGGTGCCGTCGATCCGGCTTGTCCGGTCGGGGCGCCCGGCTGCGGGCCGGGGCTGGATCGGGATCACCCCCCGCAACGCCTATGTGACAACAGGCATACGTCTGACTTCGCTGGTCCTGCCGCTGTGGTTCTTGCTGGTGGCGGCGGCCTTGCTGGTACTCGCATGGCGGCGTGAGGGCAGATAATGGCCGCTTGAGCTGGACCTGCCGCGAAAAATGGGGTAATTGGTAAGATAAATTTACCAATACTGCCAGCGTCGCGAGGCTCCGCCATGCAAATGCCCACACCCGATCAGACGATCCTTTCGCGCAAGGATCACATCGTTCGCCGTCTGAGAACGGTCTTGCCCGATGACGCCGTGATCGACGCCCCCGAGGAAACCCGCGCCTATGAATGCGACGCGCTGTCGGCCTATCGCTGCCCGCCGCTGGCCGTGGTGCTGCCTGCCAGCACCGAAGAGGTCGCGGCGGCCCTGAAGATCTGCCATGACGAGGGCGTGCCGGTGGTGCCGCGCGGATCCGGCACCTCGCTGGCGGGCGGGGCCTTGCCGACCGAAGACAGCGTCATCCTTGGTGTCGCGCGGCTCAACCGGGTTCTGGAAACCGACTATGAAAACCGCTTTATTCGCGTTCAGACGGGGCTGACCAACCTTTCGGTCACCGGCGCGGTCGAGGATGAGGGGTTTTTCTACGCCCCCGACCCATCGAGCCAGTTGGCCTGCGCCATTGCCGGCAATATCGCCATGAATTCGGGCGGCGCGCATTGTCTGAAATATGGCGTGACCACCAACAACCTGATGGGCGTGAAGATGGTGCTGATGGATGGCAGCATCATCGACCTCGGCGGCCCTTATGCCGACATGGCGGGGCTGGATCTGCTGGGGTTGATCTGCGGGTCGGAAGGGCAGCTTGGTGTCGTGACCGAGGCAACCCTGCGCATCCTGCACAAGCCCGAAGGCGCGCGCCCGGTGATGATGGGTTTCGACAGCAACGAAGAGGCTGGCGCCTGTGTTTCCGATATCATCAAGGCGGGCATCCTCCCGGTTGCGATCGAATTCATGGACCGCCCCGTCATTCGTGCGACAGAAAATTTTGTTGGCGCGGGGTATCCCGATGTCGAGGCCCTGCTGATTGTCGAGGTCGAGGGGTCCGAGGCGGAAATCGCCCAGCAACTGGCGCGGATCATCGAGATCGGCCAGCGCCACAACCCCGTCGAGATCCGCGAAAGCGGCAGCGCCGAGGAATCGGCCCGTATCTGGGCCGGGCGCAAGGCTGCGTTCGGGGCAATGGGGCAGATCAACGATTACATGTGTCTGGACGGCACGATCCCAGTTTCGCAGCTGCCTTTCGTTCTGCGGCGCATTGGCGAGCTGTCGGGCGAATACGGGCTGGGTGTCGGCAATGTGTTTCACGCGGGCGACGGAAACATGCACCCCTTGATCCTGTATGACGCGAACAAGCCTGGCGATCTGGAAAAGGCCGAATCCATGGGGGCCGATATCCTGAAACTATGCGTCGAGGTGGGCGGTTGCCTGACCGGTGAACACGGGGTTGGCGTGGAAAAGCGCGAGCTGATGGATGCGCAGTACAATGCCGATGATCTGGATGCGCAGATGGCGGTCAAGGATGTGTTCGATCCGGCATGGCTGTTGAACCCGGCCAAGGTGTTTCCCCTGGCGGCGACTGCGGAGCGGCGCGCGCGGCCCATGGCGGCTGAATAGGGGGCGCTGCCCCCGTCGCTGACGCGACTCCCCCGGACGTATTTGGACAAAGAAGAAGATGATGGTGACAAGCGAAAGCGAACTGGCCGAGGCAATCGCCGGGGCGAAAGGGCCGCTGCAGGTGGTGGGTGGTGGCACGAGACTGCCGGTTTCGGGCGGTGTGTTGCAGGTCGGGATTTCTGGCGTCAGGCTGTATGAGCCGGGTGCGCTGACACTGGTTGTTGCCGCGGGAACGCCGTTGGCCGAGGTCGAGGCTCTGCTGGCCGGCGAAGGCCAGCGTCTGGCGTTCGAGCCGATGGATTTTCGTCCCGTCATGGGCAGTGAAGGTGAGCCAACCATCGGCGGTGTTGTTGCGGCCAATATCTCGGGGCCGCGCAGGGTGCAGGCGGGGGCCTGCCGTGATTTCCTGCTGGGGGTGCGGTTTGTTGACGGGCATGGGCGTGTCATCAAGAGTGGCGGGCGCGTGATGAAGAACGTCACCGGCTATGATCTGGTCAAGCTGATGGCCGGCAGCTGGGGCACGCTGGGGGTGCTGAGTGAGGTTTCGCTGAAGGTGCTGCCGGCGGCCGAGGCGGTGGCCACGGTGATCGTGCATGGGCTGGATGATGTGACGGCGGTCAAGGCGCTGAGCAGGGCGCTTGGCTCGGCCTATGACGTGTCGGGGGCCGCGCATATCGGGCGGGGGGACGACGCGCGCACCCTGGTGCGGGTCGAGGGCTTTGCCGATTCGGTGGCATATCGGGCAGGGCGTTTGCGCGAATTGCTGGGCAACTTTGGTGAGGTCAGCGTCGAGGATGACGCCGCACGCAATGCCGCCTTGTGGAAACGGATTCGCGATGTCGAGGATTTCGCAGGGCGCGCGGGGGATGTCTGGCGCTTGTCGCTCAAGCCTTCGGATGGGCCGGTTGCCGCCGCAGCCCTGCGCGCGGCTTTTGGGGCGGAAGTGATCCATAACTGGGGCGGCGGGCTGGTCTGGGCCCTGGTGCCCGAGGGTGCGGATCTGCGTGCGGCCATGGGCGATCTGCCTGGACATGCGCGGATCATCCGAGCCAGCGCCGATACGGTTGCGCGGCTTGGACGGTTCCATCCGCGCCCCGCGCCCGTGGCGGCGCTGGAGACCGGGCTGAAAGAGAAATTCGATCCAAGGGGCATTCTGAACCCCGGGCTGATGGGGTAGAAACACATGCAGACGAATTTTTCACCCGAACAGCTGCGCGACCCGGGGATCAAGGTTGCCAATGATATCCTGCGCACATGCGTGCATTGCGGGTTCTGCACCGCGACCTGCCCCACATATCAGGTGCTGGGGGACGAGCTGGACAGCCCCCGCGGGCGCATTTACCTGATCAAGGACATGCTGGAAAACAACCGGCCGGCAGATGCGCGCACGGTCAAGCACATCGATCGCTGTCTGTCCTGCTTGTCCTGTATGAGCACCTGCCCGTCGGGTGTGCATTACATGCATCTTGTCGATCTGGCGCGCGAGCATATCGACAAGACCTACAAGCGCCCGCTGATGGATCGCATGATCCGTTGGACGCTGGCGCGCATCCTGCCCTATCCGGGCCGCTTCAGGCTGGCCATTCTGGGAGCGTGGATGGGGCGGCCCTTTCGGCGGCTGCTTCCGGGCAAGCTGCGGGCGATGATGGAATTTGCCCCGGACAGCCTGCCGCCCGTAAGCCGCAATGACGACCCGCAGGTGTTTCCCGCGATCGGGCCGCGCAAGCGCCGTGTTGCGCTGATGACCGGCTGCGCGCAGCGGGCGCTGAACACCGACATCAATGATGCGACCATCCGCATCCTGCGGCGCCACGGTTGCGAAGTGGTGATCGCGCGCGGCATGGGGTGTTGCGGGGCGCTGACACATCACATGGGCAAGACCGATGAAAGCCATGCCTCGGCTGCGCGCAACATCCGGGCCTGGATGAACGAATATCGTGGCGAGGGGCTGGATGCCATCGTCATCAATACCTCGGGCTGTGGCACCACGGTCAAGGATTACGGGTTCATGTTTCGCAATGACCCGCTGGCCGAGGATGCGGCCAAGGTTTCGGAACTGGCCTGCGACATATCCGAGCTGTTGATGGAGCTTGACCTGCCCGAGGGCGGTGCAGAACCCCTGCGCGTAGCCTATCACGCGGCCTGTTCCCTGCAACATGGCCAGCAGATCAAGACCCATCCCAAGACCTTGTTGAAACGGGCAGGCTTTCAGGTGGTCGAGCCCCGCGATCCGCATCTTTGCTGTGGCTCGGCGGGCACCTACAACCTGTTGCAGCCGGAAATTGCGGGTGAATTGAAGAAGCGCAAGCTGGCAACTCTGGCTGAAACCGAACCGCAGGTCATCGCCGCGGGCAATATCGGCTGCATGATCCAGATCGGCTCGGGCGCAGAGGTGCCGGTTGTGCATACGGTAGAGTTGCTCGACTGGGCCACCGGAGGGCCCAGGCCGCCGGCATTGTCAACGATTGGTGGCTGATAGGGGCAGCTGCCGAAAATTGCCATGAGGTTTCCCGACAATCCCACAAAGCGGCCATAGTTTCGCCGCAAGGTTTTCTATTGTGATCTGTGGGGGCGCGTAATCGGGAACGCGCAATGAGAAAAATATTTCTGCTCATCCTGGCCACCTGGTTCGCAGCAACCGGGGCTCATGCCAGGGATTTCAAGTCAGCCATCTCACTTGTATCGGCGGATAACGCCCGTGCCTGGGAGGCCGTCGGCAAGGTCGAACTTGTCGGAACGGGTTTCTGCACCGGCGCGCTTATTCGCCCCGATCTTGTGCTGACGGCCGCGCACTGCATGTTCGACAAGCGGACAGGCCAGCGTGTGCCAACACGGAATATCGAGTTTCTGGCCGGATGGCGCCAGGGTCGGGCCGCGGCAGTGCGTTCGGCAAGGCGGGTCATCATCCACAAGGGCTATCAATATAACAGCCCCCGCAAGCTGGAACGTGTCTCGACCGACATCGCCCTGATTGAACTTGACCGCCCAATTCGCAACAGTCGCATCATGCCGTTTGGCTGGGCACGGCGCCCGCGCATCGGACAGCGGGTCGAGGTTGTCAGCTATTCGCGCAATCACCCCGAGGTGCCCGCATTGCAGGACAGCTGCAAGGTGCTGGGCCGCGATCCGGGGGTTCTGGTTCTTTCCTGTCAGGTCACCTTTGGCGCATCGGGTTCTCCGATCTTTGTAATCGAAAATGGGGTGCCCCGCATTGCCTCGATCATCTCGGCCAAGGCCGAATGGAAGAACCGCGCGGTTTCATTGGGAACATCCCTTGGCCGCCCACTGGAAACACTGATCAGGGTTTTGGACAACAGCGACGGGGTGTTTACCAGAATTCAGCCGGTCAGCTCGCGCAACACGCGGAAAACAGGGGCTAAATTCCTTCAGCCCTGACCTCTTGACGAGGCGAAAATCCTTCCCATATCTCGATTGACAGGTGCCTCTTCGAGGGCCTGTCAGTTGGAGTCAATGGCCTGTCCCGAAGGGAGGGCCGCAACGTGACATCGCTCAAAGGAGGATGCAACAATGAGAAACTTTGATTTCACACCGCTGTACCGGTCGACCGTGGGTTTTGACCACTTTGCCGATCTGATCGATCGCGCCTTTTCGGGTGACATGGGTCAGAACAGCTATCCGCCCTACAACATCGAGAAGACCGCCGAAGATGCCTATCGCATCTCGATTGCTGTTGCCGGTTTCACCGAAGACGATCTGACGGTGGAAGTGCGCGACAACCAGCTGTTGATCTCGGCCCACAAGGCGGATGACGGCGAAGAGGAAAAGAAAACCTACCTGCACCGTGGCATCGCACAGCGGTCGTTCGAAAAACGGTTCCAGCTGGCCGACCATGTGATCGTGACCGGCGCCACCATCGAGAACGGCATGCTGTATGTCGATCTGGTGCGCGAGATCCCCGAATCGCTCAAACCGCGGCGGATCGAGATCAAGTCGACCAAGACGATCGAAGGGAAAAGCGAGAAGAAGGCAGTTTCAAAAGCTGCCTGAGCAGCATTGAAGCGCGCCCTCGCTTGTCACACGACCCGGGCCGGGTGGCCCGGGTTTCTTGTTGACCTGTGCCTTTGGCTTTGTCACGGTTCGTGGGATTGTTATTGTTGCGGAATTTCAGATGAAGCATTTCATGTGGACCCGTCACAGATTGCTTCCGCCCTGGATTGCCAGCAGAGGAGAGAAGGCATGGCAACACTACGGAGCGAAAAATTCAATCGTGACGCGGTTCGAATTGCGCTGACGTGTGGTCTTGCCTCTGGTGAACGCGTGGCATCGTGGCCCCGGCATTGAGCCGCAGTTGAAACCTGTCGGTACAGGTAACAAACGCCGGGTTCCTGCCGTTCAGACCAAGGCGCCGCAGGTTTTTCGCCATTCGGTGCTGGCTATCCGAGACCCGTAGCCGGATCGATCCGGGAAGGCACAACCTGCCACCACCACGGGTAATCGCGGTTGTCCGCAGTGTTCTTCCCTGTATCG